>JAFGEV010000437.1 GCA_016931385.1 Prolixibacteraceae bacterium
CAATCACTTCGCCACTGAGGGGCATAAAAAGATCAGAAACCGTTTTCACTGCCTCAACTGTACCAAATATTTCTTCTTTTTCGAGCGTTTCGCCAACTGTTTCAATTTCAACAAAAACAATGTCGCCCAACTCGCCCTGTGCATAATCGGTAATGCCCACAATGGCTGTATCGCCTTCAACCTTAACCCATTCGTGTTCTTGTGTATACTTCAAGTTTTCAGGAATATTCATAATCTATAGTTTTAATTTCGTATGCTCAAATTTAAAAAGATTTTCCAATACCTAAACCAAAATTTAAACTTTCACCATTGAGGTAATTTTTTATGAAAAAGAAAAAGAACCCAATTTTTTTACAATTTTGCAAAAAGAACATACTTATGGAAGTGATCGGGATGAACTCCCTTAACGATTTAAAAAACGCGGCTTCGAGGTTTGTACAACTCATGGGCGAAAAAAAAGTTTTTGCATTCAGGGGAAGCATGGGATCGGGCAAAACAACTTTTATAAAATCGGTGTGCAAAGAGTTGGGCATTGGGGAACAAATTACCAGCCCTTCTTTTTCATTAATAAACGAATATACTTCTCCCGGGGGCAATCCGGTGTATCATTTCGACTGTTACCGCTTGAAAAATATAAAAGAAGCTTACGACATTGGCGCTGAAGAATATTTTTACTCAGGAAACATTTGTTTTATTGAATGGCCTGAAATAATTGAAGATCTGCTACCCCCTGATACGGTTAATGTTACTGTTGCCGTTAAGGAAAACGGGGAAAGGGAACTTACACTTGATCGTTAATCATGTTGTAAATTTCGATATAAAGAAGTAATTTGACCTTCCAAATTTAACCATTATGTCGCATAAACCTGATTCTGGCATCATGCATTTTGATGAAAAACAATTACTTCCCGCTGAAGAGAAACTTGAAATAAAAACGAAGGGGCAAAAGATTGTTATCGGCATACCTGCTAACGATAACAACGACGAACACTGCCTGCCGCTTACCCCTCAGGCTGTAGAAATACTTACTACCTCGGGGCATGAAGTAATGATTGAAAGCGGAGCCGGGAAAAAAACCCGCTATTCCGACCTTGAATATTCAAGCGCCGGGGCAATGGTCAGCAAAAACAAGGCCGATGTTTTTCAATGCGATTATATGCTTAAAGTGGCTCCCTTCTCAACCGAAGAAGTTGCCTTGATGAGGGGCAACCAGTTTCTGTTTTCAATGCTCCAGATCAACAACCAAAAAGAAGAAACCATAAGGCTGATGATGCAGAAGAAGATAACTGCCATTGCCTTCGAATATATGAAAGATGAAACGGGAGCACTGCCGGTAATGCAATCGTTAAGCGAAATTTCGGGCATTGTGGCCATGACAGTAGCCAGTGAGTTACTAAGCAGTAATGCCGGTGGGAAAGGGGTTTTATTCGGCGGTGTTACAGGCATATCCCCCGCGGCAGTGATTATCCTTGGCGTTGAAACTGCCGCAGAATCAGCCGCTCGGGCTGCAATAGGATTAGGCGCCGAAGTGAAGATTTTTGACAATTCGGTGGCCAAACTCAGGACTTTTGAACGGAAATTCAACCAAAAAATATTTACCTCGCTTTATTATCCCAGGGTATTGAAAAAAGCCTTCTCCTCGGCCGACGTTGTTGTTGGCGCCCAACCTTTCAACTCGGTACCACAGTATATAGTCCCCATAGATATGATCAGGAAGATGAAAAAAGGTTCAATTATAATTGACCTGAATGCCCCACAGGGCGGCTGTTTTGAAACTACCCGCTGTACGTCGCTTTCGCACCCCACTTACGAAGTTGAAGGCATTATCCATTATTGCGTGCCAAACATCTCGGCAAGGGTTTCGCGTACAACAACCATTGCCCTGAGTAATATCTTTGCCTCAATATTGCTCGAGATTGGAGAAGTAGGTGGCATAAGCCATTACATTAAAAGCCAGAAAGGGTTCCGCGATGGGGTTTGCCTGTACAACGGCATCCTTACCAACAAAGATATCGGCAAAAAGTTAAACATCGACACGAAAGACTTGGACCTGCTGATGGCAGCCTTTTGATAACCGGTTTTACAAAGCGCTGAACCAACGCTGGAAATGCTCGCCGAAAGGTACAATCTTCATGTCACCCTGAATACAATAAATTAGGCTGATAAGCCAGAAGGCAAAAACAACAATGCCGAGAATCCATCCCAGCAACGGAATCCAAGACAATATTATGCCAACCAGAAAGATACCCAATGTTTGCCTCAGGTAAAACGATGTATATTCCTCCTTGTTATTGCTGTTAATGACCAGGGCAATAACCCATCCAACGATTGTAATGTGTGCTATAATAGCTTTTACACGTGCATCCATAGTTTGTTTTTTATTTAAAAGATTTGCAACGAAATTACAAAACAAAACAATTCACCAACGGACTGATGGGTGAAAAAAAGATTTCAATCGTTTAATGCATGTTTTCGGGGGATAAAACACTTCAGCAGCCTGATTTTTTTTACCGCAAAGGCGCGAGGGGATTGTTGTTTGAAACCGCAAAGACGCAAAGGCGCGAAGGAAAAATTTATTTGGAAATACAGAGGTGGAGATGTAAATCCTGACAGTTTCCAAAACCTTGTCAGGATTTGCATATAAAAAATCCAGAGCTTTCACCCGCGGATTAAACCTTTTTTATTTCAATTTTTTTCTATTTTTATGCCCTTAATCAAAATTATCAATACATATAACCACATGTTCAATAAATTAACGATGATAAGCCTGTTGGCTATTCTTCTTTTTTCCCAATGTGTTTCAGAAAATATTGAGGAAAAATATGCATTTAACAACCCGGTGAACAAACCTACAGGCGAAATAGCCTGGTTCCCGCTTAACGGAAACCTGAACGATTCAACCGGGAACAACACATTGATTTCATTGGCCGGCCCGGTTGTTTATGCACCGGGGCTGAACGGTGAATCGGGATTGGGGCTATTGCTCGATGGAGCCAAAAATTACCTGGTCATTTCACCGGGATATTCCGATACCATTGCCGTGTTGTTCTGGATGAAAACAAGCAGCTCAAGCGGCATAACCAATCCTAACCAGCCGGTTATGTTCGACTATGGTTTTAACGCTGCAACAGTTTCCCTGGTCGATGCCACTTCCGAAGCGACAAACCTTGTTATCAGGCAGGGCGGTTCAGAATTTTCTTCGGCCAGCCTCGGCGAAGAAAAATTCCTGAATACTTATAACAAATACAGCCTGTTCTATTTTGAAACCGGGGGAAATTCGGCCTCTTTCTCTTTTCAGGGATACATGATCGACGGCAAAGCCCATAAAATATCATCAGCTTACGAGTTTCCGGCTGCAATTGAACCAATGACAGACCTGTTGTACATTGGCCGTTCAGCTGACCCGCAAAATACCGAAAACACCTTTTTCAGCGGCTACATCGACGAGATACACATCTTCGACCACTTTCTTTCAAGCGACGAACTCAATTATTACTTAACCATCCAACCCGAATAACATGACCACAAGAATATTATTCACTTTAGCTTTTATATTCCTGATTGTTCTAAACACCATAGCTCAGGACGACCTCGAAGCCATGTTGCTTGGCGAAATGGATGAGCCCGTTGAATATGCTTTCGGAACTTTTCAGTCGACAAATATTTTAAATAACAAGTCGACTGAGTTGCTCAACAAGAACGGAATCGATTTTCGTATTTCACACAAGTTTGGAAAATTCAACAACGGGGCAAGCAAATCGTTTGGATTCGATGACTCAAATTCACTGATAGAATTCAGTTATGCACCGGCCGACTGGTGGAACATTGGCATAGGCAGGGCAACCCTGAACGAATCGCTTAACGGGTACACAAAATTCAGGATACTGAGGCAATCGACCGGTTCTAAAACTATGCCTGTTTCGTGTGCCATTTTGCTTAGCGCTAACTACCAAACACAAACTTTCGACAACGAGGAGCGAAACAATAACCTGACCGACCGGCTTGAATATGCTTCACAAATACTTATCGCGCGTAAATTTGGCAGCTTAATCTCTGCCCAGATAATGCCCACTTATGTTCACCGCAACCTGGTGAATACCATTAACGATTTGAACGATATTTTTGCCCTGGGATTAGGCGCAAGCATTAAAGTTGAAAAAAGGCTCAGGATAAACCTTGAATATTTCCTTGTACAAAAACACAATACGCCCAATATGGAATATTTTGATCCCCTGTCGTTGGGCATTTGCTATCAAACATCGCGGCACGCTTTTGAAGTATTTGTAACCAATACCAACGGTATTACCGAAAATCACTATATTGCCAATACAACAAACAATTTCTGGAAAGGCGATGTACGCGTAGGATTCAACATATCAACAGTCTTTTCAATAAACCCGAAGAAATGAAACATAAAATCTTTTTTATCGTCCTCCTTGCCTTGATGTTTATTAACGGGCATGCCCAGAAATATATGACAAAAACCGGTTATGCCTATTTTATGTCGCACACCGATGCCATCGACATTGACGGCAGTCACAACAAGGTTGCAGCCATTCTTGATGCATCAAACGGCGAATTAGTAGTCATTATTCTGATTAAGGCTTTTGAGCTGCCCCTTGCAACAGCCGACAAGCATTTTAACGAAACCTACATGGAATCGGACGAGTTCCCGAAATCGACCTTTAAAGGAAAAATACAGGAAATGCCTGAGCTTGACCTCACCGTTGACGGCGAGCATGAAGTAACTGCACAGGGCATTCTCGAAATTCACGGGAAAAGCCACGAAATAAACCAGAAAGCAAAACTGATTGTTAAAGATGGTAAGCTCACAGGAAATTGTGATTTCAAGGTGAACATCGATGATTATGCCATCACTGTTCCCGAAGATGTAAAAGACCGCGTTGCAAAAGTGGTTGACGTGAAGATAAAGATGACACTTGAACCTATGGAAAAATGAAA
>JAFGEV010000438.1 GCA_016931385.1 Prolixibacteraceae bacterium
CTTAACCTTAACCTTAACCTTAACCTTAACCTTTATCTCAAGGCTGCTCTTGTAATTTGCCAATACTTTTATAATATTTACCTCATAAACCATTTACATTATGATCCGGCAATTTAAATTTCTTGTCCTTTTTCTTTTTGCAGCTATATATTCCAATGCACGCGAAGGCATGTGGATACCAATTTTGCTTGACCAAAATATTGAAGAAATGCGCGAAATGGGTTTCAGGCTTAGTATTGAAGACATATATTGTGATTGTGTTGCAAGCATGAAAGATGCCATTGTTCAGTTTGGCGGGGGCTGTACAGGCGAACTGATATCTTCAAACGGACTACTTGTTACGAACTATCATTGCGGATACAGACAGATTCAAAAACACAGTTCGCTCGAAAACGACTATCTGACCAATGGTTTCTGGGCAATGAACCTTGAAGAGGAATTACCAAACCCGGCACTTACAGTGTCTTTCATTGTTCATATGGAAGATGTTACTGAATCGGTTATGGAAGGGGCAGATACACTTGAAAACCTTCAGGAAATTGAAAGCATTAAAAATGATAATATTTCAAAAATCTTATATAAAGTCGATGTTGATTCCCTTCAAAATAAAACAATCAAGCCTTTTTTTGAAGGTAATCAGTATTTTCTGATTATTTCCGAAACTTTTAAAGATGTCAGATTGGTAGGTGCACCTCCGTCGTCGATCGGCAAGTTTGGCGGCGACACCGATAACTGGATGTGGCCTAGGCATACCGGCGATTTCTCCCTTTTCAGGATTTATGCCGGCAAGGATAATCGTCCTGCAGAATATTCCCCTGAAAATGTGCCCTACAAACCACGTCACTTCTTCCCTATTGATATCGGCGGGATTTCGGAAGGCGATTTTACCATGATTTTTGGTTTCCCCGGAAGGACAAGCGAATACCTTCCGTCACATGCTTTGAAAATGATCATCGAACAGCGTAACCCCGAACGGATAGCGATAAGAGATATTAAACTGAATATTTTAAACGAAGCAATGAACAGTAGTTCTGAAAACAGGATCAAATACGCTGCCAAAGCTGCATCAACCAGTAATGCCTGGAAAAAATGGCAGGGAGAAATAAAAGGATTGCGCAGGCTCAACGCTGTTGAAAAAAAGCTTGAGAAAGAAGCTGATTTCATCAAATGGGTGAAAGCCGATAGTATCCGTATGAAAAAATACAGAGGTATTTTGCCCGCGTTTGACAGTCTATATCCCTTGCTTGAAAAAGCACTGCACGAATACGATTACTATACAGAAACCTGGTTCCGGGGGGTTGATGCTTTTAGTATGTATTCAATTGTTTCATCGATATTGAATTCTTCTGAACCCTTGAATTCCGGAGAATTTGAAAAAGAAATTAAAGATCATTTTAAAGATATTACCCCCGATGTTGACTGTAATTTGTTCATCAACATGGTTAAGAACTATTTTGAAAATACTTCATATGATTATCTTTCAAAAGACCTCAGGAATATATTTGAATCAAAATCTTTAGATAAAATGCTTTCTAATATATACGACCGATCGGTAATGATTGATACTGCTTTCTTGTTTTCAATAATTCGGAATAATTCTGTTAACCGGCTGGAAAACAAAATTAAGCATGATAATTTGTATCAACTCATGAAAGCAGTATCCGATCACTACAGCGCTGTTGTTTACCCGCAATACTATGAAATTCAAAAAGCAGTGGATCAAAATCAGCAACTGTATATGACCGCCCTTTTTGAGATGAAAAAAGGCGAAAGGTTATATCCCGACGCCAATTTTACGCTAAGGGTAAGTTATGGCAAGGTAGAAGGTTATTCCCCCGGCGATGCAGTTAAATATAAATACTTTACCACACTTGAAGGTATAATTGAAAAGGATAACCCGGATATTTACGACTATGATGTTCCGGAGAAACTTAAACAGTTATACAGTGATAATGAATTCGGAAACTATTGCAATTCAGATGGAACAATGCCTGTTTGTTTTACTGCCTCGAACCACACGACCGGGGGCAATTCAGGTAGCCCGGTTATTGATGCCGATGGAAACCTTGTAGGTATCAACTTCGACCGTTGCTGGGAAGGCACAATGAGTGATTTGATGTTTGATCCGGAAAAGTGCCGCAACATTGCCCTTGATATGCGTTACATGCTATTCATAATTGACAAGTTTGCCGGGGCTGGTTACCTGTTAAACGAAATGACGATAATTGACTGAAGTTTTCCGTAAGGAAATGTTCATTGAATAAAAAATTATTAGCATTTTTGCAGAACAATTTGTACGCCTTCGCTAAAGCTACGGCGCACAATGTACGCTTTCGCATAAGCTTTGGTGTTTAAATAAGATTTAGCCAAGAATACAATACAAGTAAGCCTTCGCCAAGGCTACGGCTTACAAGCGGGAGTAGCTCAGGGGTAGTCCGCCAGTTGGCGGATCCCAAGCTGAGGGTCGCAAAATAAAGTATATTGTACGCCTACGCTAATGCTACGGCGCACAGGCGGGAGTAGCTCAGGGGTAGAGCATCAGCTTCCCAAGCTGAGGGTCGCGGGTCCGAATCCCGTTTCCCGCTCATATTTGGTCAGGCTTTTTTGTCTGGCCTTTTTTATGCCACAAAC
>JAFGEV010000439.1 GCA_016931385.1 Prolixibacteraceae bacterium
CCGAAGCCTATATCTTTATAATAAGTTCAAAACGTTATAATTACAAATTTTCTTACTAAATTGTAAGCAAAAAAATGAACCGTATTGATTTAACACAAGGCGACATTACACGGTTAAATGTCGATGCCATTGTTAATGCCGCCAACACCTCTTTACTTGGTGGCGGCGGCGTTGACGGGGCAATCCACAGGGCAGCAGGCCCCGGCTTGCTGGCCGAGTGCATTACCCTGAACGGATGCCGCACCGGCGATGCAAAAATTACGAAAGGGTATAACCTGCCTGCAAAATTTGTTATTCATACTGTTGGCCCAATATGGAACGACGGCTTGCATGATGAACCCGAAAAACTGGCTTCGTGTTACCGCCGAAGCCTTGAAGTTGCAGTAGAAAATAGTGTTAAAACAATTGCCTTCCCAAATATTAGCACCGGTGTATACCACTTTCCAAAATCGATGGCTGCAAACATTGCCCTCGAAACCGTTAGTGATTTTCTGAAAAAAAACAAAACCATCGAGAAAGTGATCTTTTGTACTTTCGACAATGAAAATTTTGAGATATATAAGTTATTATTGAGCTGATATTAGATCTCTTCAGGAATTATCTATTGGCTGAATATAAAAATCCTTTCTGCAAAATTACTCGTTAAACAACTCCTCAAGCGACCCAAAATAATCAATATCCCACCCATCGGATATGTTTTCGAAGGCTTCATCGGGAATGTTTTGTTGGTGCAGTTCAACACTTGTGCTTTTTTTGTCGGGGTAAAGTTTTATGGTTACCGGCGATTCTATATCGTCGAAGTACCAAACCTGCCTGATCAAACGGCCTTGCTCAAACTCAATATTCTTTCCAACAATTTCACCATCCCAAAGCGAAAATTCAAAACCTGGCTCAGGCCTGAACTCGGCCTTTTCACCTGTCCATATTTCAATCATAACCTGGTTTGTAAGTGCATTGTAAACATCGGCAGGGGAAGCCTGGAGTGTATAATATCTTTTAATTTCTTTCATTCCCTGGTATTTTTTTGGAATCACTAAATTTACAAAAGATCGTTTTGTATTCAAAAACAAAAATGATTTATAACCGGTACGAAATTCCCAGGGTAAAAAATTCTTTAACCTGCAATCGGGTTCCCTTCATCTCAACATTATCGGCCGAAGTCCAGGTAGACTCAACATCTTTATCATAAACAAAATGGATATTCAATTGGGTAGAGATAAACTGGTTCACCTTGAAATCGATAGTGGTTTCGCTATCGAAGTCGGGAAGTTTCAAAAATTGCCACTCACCGTCGGTATTAAATCCATAATTGACAAATATCGAGTTTTTTGTTTTCAAAGTGATATTATCCAGCAATTTACTTATATAGTCGAGTTTTCCGACAAGGCCGATCCTTGTACGTTGCGTGTCACCTTCGTTAAGTCCGAACTTTGTTTCGTCAATATCCGGATCGGTTACATAAGTGGTTTTAAGGGAAACAGGCGCCACAAAAGTTCCGAAGGTTTTATTGGGTTTATATTCCATACCAGCCGAAAATGTTAAATAAGCTGGTGAAAGAAAAGAAGAAAGGGGGTCCACATCGTTCACATTTTTATACCCATCGAAAAGTTGCGATTTAAAATTGGCATCGGCACTGTAATACCATTTCTTAAAAGCAGAATACCCGAACCTGGTGTTCAGCTCAAAATTATCGGTATTCTTATGCCAGTTGCGCTGTGTTTCGTTCCCCTCATCAGGAATATAATACACCAGGCCTAGTTTAAGGTCAAAGTTGCTGTCCCATTTTATTTTGTTCTTTGCATATTTCATATCGTAGCTAAAAGTGGTAAGCGCCGATGCTGATGATTTCCCCCCCTGCGACCAGTAATCGTTAATATATGTCTGGGTAAATCCGGCATAAGCATTGCCCTGGAATTTCCAGGGACTAAGAACAGGATCCTTAACAGTAACTTTTATCAATTTTTGAACATTTTTTCTGTTGGTCTTAACTTCCCTGATCTCAACCGTTTTCTTAGCTGTAAGCCTCGACAAGTTAACTGATTCATCAACTACTACCCGGATGTTTTGTTTATCGAGGTTTTCAACCTTTATGCCAATCGAATCGTTCAAGTGATTTTTAAGCCATATCCATTTATACCAGGCGGCATCGTTCTGAAGCGAAAGGTCAAACTTATCTCCAAAAAGGTTATGCAGTGTAATTACATTGGGCATACGATTGGCATATACAATCAACGCATGAAGGGTTTCAAAAGTCTTCTTATTTAAATTTTTCGTTACAGAATCATTGTACTGTGTCAATAATTTATAATTATGTGAATTGGCAACGTTAATATATTGCCTGTTTACTGAATCGACTTTTGCCTGAACAAAACCTTCACGGTATGCTTCTGACACTGAATCGCGGTATTCTTTAATGATCTGATCGTTGTATTTAACTCGAGCCTCATTAAGAAAATTGTTTTTCAGGGAATCTGCCTTTTTTTGCAATGATGTGTTGCGGGTAATTTTCGGATCATTCATGAGTGCAACTATGCTATCGGGCAGTTGTACCAGTGAATCTTCAATCATGCGGCTGGTTTCACTTTCGGGAATTACTGGAAGTTTCAAAAACACATTTTCAAAGAGGCTTTCAGGAACATTTATCTTATCTGCCTGAAAGCTGTTCCTGATTATTCGCTCGTTTTGTTCACATTGCTTTTTAATTTGAGTACCGGTAATATATCCTTCAATTTTTTCCTGATCGGGGATTTTTTCAATCGACCGATAGAAAATGCTGTCTTCTGACTTCAGCCCAGCTTCAAGCCTGATTAAAACAGTATCGATGGGCGAATTTTCCAGAAAATACAACAATTCTTTTATCCATTTTCCTGTAATGGAATCAGTAAACTGCCACTCATCTTCCTGTACAAGGTTTTTAACAAACGAGAGCTTTCCTGATATCGTGTCGTTCAACTCCCTTTTTGCTGAATGTGTAGCATACAAGTTTAACCCTGAAATCAAAAAAACCGTAAGTAGAAAAACAAATCTTCTCATTATAAAAACACTATTCATCTATCATAAAACTAAGCCAACCAAAAATTATTGCCATTGTGAGTATGGATGCCTGCTCAAATAAAAATTGTAATATTTTGTTTCTTCACTCACTTCGGATGTAACCCATGCTGGCAATTCAATTTCTTCATCTGGGGCATTCAACTCAACTTCGGCAACCACCAGTCCTTCATTCTCACCATGGAAGCAATCAATCTCCCATTTTTTCCCAAAATAGTATAATATATATCTTGTCTTTTCTACAAGAAAATCTTCACACATTTTCAATAATTCCCGTGCGTCAGCTTCGGGTATTTCGTATTCAAACTCATCGCGGACAATCCCATCAAGGTTTCCTTTTATCGTAAGATATGCTTTTTGATCTATGATACGCACCCTCACAACCCTTTTGGGATGAACAAGCAAGTAACCCTGAATCACGTTAAAAGCTGTACCTCTCTTCTCCCATTTTGAGATATCAACCAAAAATTTTCTTTCAATTTCTTTGGCCATAAAAAGCACTAACTGATTATTTTGGATATAATTTATTGATCTAAATGTGAAATGTGCAAATCAATTATTCTCTCTTCTGCCGCGAAGATAATGCAATGATTTTTATAATGATTTATTTAAACCGCCAATTCTTCAGTTGAATTACTAAAAATTTAACTTCCGGTTAAATAACCCATTTTATATAATTTCATGCCAAAATCATTGCCCGACATCTTCGAGCGAAAGGTACATATACACGGCAAATGTGGCCAGCCAGTGAGTCCCCATATAATTTTCTGACAGCACATTTGGCAAAGCTTCGGCAGCATGGCGGTAGCCCGACTGCCATAAATCACGGTGGGTTTGAGAATCGTCGGGAAGTACTTTAGCCAGCTCAAACATACACCAGGCACGGCTTAGGTTTAAACCATCGAGGTGTACACCTTTTGGGTCGTTGCGGTTGGCTACCACAGCAGGATAAGTTAACGAAAAAGGTACTTCGGGCATAAAGTTTTTAAACCAGTGAACAAACTCACTCCGTGTTAGCACCCTGCGCATAAGGTCGGCCTCGGTAAGCGATGGTGAAAGAAAATCATCGCCCTCGGGCTCCCAGGTAGCAGGAATGTCATTGTCGTTAAAAAAATAAAAACGTGCCCTTTCTTTCAGAAACGACTCAAAAGTTTTGTCGCCCAAAGCAAGGGCATAATCAAGTGCAAGCGAAATACCGAAAGCAGTATTTTCGTGAACCCCACGACGCACCGGATAATATAAGCCTGGCAGATAACTGTAATAGTTGCTTTTGATAATTTCTGTTAGTGGTTTTAGAGCTTCGAACCACTTCTGTTCATCAATATTATCGGAATTTGCAAGCTCGGAGGCCAGTTTAAGCAACCACCCCCAGCCATAGGGGCGTTCGAAACTTTCGCGGTTTCTGGCTTTAAAATATGCAGCTTCGGCCTGCATCTTTTCAGGAGTAAAAGCATGGTTGAAATAATCAATAATCATATCCCTTTGAGGTAAATCGGGAAACATCTGAAGAAGCTTAACCAGCAGCCAATGTCCATGCACCGAAGAATGCCAGTCGAGACATCCGAAGAATACCGGATGCAATTCACTGGGCGAAGCAATATCTTCAGGGCTGTTTAGTAAATGTGAAATTTTATTCGGATATTCAGTCTCAATGCAAGAAAAAGCCATTGAAGAAAATTTCGAAGCAGTTTCGACACTAAACGGGGGAATTAGCTGACCAGGCAATTGGGCATTTGTTTGTAATGAATTTAGCAGAATTATTGATAAAAACAGAATAAAGAAACTTCTCATAGTATTCAATTTTTTAAACTCCCTAAAGATAAAAAATCCAAAATATATGGGCAATGCTGATGGCTCACTATTCATTCATGAAAAATTCAATTAAACCATTTTATTCAATTTTACTCTATTTTGCTGTATGACATCTTGATGTTGAAATTATTGAGTTTGTTATTTAAAAAATGAATGGCTGATAATCGAATATCTAAAAACTTAAGGGATGAATAAATTATTAACAACCATCAGTTGGGAATTAAAAATTAAACATTAATTTCGGCATTCATTTTGATCTAAACTGGTTTGTGATTTATAAAATTTTAAAAAAACATACCAGAATGAGGGAAAATTGAAGGTTAAGCGTCAATAAACAAAACTTAAATATGAAACCGGTAAAAAAGATATTAATTGCATTAAGCTTACTGGGAGGAATGTTTCTTCACCACTCATGCACACAACCTGAAGGAATTGGCGGAAATTGCCATATTAAGGGGAAAATCATGGTAAAATATTATAACGATGATTTTTCCATACTTCAGTTCGATGAGTCAACTCCTGCAAAAGACGAAGATGTTTTTCTGCTCTTTGGCGACGAAACCGTCATAGGCGAAGATGCAACAACCAGTTATACAGGCGAATTTGAATTCAATTACCTGTGGCCCGGAAATTATAAGTTGTATTATTATTCGGAAGACACAACATGCCAGGCTCCCGACGATGTTGAAATTGTGAAAGAAATAACTCTCGAAAACAAGGACACATTATATCTTAATGATCTTTTAATATATAAAAGTCTCGATTGGAATGAAGGCTCTTCATCAATAAAAGGACGTGTATTTGTAACCAATTATTCCGACAAGAATAAAACCTTTAAATACAGTGTACCTGCTAAAGAACAGGAAATATACATTACTTACGGTAATCATGAATTCTACGATGAACGTATTCGCACCCAGGACGACGGCACCTTTGTTTTTTCAAATTTAATTAAAGGCACCTACCGGATTTTCATGTATTCGCGCGACATTGCTGAAGATACAGATTATTTTGTTGTAGAAGCAACGGCTGAAATTACTGAAAACAACCAGCATTTTGAATTTGAAGACATTTTTTATATTGATAAACTATAATATCATCAAAATTCAATCAGAAAAAAATGAAACATTTACTATTATTTTCTTTGTCACTTTATTTATCCTTACAGGTTTTTGCCCAGGATAAAAAAGAAGTTATCGAATATGGGATACAGGTAAAGCGTAACTACGAACAGGATTTATCGGATGGTGATAAAACCCCATATCTGGAAAAAGAAGAGTTTTACAACTTCCGTGGCGACCTGATTGAAATCAAAGAATACAAGAATGAGGGGAAAACCGTTGATATATGGATCAAATACAAATATGACACACAGGGCAACCTCATCGAAGAAATTGTGTTAGACCCTAAGGGCGAACAGGAAGAAAGGTACGAATATACTTACGAGGGGGGACTTAAAACAGGTAAATTATATTACGATTCGAAAAACCGTTTGTATAAAAAGAAATTATACAAGTATGAACTTCGAAAGTAATCTGAAAAATATTATTGATGGCTTCTCACCCATTTCACTCGATGAAATGGACCGGGTGCGTTTAATGAGAAGAACGGATACCAAATTCATTTTTGATATTGAAAAGTTGCCTTTGCTTTTAAAAAAGGTCTTGCCCCATTATTTTATGGTTGAGATAGAAGGCGAACGTGAACAATTATATGAAACAACCTACTTCGACACCAACGATTACCAGATGTACACCATCCATCACAATGGTAAACTGAACAGGCACAAAATACGTATCAGGAAATATGTCAATACAAATGTTGAATTTATCGAGGTAAAAAAGAAAAACAACAGGGGGGAGACCATAAAAAACCGCATAAAGAAAAATGATGAAATTGCTGATCTGAATTCTACGGGGGCAGGTGTATTCCTCAAAAAATATACCCCATACAACCATAAAGTACTCACACCCAAGCTGGGAAACCGTTTCATACGGCTCACCCTTGTTAATAAAGATTTCAGCGAACGCATTACCCTTGACTACGACCTGAATTTCACCGACCTCAAATACCAAACCCAAACTCACACTCAAGGACTTTGCATTGCTGAGATAAAACGTAACCGGGATAATAAGAATTCCCCTTTTGTTAATGCCTTAAATGAATTAAGAATATATCAGTCGGGGTTTAGCAAATATTGCGTGGGGCTTGCCATGTTGAATCCTGAAATTAAATCGAATCTTTTTAAAACCAAAATAAGGCGGTATATTAAAACAGCTTAATAACATAAATCAAAATGGAACTATTTAATATTGAGTTAATCAACTTTGAAGATTTCGGAGAATTACTTTTCCGTTTCCTTATTAACCTTATTGTGGTATTTGTAACCATCAGGTTTATATACTACCCTATTCGCAAAAGAAAGGATTATTTGTTTACTTACATTTTGATCTCGGCAACTATATTTCTTCTTTGTTTCCTGCTCGAAAATGTAAAACTCGAACTTGGTTTTGCCCTTGGGTTGTTTGCCATTTTCGGTATTATACGTTACCGCACCAGGCAAATACCCATTAAGGAAATGACCTATCTATTCCTCGTAATTGGAATTTCGGTAATTAACGCGCTTGCAAACAAAAAAGTAAGTTATGCCGAATTGATTATTACAAACCTTTTGCTGGTCGTGCTTACATTGGTGCTTGAAAAATTGATGCTGCTAAAGCACGAATCGACCAAAACAATCAATTACGAAAAAATTGAACTTATCAAGCCCGAAAACAGAAAAGAATTGATCGAAGACCTTGAAATGCGCACAGGGATCAAAATTAACAGGGTTGAAGTTGGGCGGATTGATTTTCTTAGAGACACTGCACGTGTAAGTATTTACTATTTCGAAAGCGAAAATACTGAAAACCTGGCTGATGACGAAGAACCCATTTCGGACGACGATGACGATTAAACGATTTCTGCCAATAACCCTCTTTTTATTCATTTTTGGATTTTTGAAATCCACACAAGCCCAGCCACCCGATTTCAGGGTCAGGTTAGGGGCAGGTGTTGAAAAAGAATTTGGCAAAAAAATTACAGTGGGTATTGAATATGAACACCGGTTCGACAATTACCTTACAACCTTCGATAAAGCGTTTATTGAACCAACCTTTTCGTTCGACCCTTTTGACTTTCTGTCATTCGGGGCAGGCTACCGGCTTGTATATGATCAAAACATTACGCGCGAGAGGCATTACGAGCAACGTTTCTCAGGTTTTGCCCGCCTGAAATACGATTTCGATGATTTTGAGATAAAATATAAAACAACCATTCAATATGGCGCCGACGACCTTACGAATACGGTCTTCAGCTATGGGAACAAATTGGTAAACCGCCACGCGTTAGAACTTGAATACAACTGGTTCGGATTACCCTTGGTGCCATTCGCAGGATATGAATTTTTTATACACATCAACAACCCCAACGGTGCCATTATTAATCAGTATCGATTAAAAGTAGGTATGGATTATAAACTAACCGGGGCATCGACATTTACACTATATTACCTTTTTGAAAACGAGTTCAATATTGCCTATCCTGTCGACTCACATGTCGCAGGTGTTAAATACAGGTTTAAATTCTGAAATTGATTCAACCATCCTTTAAGTTACTCCCGTTTAGGCTCTTTTTCCCTTTTGGATAAGCACATTTATTATTGGTTCTCCAGTTCTGAATAATAACTCAATTTTTAAGAAAAAACAGTAGGGTTATTTATATTCATTTTGTAATAAGAACAGACACATAATAATTGATCTGTCTGGCTTGTTCAAGAAAAAGATTAAAAAAAATCAATTTTAAAGCAACCATTACGATTCAATTATTGTCATTAAAACAGCCATGAATACAAAGAAACATTTTAATAGCCATGAAAAGACAAACTTTATTTTTTTTAGCATTACTGCTTTCCTCGCTCGCTTCTTCGAGTGATTACGTCGCGTTCAGCGGTATTATCAGCGACGCACGAACAGGAAATGTACTCGAAGGAGTTGATATTTTCCTTAAGGACATTGAAACAGGCACAATCACCAATGAGAAAGGAGAATTCTTCCTTTTTATTATGCCCGGGATTTACGAGGTTAATATTAAAATTAAAGGTTATAATACTGAAAGCTTAACCATTAATTTTCAAAACGATTCATTTTACGAAATTTTCCTCACACCCAAAATCAACGGCTACGAGCCTGCAAAATGGATTTTAAAAAATTTAGAAATAAAAGAAGACGATCTGCTTATAACACAAGGACTAAATAAACAGGTTTAAAAAAGACAAATATCTCAACGTATCACAAGGCAAAGTTTAAAACTAAAAAAGGGCAACTAAATTTCAATGGTTGTCCTTTTTTAAATCAGCACTGATTATTTATTGACAACCATTAACCGGCCGTTTTTGTTTAGCATACAAATGTACTGAATATTAACAATGCATTTATCAACAGGCCATCGAGAACATCCAATAAATAAGGCAACTATTCAATGGCAACTCGAAACCCGGACTGGTTGTTTTTTTGAGGATTGTTCCTTTGTTTCCGACAAATTGTATATTTACACAATTCATAACGTATTAATTTGCCAGTAAAAAAAAATTAATCAATTTTGAAACATAACTTAAAAAATTAAATGTCATGAAAAAATTAACCGTGCTTATTTGTTTACTTGTTTTTACAACATCATTATTTTCTGCTGTTTATGATAAAAACATGATAATGAATATGCAAAAAATGTATAAATCAACAACAGCTGATGAATTGATAGAAGTTGCCAACCAGTTTGAACGAATCGGGCTTAAAGAAACCGGGGAGTGGCTGCCTGGTTATTATGCTGCTTATTCATACATCTCTATAATGTTTCACAATCAGGAACTATCATCTGAACAAAGGGGAAAATATCTCGATCAGGCACAAAAACACATCGATGAAATTATGAAACTGGCACCAACTGAATCGGAAATTTTTGTATTGCAGGCCCTGTTGTACATGATGCGCATCACTGATCCTTCGGAAGGTTACACGTATTCAACCATGGCAACCGAAGCGCTTGACAAAGCGGAAGTTTACAATGCAAAAAACCCACGCGTTTTCTATCTGAAAGGCATGAACCTGTATTATACTCCCGATGAATACGGCGGGGGCAAAGAAGCTGCAATGCCTTTATTAGAAAAAGCCAATTCGCTATTCAAAACAGAGATCAGTCAGTCACCACTAATGCCTACATGGGGGAAAGAGAACAATTTTGAATTGATGAACCAGTAATATTTTAAAATCCCCCTTCATTTCTATAATTGAACGAATGATTATTTAACCAAAAAATGCCGGTTCATTTCCCAAAATACGGATTCTTTAAAAAGATTGTTTTTGCTGTGTTTGCTTCAGTTGTTATTGGAACAATTTTTCTACTTATCGGGGCACAAGCTTTAAGTTAAAAAACCAGGACGGAGATGATTTTATGGTAGTCCGTGAGAAGGTAAAACTATTCAAGGAATGGTTTGAAGGGGTTCACTATTAAAAGGTAAGCCCTGTAAACATTGTTTACAGGGCTGTAAACTCCCCTTAAAATACACCACCAAAGAAAAAATATTTAAAAGCTCTTTTGTTTCTACCTGACAAAGGTAAAATATATATTAATAAATGTCAATACCTATCACATAGAGTATAAATTACAGATTGTTTTTTAACCATTTATCAAGCCACTTAAAAAAAGTTCGGTGCCATAACAATCCATTTTGTGGTTTTAAAATCCAGTGGTTTTCATCAGAAAAATAAAGGAACTGGGCCGGAATATCCCTCATAACTGCAGAATTAAAAGCAGCCATTCCCTGCGTGAAAGGAATCCGGTAATCGTTTTGTCCATGGATAACCAGGATTGGAGTATCCCATTTATCGACAAACTTATGAGGCGAGAAATCGTATGACCGTTGTGCAGTTTCGTTTTCCCTGTCCCACCAGGGGCCACCAATATCCCAGTTTTCAAACCACATTTCCTCGGTTGTGGCATACATCTGTTCAAAATTAAAAATCCCGGCATGCGAAACAAATGCTTTAAATCGCTTTTCATGATGGCCTGCCAGATAAAAAACCGAAAAGCCCCCATAACTGGCACCAATTGCGCCCATATGATTTTCGTCAAGCCATGGTTCTTTGGCAGCATCGTCAATTGCCGATAAATAATCTTTTATATTTTGGCCGCCATAATCGGTGCTGATCTGCTCAAGCCATTCCAAACCAAAGCCTGGCAAGCCCCTGCGATTGGGCGCCACAATTATATAACCGTTGGCAGCCATTAACTGAAAATTCCAACGGTACGACCAAAACTGACTTACAGTTCCCTGCGGCCCCCCCTGGCAGTATAACAATGCAGGGTATTTTTTCTCCGGATCGAAATCGGGTGGGAAAATATACCAAACGAGCATATCCTTATTATCGGTTGTTTTAACCCAACGTTTTTCAACCTTACCCATCTTTAATTGATCCATGATTGGCTTTGTAACCCTTGTAAGTGGTTTATCTTCCCCTGTTTCGGTTGAAACAAGATAAAGTTCATCGGGCTGAGACATTGATTGTTTACGTGCCACCAGACCACCCTGTGCAATTTGCACCGACTTATAGTTATGAATACCATCGGTAATTCTTTTGATATGAGCCGATTCAACATCAACACTGAAAATCTCGTCAGTAGCCTGAATGTCACTGATAAAATAAATAACCTTGCCATTGGGTGACCATGAAATTGAATGGGCGCTTTCCTCAAAACCGGCAAAAAGGTTTCGCCGCTCCCCTGTTTCAAGGTCAGCAACAAACAGGCGCGCCTGGTCAGATTCATAGCCGTCACGTTCCATACTTTCCCAGGCAATCATTTTTCCATCGGGCGAAAAAACAGGGTTTGTATCATAGCCCATTATACCCTCAGTGAAATTTACTGTCGTACCTGTTTCGAGGTTATAAATCCATATTTCAGAGTTGGTTGAAAAGCTATACGCTTTCCCTGTTTTCTTTTTGCATGTATAGGCAAGTATCTTAGCATCGGGGCTGAAAGCAACCTGCTCCATACCACCAAAGGGTTTCATAGGCGAATCGTACCGCTCCCCTTCCATAATGTCAATTGCATGGTATATGCCTTTTTCTGAATAATCGGCTATAAAAAGATGATTGTAAGTATAATCGTGCCATGTATCCCAGTGCCGGTACATCAAATCGGTTTCGATGCGGGCATTGGCTTTGGAAAGGTCGGGGTATAAATCGTTTACCGACTTATCGAGCTTAACGGCCTTTGAAAATACGATTTTTGATCCATCGGGAGAGTATTTAAAATCACTTATCCCCTCTTCGATAAATGTGATCTGCTTCGTATCAGAACCATCGGGGTTCATTTCCCATAATTGTGTTTTTCCTGATTTTTTACTTAAAAAACCAATTTTCCTGCCATCGGGTCGCCAGGTGGCACTGCCTTCATTTTCAGCCGTATCAGTAATTCGTTGATTTTCCATGCTTTCAAGGTTGCAAATGAACAAATCCTTGTAACCTTTATCGTCCTCAACTGAATAATAGGTAACGCCATATAATACTGATTTTTTATCGGGTGAAACGGTTTCTCCGCCTATCCTTCCAAACATCCACAAAACTTCAGGTGTTAACCTGTCGGATGTTAACTCAGCAACCCTGGGGCTATACCCTTTTTCATTCTTTTCAAAACTACACGACGATGACATAAGCACAATAAGGATTAACGAATAAAAAGAAAATTTTTTCATATCAATTTTTTCAAAATAAATACAAAGATAGTATTAATGTCAGGAATCATGTTCAACACGGATACGGATATCGGCGGCAGTAATCACTTCTTCCTTTGCAAAAAGCGGGTTAATATCCATTTCTTTAATTTCGGTTGCAAAACGCAAAAGGCTCGACAACCTCACGATAATCTCGGCAAAACGCCTTTCATTAACAGGCGGATTTCCACGGTAGCCTTTAAAGATTTTATATGCTTTAAGGTTTCTGATCATCGATTTTGCCTCGGGGAATGTTAATGGCGCAAGGCCCGAGGTAACATCGTTAAGCGCTTCAACAAAAATCCCGCCCAGTCCACATAAAATTACATGCCCAAATTTTGGCTCGTATTTTGCGCCAATGTAAAGTTCAGCGCCCGAAAGCATTTCCGATATCAGGACAGCTTCAACCCCTTCAATTTCAATCAACCGGTGAAATTCCTTTTTAACCGACTCGTTCGATTTAATATTCAGGCTCACACCATCGACATCGGTTTTATGAACAGGCCCAACTACCTTCATCACCAGGGGGAAGCCAATTTTCCTTGCAGCACCTACTGCTGCTTCTTCAGTGTTTACCTGAACCTCTCGGGCGTAGCTGATGCCAACAACATCGAAAAGCTCTTTTATAATGTCCATTGGTTGATATCCATTTATCGTTTTTTCAATTGTACGTCTTACCGCAGGGATATCTACCCCATCGAGAAAAATCGACTCATCGGATGGCTGAGGAGTATTGTATACTTTTGTTAATGCGCGCCCCAAAAGAACTTCGTCGGGAAAATTCACGTTCCCATGTGATAGGAAATAAGCTAAATCTTCTTTAACATTTATTACCGAGGGAAGGATTGCATAAATTGGTTTACTGCACTCCTTCATTTTATTATTGAGCACTTTATAAACATCACGCACGGGGAACAACCCGGGGCTGCCGTAAATTACTGCCATTGCATCGATATTAGAAAAATCTGTTTCGCATGCGTCGATAATGGCATTCAATTGTTTTTCGTTGCCAGTTGCCAGAAAATCGATCGGGTTTTCAACAGAAGAACCAGGGAATAACATGTTTTTCAATTTCGCTTTTGCTGTTGAATCGTCTATTTTGGGGATATTTAAACCCCCGGTTTCAAGTGCATCGGCAAGCATTACTGCCGGGCCACCGGCATGGGTAATAATTGCGAGATTCCTGCCTTTCAGCATTTTGCTCATCATTACACAAGCCACTGTTGTCAACTCTTCACGGCCGTAACAGCGCACAATTCCTGCTTTACGAAAAAGCGCTTCAACAGCCAGGTCAGATGTAACCATAGCACCTGTATGCGATGATGCTGCCCGGCTGCCAGCTTCGGATGAACCTGCTTTGATTGCCGCAATTTTACAGCCTTTCCTTATCAACGATGAAGCATGATGCAAAAGTTTGTCAGGATTTTTAATGTTTTCGATATAGAGCAACTTCACATTGGAAGATTTTTCAGGATCATAATTCTCATCAAAATATTCAAGCACCTCTTCAATTCCAATCTGTGCCGAGTTTCCGACCGAAATAACCGAATGAAAGTGCAACCCTTTTGGAATAGCCGATTCCATAATAAAGACAGCCGTGGCTCCCGAGCCCGATATGAAATCGACCCCATCGGGTTGAAGCATGGGTATCGGGGTCGTAAAAACGCTTGAATGACCAGGGGTTAATATACCAATGCAATTGGGGCCAATAAGGCATGCATTGTATTTATTAACTATCGAAACAAGCTCTTTTTCGAGTTTTTCACCTTCGGGGCCTTCTTCACTAAAGCCGGCTGAAATGATGATGAAACCTTTTACTTTTTTTAACGAGGCCAGAACTTCAACTGCATGATTGCAGAAACGTGCCGGGATTGCCAGAACAGCCAGTTCAGCCCCAGGAACTTCCTCCACCGACTTAAACGCTTTTATTCCCTGAACAGATTCATTCTTCGGATTTACAACCATTAGCTTCCCCGGATAACTGGTGTCGATGAGGTTTTTTAGTAATTTACCTCCCGGTTTGGTAACATCGTTTGATGCCCCTATAACAAGAATGCTTTCAGGATTAAATAGTGATTCATTTATCATGGCCTTATTTATTATGAAACAACGATAAAACCTCAGCACTCAAAATATACCCTTGAGAATTAATAAAATATATTAGAGTTCCATGAGTTACCATAAAAAATCAGTTTATTTTCACGAATGAAAATATAATTTTTTATATTGGTACCTACTGATTTTTTACAGGTCGGCTAATTCAATTATGATACACATTCATGGCTAAAATTGAAGATCAACGAATCGTTGTTTGGTGCAACTCGAATATTAATTTGCTTAACACCATACTGGATGCCGTATATATCGCTTTACGATTTGAAAAAGAAGTTTGCCTGTTTGCCAATTTTAAAACGTCAAAACAGGAAAAATTTCTGAAAGAAAAACTGGCAACCCTTTCGGCTACAATTAAACGGGACATACCCCAGGTGAGTGTTTCAACCTTGATGCTAAAAGGCCCCTTATTTAAACACACAGGCTCTTTGGGCGGAAAATACAATGTTATATTGTTCTGTACCGGATTGAAGATTAGCAACAACCTTTTAAAAGCTTTTTACCGATCAGGGTTCCCTTTTTACTTTTCAGCAGAAAAGAAAACTGGTGAAAACCATTTTAAAAAAATCATTGTTCCAATCGACTATCGAAACAGCACGAAAGATGCAATTCTTTGGGGCAGCTACTTTGGCAGGTTCAACAATTCCGAAATTGAAATGATCTATGCAGAGGATAATGATCCTGATTTGAAATCTAAGGTTGAAAACATCATTGCATTTGTAAAGAAATTTTATTCTCAGTTTTACTTTAACTACTGGATTGAAAACGGAAATGCTTCAAGCTGGAAAATTCATAAAAAGGCTCTTAACATTTCTGCCGATTTTGACCTGCTGATTTTCTCCGGAAGTTTTAATGTTACTTTTTTGGACTACATCATAGGTCCTTTTGAAAAAAGAATAATCAATAAAGAGAATCATGTTCCGATGCTGCTCGTTAATCCACAAAAAGAAATGTATGTGCTTTGTAAATAAGGAGCATTTATTTCATGGTATTTTTGATTGTCGAAAAAAAAGAAAAAAGATGCATATGAAAGAATTTTACGTATAAAAGCATGAATATATTGCATATTTATTCGTTTTTTATACCTGTTCCGACACTTACCCATAGCAAATAAGTGAATTTTATCAAAGCAAAAGCGCCGTTGATCAAAACAAAACGTACGCTTATTGAAAAGTTAAAAAATGAATGGAAATTCATTATGCTGGAAATGTAATGTTTGCTATCTTGCACACAACTTATGAAAATTCTCCTCTCCCCTGTTTTTTTTACAATATCACTATAAAATGATCACTTCCCCGGTGATCATTTTTTTATTTATTCATGGCTGAACAAAATATCTTTCACAATGTTTTTTAATAATAAGTAATATAAACCTACAGTTATGAAAAAAATGAATGTTTACATCGTTTTTTATTTGGTTATTGCAGTGTTTCTTATTTCTGCAAGCATGTATAATGCCGGGTCGCCAGGGAAAAAAACAGGTTCGCCTCTCGATGGAGCAAGTTGCACACAATGTCATTCAGGCACACCTGCTGAGGCAGAATTGATTACATCTAATATTCCTGAAACAGGTTATGTCCCCGGCCAAACATACAATATTACACTCACAGCCAGCAATGCCGATGCACAAAAATTTGGTTTTGAGATTACTTCGGAAAACAATAGTGAGAAAACAGGAACATTTGCCATAACAGAAAGTAACCGGACAAAGCTAACAAACAACAACAAAGCCGTCACCCA
>JAFGEV010000082.1 GCA_016931385.1 Prolixibacteraceae bacterium
ATTGGACTCCCAATTACCCAAGGCGATGCCTTGGGCTGAAATGACTAAGCCCTTCAGGCTTAAACTTCCAAAATGTAAGTATTATACATTTTAAATCAACTTTTGATACAGCCTCTTTTATCTCGAAAAAACACTTTTATAAAAGTGAAAAAAACCTGTTAAATCACTTTTAAAAAAAGTGATTTTGTTGTATCTGCAAAAGATTTATGGAACGATTTAAGCAAATATCAATAAGTCAAAAATATTCTTTATGAGGCATTCACTTTCACCCTTACCGATTTAAAAGCAGGAGTGAAGCAGGTTTCACTTATTTCATTTATTGAAGTAAGGATATTGGCTTCAGGGAAATATGCCGCTACACAACCTTTACTGATAGGGTATGGGATGGCATAGTAGCCTTCAAGTTTCCGTAGCCTGTTGTCGTAATTGCTTGTTATTTCAACCAGTTGCTCGGGTTCAATATTCATGGCGAACATATCTTCCTTATTCATAAACAATACTCGCCGTTCGTTATTGATTCCCCGGTAGCGGTCGTTAAGCCCAAAAATGGATGTGTTAAACTGATCGTGGCTGCGGATGGTCATCAGCAGCAATTCTTCTTTTTCGGCTTTTGAATTTTTCAAAGCATAATTACTGAACTGTGCCTTTTGGTCACTTGTGTTGAATACCCTTTTCTTCAAAGGATTTTCGTAATAATAATCTTCTGCTTTCTTTCCTTTATCCGCAATATCTTTAAAAGGTGTAACAACTTTTGAAATGGCTGTCCGTATATGATGATAATCGTTTTCGAACCGGTCCCAGTCAATGTTGTATTTTCCCTTCAATGTAGCTTTTGCAATTCCTGCAACAATTGAAATTTCACTTTTCATATTTTCTGACGGGGGCGGCAGACAGCCTTTCGAAAAAGAGATCTTACACATGGCGTCTTCAACAGTTGTTATCTGTTTTTTGCCGTTTTGGATATCTTCTTCTATGCGGGTGAATGCTGGAAGGATCAAAGCTTTTTTGCCCGTTACCAAATGACTTCGGTTAAGTTTGGTTGAAATCATTACTGTAAGGTTGCACTTTCGCAAAGTTTCTTCAATATATTTTGTGTCAGGAAGGGCCGAGGCCAGGTTTCCGCCCAGTGAAATCAATATTTTCACTTTCCCTTTTTCAATCGATTGAATAGCCGGGACGGTACTTAATCCGGGATCATGTGGTACTTGAAACCCAAAAAGGTTTTCCATGTTGTCGAGAAATGAAGCAGGCATATTTTCCCCTACACCAACGGTGCGTATTCCCTGAATGTTGCTGTGTCCACGTACCGGGCATACACCTGAACCTGGTTTGCCAACATTTCCTTTCAGCATTAAAAGGTTAACAATTTCCCTGATGGTTTCAACCGAGTTCCGGTGGTGCGTTATGCCGAGGCACCAGCAGGCAATTGTGTTTTCCGATTCGCGGTAGACGTTTGCAGCTTCAATAATCTGGCTTTTGTCAACCCCGCTCGAGATAACAATTTCATCCCACGAGGTATTTAATACAGTCTGTTTGTATTCTTCAAATCCACTGGTGTATTGCCCGATAAACTTATTATCGAGGATTCCTCCCGTTTTTTCTTCCTCTTCAAACAGAGCTTTTGCCATTCCCCTTACCAGGGCCATATCGCCATTTATTACCGGTTGGATGTATAAATGTGAAAGTGAAGTTTGTTTCCCTAAATACGAGCTGACTTTTTGCGGGTCGGCAAAACCCATCAAACTGGCCTCGGGCATCGGGTTTATGGCTACAATTTTGCACCCGTTTCTGACCGCGGCCTGCAACGAGCTGAGCATGCGTGCATGGTTTGAACCAGGGTTGTGACCGAAAATGAAAATGGAACCGGCCTTTGGAAAATCGTCGAGGGTTACGCTGCTTTTGCCATAGCCAAGGCTCATTGACAAAGCTTTTCCCGAGGGCTCGTGGCATATATTGGCGCTGTTTGGTAGGTTGTTTGTCCCCAATGCACGGGCCAAAAGCTGGTATAGAAAGGCCGCTTCGTTCGAAGTCCTGCCCGATGCGTAAAAAACTGCCTGATTAGGATCGTCAAGGGAATTCAGTTCATCGGCAATAATTTTATAAGCATCGTCCCAGCTTACAGGTTTGTAATGTGAAGAGTTTTCATCAATGTACATTGGGTCGGTCAGGCGGCCTTGCTGTTCCAGCCAGTATTCCGAGGTAAGCAAAAGGTCTTTAACCGGCCATTTTTCAAAGAAACCGGGAGAGACCAGGTTCGTTGTTGCTGCCGAGCTTACATTTTTAGCGCCGTTTTCGCAAAACTCAAAACGTGACCTGTGTTTGTCGGGGTTCGGCCAGGCACAACCCGGGCATTCAAAGCCTGAAAACTGGTTGAATTTCCCTATCAGTTTACGGCTCCGGTTCATGCCGGTTTCTTTATATAGGTAACCAAGCGCAGTTAATACAGCATCCATTCCACCGGCAAAGGTTTTTGGCTGGTCGTGTTGCAGGCCTATCAGCTTTGCTACATCAGTTTCCATGTCGGCATGTTCAAGGGCGTTTACTGCACGAACAATTTCCCTTCCAAGCGATTCCATTCCTGCCAGCAGTGTGATGCGTTCCTTATATTGATTTGCTTCATCGGCTTGAAAAATGTATTTGGTCAAACCCGAAGCCTCAATGAGACTGATTAATGGAGGTACTTCAAAGTCGGGAATGTCATTTGTCAGAATCGTTTCTCTTATAAGTTTATGAATATTTAAAACAACAGAAAGATCAGGTGAATACATGTCCTGTTTACGCCCACCAGTAAAAACAGGTTGCTTTTTGGTGGTAAGTATACCTTGTTTCTGAAGTGAGTCCCATATAATTTTACTTAATGTTGAACCATGTGCTGCAACAACTTCTACGGCCTGTTTAATAGGGATCGACTTTTCAAAAATGAGCAAACACCTTAATGCTTCATCAAGCACCGGATTTTCCAGGCCTGGCGTTTTCAGTACCTCTAGTTTCTCCCAGTCATCGTTGATAAAACCTTTGAATGAGGCATCGAAGAGCAAAGCTCCTGCAAGGGTGAGGTGCATGATCTGTTCAGGAATTGGATACAGCCTTCCTGAAACCGGATCGACTGTCAAGAGCAAAAACTGCCCGGCATAAGTTCTCATCGGCAAAATTATTTTTTGTAATATTACAAAAATCTAAACTGGGAATGAAACGAAAGAGTTCTGGAAAGGTAACGGGTATTATTCTTGCCGGTGGCAAAAGCAGCCGTTTCGGTTGCGATAAGGCCCATTATCCTTATGGGGGGAAACGACTGATTGATTATGCCATTGAGGTGATTAAACCGGTTTGTGATGAAATAATTATTGGTACAAACGATCCCGAAAAATATTTGTTCCATGGTATCCAAACCGTTTCAGATATATATTCCGGTTGTGGCCCGATGGGGGGTATGCATGCATGTTTGTTACATTCGCAAAATATGCACAATATAATTATTGGTTGCGATATGCCAGGTTTAAAACCTGAATTGTTCAGGTTTATTTTGGAACATAAATCCGGTTCCCAGGTTGTTGTCCCGGTCCATAAGGGATTAAAAGAAACTTTGGCAGGGTATTATCATAAAAGTATTCTTGCAGTTTTGGAAAAAGCTTTGGGAAACAAACAGTACAAAATTATTGATGTGCTTCCGCCACATCGCACACTTTGCCTGAATGTAGAGGATATGCCTTTTTATTCTGAAAACCTATTTGTGAATATAAACACAAAAGGAGAAATGGATCAGTTAAAAAAATCAGGTTCATGTCGATGCATATAACCCGAAAACCTATGCCAGAGAAATGGCTTAAGGCTTCGGTTTTGGGAAGCTTATGGGCTGTTGTGGAAATAACGCTTGGAAGCATGTTGCATAATCTGAAAATTCCCCTGGCTGGAAGCATTTTGTCGTTTTTTACGGTTTTCCTTGTAATTTCATTTTATCAACTTTGGAAAGAAAATGGTGTGATTTGGCGAGCAGGGTTGGTTTGTGCACTGATGAAATCTATTTCGCCAAGCGCGATTATCCTTGGCCCAATGATAGGCATTTTTGCCGAAGCGCTTATTATTGAACTAGCCGTCAGGGGTTTTGGCAAAAACCTGTTTGCATATACCATTGGAGGGGCATTGGCGGTATTTAGCGCATTGGTACATAAAGCCGTTACCCTTTTGATTTTGTATGGGTTGGATTTGGTAATCCTTTTTGAAAACTTATACGAATGGGGGGCTGTACAGCTCAATGCCGAGCATGTGAAACCCATTGTTTTGCTGACAATAATATCGGCAATATATCTAGGCAGTGGGGCTATAGCTGCAATTGCCGGGTTTATTTCCGGTAAAAAGGGTATTGAAGCTGAAGAACAATATTCATTAAAGCCTTTACTAAAAAGTGATCCAAGAGCTACACTGTTTAAGCACTCGAAAAAAGAGGCCCATTCATTGCCTTTGCTTTTGACTGTTCTGGCCTTTCTTATTACTGGTATGGTTGTTATAAACCAAT
>JAFGEV010000083.1 GCA_016931385.1 Prolixibacteraceae bacterium
CTTCTGCCTTCTGCCTTCTGCCTTCTGCCTTCTGCCTTCTGCCTTCTGCCTTCTGCCTTCTGCCTACCGACTCACTATAAACTTCTTCACAATTGATCTACCACCGGCTTCAACACGGGCAAAATAAATTCCACGGCCTCCAACATCACTTTTCTGAATAGATAACGATCCTGAGAAATCAGCCTGATAAACCACATCGCCCAACAGGTTGCTAATGGTCAGGTTTACCTTTTCCCCCGATCCAAATTCGATACAAAAACGATCGGTAACCGGATTAGGTTGAATTTTCAAATTAAGTTCAGAAATACCGGTTTCAAATGCCGAGACAGGTGTTTTAACTTCAACTTCGTCACTCATTAACGAGAAATTTCCCGTGTTATCCCTTGCAATCATCGAAATTGAATAAGTCGTTTCAGGCTTCAGATTTTCAATAACACCCGAAGTCCCGAAAACCAATTGATGATACTTGTTATTTACAAATACAATATAACTTGTAACTTCATTATTGTCGGGGGCTTCTTCCCAGTTAAGCTCCACACTGTTTCCGCTTATTGCCGAAGCTGCGAGATTGGCCGGGGTCAGTGGTATATCACCATAAGGCCAGGTATAGTATTCAACCGGCTGGTTTTTATCATCGAGTTTGAAATTCCACAGGTCGCCATTACATACCGACTGGTTCAGCGAAAGGTAATTCCCTTCGCTGCATGATTTAAAGCTCCTCATGTCGCCACCTACAGTTGTATACCCCGAAAGGGTGATGCCTGAAATCCAGGCTACGTCCCTTATCACAGCATTTCCTGACAAACGGCAGTTAAAGGTAACCGCATTTCCGGTCACAACGGCATTGTCGCTTACCTGTCCGCCCCACACCCGTGCCGATTTCTCAACCAGTGCATTTCCCAGGAGTTTTGCTGATTTCCCAACAATGGCATTATTTTTCACAACCGCATCACCGCTTACACTGGCATTATCCTGCACGGTGGCAAGATCTTCAATCCGGGCATTTCCGCTAACTTTTGCACTTCCCAGAACCTGAGCATTTGGGCCTACATAAACAGAGGCATCCACACTGGCTGTTGATGCCACCCATCCCCCTCCGTTTGAATGATATTTGCCCGCAACATTGGCAGGCATTGCCCTTTCGGATTGAAATCCTTCTGGAACGGCACCTTTAAAAGTCAACATGTAAGGGAAACGGTATACCAATGGCCAGCTGGGTGTCCAGGCATAGGTATGGGTTACAGGCGGACAACCAACTACAACCAGGTAATACAATGAATCGCCCGGTTCAATTGTCAGCAATGCTTTCTCATCAGTTTCGAGGGCTACATCGCCATAACGGGGCAGGCCATCGGTGTTAACAGCAACAAAGCCGTAGCTCCAGCCACCACCACCCGCGGGATCGTTGTCAATACCCGACAATTCAGCTTCAATAGCCGTTGCACCATCTTCGGGGTATACAGGTATAATGTTGTAGCCGTAATCGGCAGGAGCCATCTCTCGGGGAACAATGTAAACACCTGGAACACTTTCGATGCTTTCGAGATGTGTAAATTCACGGCAAACGGCTGATTCATCCTGCCCGTTCAGATAACTTCGGATAATATTTCCCCATGAATAATCCCAGGTAACATTGTGCATGGCCCATAAGCCTGCTTCCTTCCGCATAGAATCCCGCGAAATCTCAAGACCTTTCACGAGTGCATCAAAGGGATTGTCGCCAACATCGGCGCCCCTCCACTGCAAGCCCAGGGCTTCAATCCCGAACCTGTCGATGATATAGGCCGGCAGATAAACTGATTCATACTGTCGGGAATCGATCGTACTTAAATATTGTAACATCGAAGTGTTTAAGAACAAAGGTGACAACATGTTGCCTGCCGAACCCGAACTCAGAAAAGCCATATAATTGGCACAGGCCTCCCAGTACATCCCAACCTGTTGATTGTCGTTTCTGTTTTTAAACCCTTTTCCGGGGTATTGTATGGGGATCATTGCCTGACAAGCATGCCCGAATTCATGTGCTACAACAAAGCCGGTGCGCGGCCCCATCCACATTGCGCCAATCACCCCGTCAACCGATCCTCCGTATGCTGTTCCGTTGTCCTCAAATCCATTATTGAACGTTCCGAAAAGGATAACCACAAACTTGTATTTTGCCATATTCCCGGAATCGGGATTTGTAACAAATTTCATTGAATCGATATAGAAGGAATAATAATATTCAAGGTTATCCAAAATCTCCTTCGGATCGAATGTTGTTGGATTTGGCCCTGCCTTATCGCCCCAGAAAGCTGTAAAGTTTTCCGACTGGCGTGTTTGTTCCCATTTAAACTCGCTCATATTAATCAGCGACTTGGGCACGTAAACTTCCTTTTCACTTTCCATCCGGATATATCCCGAGGGCTCATCAATACTGGTTATATGATCGTTTAGTTTAAAATGTATAAGCAAGCCATCGTTAATATCAACACCTGGCGGCACACTAATTTCAAGTAATGCCATACCGTTTGCATCGGTTTTACTTAAACTGTTATCTGTAGATGAAGCTGTAATTTCATTCCCGTTCACAGTGAATTTTTCGTCAGTAGTGCCATTGTTGTTAACAACTTCAATATCGTAAGTAAACTGATAACCCGAAACCGGATTGTCAAAAGTGTCATAAGCATAAACCGGTATTTTGCTTGTCGAAGGCCGGTAAACCTTCACAGTCCGATCGACATACGAACTCCCGGCATTTATTGTTCCCGTGAGGATTTCCTGCTTAACTGTTGCAACTTCATAACCTGAAGCAAAAACCTCAATATTCTTTTCCCCGCTTTTTATTAACGCAACATTCCCGTTTGCAGGGTAAAGGGACAATAATCCTTCTGACAATTCAAAATCTGATGGCTCAAGGGCAATTCCATTCACACTCACTGAAGTAAGCATATTGCGCCAGTCGGCATTATCGGCAAAATCAATTTCAATAATATTATCAACTGTAATGGCTGTTAAATCGGCATTCAAAACAGGAGGAACCTTCCCTGGTTCAATATAATTTAAACTTGTTACAACAGTCTCTCCGTTATTCAACAAAACCTTTATTTCGATTCCATCTGTCGGGTCAATTACCTCAGGAAGGTTTATTTCAAATTGAGTTACACCTTCTTCGTTTGTAGGTTCAAGCGCAACCATCGAAGCATCCTGCCTGTAATCAGATCCTGCAATCTGGAATATTTCATCGTTGATTTCGAGGTTATTTTTTACTTCAATATCAATATAGAATTGGTATTCGCCAACGGGAAGTGATGCTGAAATTGCTGAAACTGTAACCGTTGTGGTAACATTCTTCGACAATGGCTGGTTTACCCTTGCGTAGGCTTCATCGGGCACATTTTCCTGAGGTACGCCAAAAACTTTCCATTCCAATATTCCCTGGGCAGCCTGGCTTATACAGAACAATTTTATTTTATTGGTAAGCACCGGAGGAAAAGTTGTTACATTATACTGGTTGGAAGCCACCCCGTTGCCAACGAAATTTTCGATCGTTTTCCAGTCGCCTTCAAAAATATCCCAATATTGAATGTATGTATCGTACGGAATATATATGCCAAGCCCGTCAGTCCACCAATAAACCTCCGAATGATCAATCAAATAATAATCATCGAATTCGTACGCCACCCAGTTCCACTGGTTAAAATATGCATCTCCCCGCCAGTTTCCATATGCGCCAGGGCCTTTATCGCCGGAATTCTGAGGTTCATACCCATCATTTATAGCATTTAAGTCTTCCCACGACGACACATAAGATGTGGTTACATCGGATGCATCAAATGCAATATTATCCTGCCCATATAATGAAAAATGAACAAAACATACAAAAACAACTATAATGTTACGATTTAAAAACCGATTAAGAAATTTCATTTTTCTCCTCAAATATTTATAACCTAAATATTGGCCTTTATAGTTCTCACAGTAAAAACAGGACCTCCCCTATGTCCGTAATGTGGCAATACCTTGACCTTTATCTTTTCTTTATCCACCGTCAATCTGTCGGGAATTTTGTATTCAAAGAAAAGGAATTTGCTTTTAGAAATTGCCGAGATGTTTTCGGTTGCAATTACTTCGCCATTAACTAAAATGTCGAATGTTTTCGAGCCACTATACCCACCCCAGTATTCAAGCACCAATACCATAGGTTCGTTTTTCAAAACATTTAGCTCAAACGACATCCAGCCTCCCCGGTCAACTTCCCTGAATTTTTTGCCTTTATGCTCATCATTCCAGCAACGTTCACCCTCGAAATTATGATCGCGTTCGGGTTGCATTTCGCCCAGGCGGATTACATCGATAGTTTTGGCTTCAAGTTCCTTTTTCCGTGCTTGTTCAGCCTCGTATTCCTTTTGATAATCGTTCCACTCTTCTTTTGTGAAAAGATCGAAATAAACGGTGTAATGCCGTTCATGCGTTTCGTAAAAAGGTTTTAGAATCACATCACGTGGCATTCCTACATCGTGGCTAGTGAACATGTTAGGCCCGTCGTTAAGTTTTGTAAGCCAGGTTGCAGGGTTACTATCTTTTGTCATCAGTACCGGAACGTACATCGGATCGTTTGATTTTGGATCAGGTACCGGCCCCAGGTCAGCTGCCAAAACAAGCGGCCCATAAAAAACCGCCACACGTTTTGGATTATCGGGCATATTCTCAAGCCTTAATGTGAATGGGAATGAAACTTCTACCTTATCGCCGGTTTTCCATTCCCTGTTTATGGCAATAAAACTTCCTGGTTGTTCTTTTATGCGAACTTTTTTTCCGTTTAAATTAATTGTCAACCCGTTTTCAGCCCAAAAGGGGTATCTGATTTTAAGTATAAATTCAACCGGATTATCACATTCAAAATTTAAAGTTGTACCCTGTTCCTCTGGAAAACTTGTAATCTGCTGTATTTTAACACCCTTTTCTTTCCAGTTAAGTTCAGAGGCGATAAATTGCCCCACGTAAAGTGCATTGTTGTTGTGGTAATAGATGTTACGCCCATATTTAGAATGGTTTTCCATACCAGTGCCTACGCAACATGTGAACCAATGTGGTTCCTGGTAAACCTTGAACCCGCCCATTTCAAGCGAAAGATTGTAAATAACACGGCCATCGTGTGGGTGTTGCGATGAAAGAATATGGTTGAAAAGTGCACGTTCGTAAAAATCGAATACTTCAGGTTTCGCTTCCCATTCTATTAAATGCTTCGACAATTTCAGCATGTTGTAAACATTGCAGGTTTCGGTGGTATTCTGGCTGAGGCGTTCATTTAGCGTGTCGGGTGGGCCAAAATATTCATGATTTCCGTTTCCACCGGTAACATACGAGTGGTGATGCACAACGCGGCCCCAGAAAAACTCAGCTGTTTTTCGGTCGGTTGTGTCGCCTGTAAGTTCGTACCGGCGGGCCAGCCCTATGAGTTTTGGTATTTGTGTATTGGCATGTTTCCCGGGCAAAATGTCAACGCCATTGGCCAAGGGCTCCAGTATTGCTTTATGGTGAAATACCCTCGATAATTTTAAATATTTTTCATTCCCTGTACATGCGTACAATTCAGCCAGCGCTTCGTTAATGCCCCCATGCTCGCAATGCAACATTTTCTGAATCTGATCGTCGTTTAAATTTTCAACAACCGTTGCCAGCCAATCGGCAAAACGGATGTTAATTATCAACGCCTTTTCATTTCCACAATATTTATATGCATGATAGAGACCATCCATCACTTTATGCTGGGTATAATATGGCACCCAAATCCCATTCAGGTTAAAACCCTGTGATCGAATATCTCCCTTGGCAACTTCTTCTTCAAGAATTTTTTTACCCTCGGGGAATGCTCCGATATAACCTTCACCATCGGCCTCCTGGCATTCATATAGTTCATCAACGATGTAGTTAATCCTTTTCAGGAATTCTTCGTTATGCGTTGTTTGATACATTAACACGATGGCCGTTAAATAGTGCCCAAGGCTGTGACCTGCAATGGTGTTGTCCTCCCAACCATGATAGTGTTCGGCCTTAGGTTTTAAACCTGCTTCACTTCTGAATTTTGCTAAAAAACGGTCGGGCTCATAATTCAGCAACGACTGCTCGTTAAGTTCAGTAGCATGTTTAAAAGGGCCATCAAGCAAGGTTACATCTTCAATTTCGAAGGGTAAAACCTTAAAACCAACAACTTCACGCCCACCAACCCTGATCCTTTCCTCAACATTAACTGGGGCTTTGCACGAATTTCCGGCAAAAAGCAAACTAATAAATACCAGGGATAGGATTTGATTTGTAATTTTCATTTTATAATTATGTTTTAATTTTTCCATTAGAATTGTTGCAAAAATCAAGGTAAAATTTTCCAATTTCAATTACCGTCTTTTTGATTATTTCCGACGTATCGTATGTTTAAAATACTAGCACATTTGTTTTAGTGTTTTTTTCATTAACGAAGCATAACAAATTAATTCATCGACTTTTATGAAGATGAATTTTATTTAACACAGGCTGCCAAATAAATCTAAAGGCACAAATTTCACAATAATGGCCCGGTGATGGTAAATAACACATTGCATCGGCCTAGGTTCATCACTAAAAAGAGGATAACTTAAATACGTTATCCTCTTTTGAAATTAACCTTATGACTAATAAGGTTAAACTAACTAATAAACTAACTAATAAACTAACTTACTTACTAAACTGAATTCTTTTCTACTTCTTCCTGTAGAGGTAATTTCAAAATTCTTCAAAATTATTGAAGCATGTTATAACGTATGTTTAAAATGGATGAACGAATGTTTTATTAAACAAGAACATGCCCGCGGTTTTTTTACTAACTTTACTTACAACAGAAGAACAGGTAAATTATTGATATTTAATGAATATAACATTTAAAACATTTCTTTTCATTTCTGAGGTCTTTTTGTTTCTGCTGTTTTCCGGAAGTACTATAAAAGCCACTGCACAGGCTAAATTTACTGCTGAATTCTTACCCGGAGGCGCTATCGCTTTCAATTGTCCCATTTCAATCGAACAGGAAAATTATTCCGATTTAAATTTTACAGCCCATTACCGAACCGAATCATTTAAACTTCCGCTTCACTATTCTGTAAGGATTGGATATAATTTTAACATGAAACAAGGCGTTGAAATAGAGTTTAACCATTTAAAGTTAATTCTCGACAATACTTCCGATGAAATTGAACGCTTTTCAATAACACACGGATTTAACCAACTCTGGATAAATTATGTACATTCCGCATGTCGTTTTGAATTCAGAAGTGGTATTGGTCCGGTATTGGCTCATCCTGAAAGTATCATACGTGATCAGAAATTTGATGAATCTGGAGGTATTGCCCAAAGCGGGTACCATATTTGTGGAATCACAGGACAGCTTGGCATCCAAAAGAAATTTTATTTAGGCCGCCATTTTTTCTTTTCAACCGAGGTTAAAATCAATCTGGCATACGCTGATGCACCAATTTCAAACGGAAATGCAGAAGTCTGGGTTTTTGATGTACAAGGCCTGGCCGGCATTGGGCTCGCTTTAAATACTTCAAATAAATAAGTTTGCCACTCGTGCTTTACAGTGTATTTTTATATCTTCAAACCCATAAACTTATAACCATAAAATGAACTTTATGAAAGTTGTAACTACCCTTTTAAAAAAATTTATCGCACTTGCACTGATCATTTCATCTGGTTTTTCTTTTATTAACGGGTATGCACAGGAAAAGTGCAAAAATTTCAACGTAGCCATTTATGCCCGGGCTTACGAGGTTCAAAAGATGAAAGACCCGCAATGGCTTGAATCGACCTGGAAAACCATTTCAAGCCAGTTAAAAATCGATAAAATATATCTTGAAACGCACCGCGACCTTTTGATCGTTGACAGGGAAACCCTTGAAAATGCTATCAGCTTTTTTAAATCGAAAGGAGTAAAAACTTCAGGAGGGATAACCTACACCATTGATGAAAGTAACCAGTTTCAGACCTTTTGTTATACCAACCCGGGAGAGAGAGCTAAAGCCCAGGAAATCATTGAATATACAGCCTCTTTTTTCGACGAGGTAATACTTGATGATTTCTTCTTTACAAGTTGCAAATGCGGACTTTGTGTAAAAGCCAAAGGCGATAAAAGCTGGACAGAATACCGTCTTGAACTGATGAAAAATGCTGCCAACGATTTAATCCTCACCCCGGCAAAAAAAGTGAATCCCAACGTAAAGGTCGTAATAAAGTACCCCAACTGGTACGACCATTTCCACGGTCTGGGCTTTAACCTTGAAGCCGGCCCAAATCAATTTGATGGGGTATACACCGGCACTGAAACCCGCGATGCAGTATTCAGCAACCAACACCTGCAACCCTACCTCAGCTATCTGATATTCCGTTATTTCAACAATCTGAAACCGGGCGAAAATGGGGGAGGCTGGGTCGACACAGGTGGTATGCGCTTCTACGACCGATACGCTGAACAACTCTGGTTGACCATGCTGGCAAAAGCTCCCGAAATTACCCTTTTCGATTACCGCCAGATGCTGTACCCGCTTCGTCCGGGTTGGGAACCTGTTTGGAAAAACCAGGATGTCAGTTTTGATTACTCCGATTTTCTCCCGGCCGACACGCTGGCCTCAATGGCTACAACTGCCAGCCACTCCCTGAACATTATCGATAAAGTAGTTGGAAAGTTTGGCAATCCATACGGAATAAAAAGCTATAAACCCTTTCATTCACAGGGTGAAGATTTCCTTCAAAATTACTTTGGAATGATCGGTATTCCGGTCGATCTTGTACCATATTTCCCAATGGACGACGAAATGATCATCCTCACTGAACAGGCAAAACACGATCCCGAAATCGTTGAAAAAATTGAGCAACGCCTGAAGAACGGGAAAGATGTACTGATTACTTCCGGCTTATTGAATGCATTGCAGAACAGGGGAATCAGAAAGATTGTCGACCTGGAGTATACAACGCGTAAATCGGAAGTTAAAGATTTCCTGTTGGGAAGAAGGCTTGTTGAAGGTGATGTGCCCATGATCATTCCCCAGGTTCAATATCAGACCAACGATTCCTGGGAAATCATTTCGGGCATGAACAACGGGCTTGGATGGCCGCTCCTGCACCAGGGCAAATTTGCCAATGCCACCCTTTACTTACTGGTTATTCCCGAAAATTTTTCCGATTTGTATAACCTGCCGATTGAAGTTCTCAACCAGATTCGTTCAACAGTTATGAAAGATCTGCCATGCACTCTTGAAGGGCCTTCGAACGTTTCACTTTTCATGTACGATAACCGTACCCTTGTGTTGCATTCATTCAACGATGAACCAGTGGAAATGAAACTTGTTTTTCAGAATTTGGGAAAAGCGTTATCCGACATATTGACCGGTGAGGTTTTAGAGTCAGAAAGACGTGAAGCTGTCAGATTCTGGGGAAGGACTTTCAGCCCTGAAAAGAATGCCTTTAATGTAAAGTTGCCACCACACTCATTCCGGGCATTAATTATAAATGAAATTGATTGATAAAAAACAAAATTTGTTAACATGAAAACAATATTCAGAGTATGGTCACTTATTGTCTTCATATTTATTTCCTTTACAGGATTCGGGCAGAAAGTAAGTAAACTCTGGGAAACCGAAGCTGTTTTTTCCGGACCTGAATCAGTTGTATATGACCCTGTGCGCGAACTTTTGTATGTTTCGAATTATGCAAAAAAACATGAGGGGTGTACCTATGGAACTGAATTCATCTCAAAAATGGACCTTAGTTGAAAGATTGTTGAGCTGAAATGGATTACCGATATTTCGCGTCCCCTGGGCATTACCATTTTCAATGACCAGTTGTACATTTCCGAAAGGCAGGGTGTAGCCGTATACGATCTGGCTTCGAACCAAATGGCTGTACGTTACCGGATTGACTCATGCAAGTTGCTTAACGACATTACTGTTGGTGACGACTCGACAATTTATGTTTCGGAATGCGATACAAAAGTGACTTATGCAATAAAGAATGGAAAATGTGAAAAATTTTATGACGGCGACAGCGCATCATATCCCAATGGGCTTCTATACCGTGAAGGAGAGTTGATTGTGGCTTCGAATGGCAATTATTCCTTGAATGCAATTGATGTTAAAACAAAAAAGGTTCGGCTGGTTGCCCAAATGGAGAAAGGCACAATAGATGGAATCAGGCCTTATGGTAACAACCTGCTGGTTACAATTTTTGAAGGATCATTATATAAGGTAACCAATTCTGGCAAGGAAACAGAGCTGTTAAACACACGCGCTTCAAATACGAACCTGGCCGATTTTGATTTTATACAGGATAAGAAAATGATAATTATCCCGGGGCTTTGGAACAATAAAGTAGCAGCATATTTATTGGAATAGTTACTCCCTTTAACAAATAAAGGGGGCCAATAGTGCTGGTAAAACTTTTTTAAACAGAAAACAAAAAAGGCACTCCCTAAGAAGTGCCTTTAATAGTTGCAGTTATATTTTTATTCATGCATTCTCCAGTCGCAGTGTTTCGGTTACCCTGTCGCATACGCGGGCTGGGCCAAAATACTGGATCGGACCGGGATAAACGAAATCGGTTTTTACAGCCCATTCATTCCGTTGTGAAGCGAAATAGGAGAAAGGCTTGCCATCAAGTTCAACCAATGCTTTCTGTATAACCGGTTTCATGTGGCCATGACGGCGTTCCATGTTCATCATCATGGTAATGGGCACACCGCCTGCAATCCAGCTTTCAGCGGGCGCTGTTGTATTCCTTATCGAAGACATATAACCGGTTTTTCCATTTCCGATAAGCGCTGCTGCATTGTAACCCAACGAATAGCAATAATCGGCATCGAAATTTGAGGGAGCAGCACAACGGCCTTCATAACCAAAGAAGTGGTTCTGTGCTCCAAATTTACCTTTGAATTTACCTTCAAGTTTGCGTTCAGCCAATTCGGCTTCAACCATTTCGATAAGCAGTTTTTCAGTTTCAATTTTTGATACCTGAACATTCCCGTGTGGGTCGCGGTCGAGAGTTAACTGGTTAGCTATGCCCTCGGGCAGCGAGCGGAAAACAACCGATGATTTTGGAGAAAGTTTCTCAGCAGTCCAGTCAACACGGTGCGATTTTTTTACATGTGAAAAAGCCTGTGCAGTGGCAGTTCCTTCGGCCAGCAAATCATTAAGTTCCGAAATAAGGTCTTTCATTTCAGGAATGAATTCAATCAAACCTTCAGGAATAAGGGCAACACCAAAACTTTCACCTTTTTCGGCCCGTACTGAAATAATGTCGGCAATGGAATCAACCACATTGCTAAGTGTTTGTTTTTTTGCAGCAACTTCCTCCGAAATAAGGCAAATATTCGGATGGGTTTGCAATGCACATTCCAAACCAATATGAGAAGCCGAACGTCCCATCAGTTTAATAAAGTGCCAGTATTTTTTTGCTGAATTGGCATCGCGCATAATGTTTCCAATCAATTCGGAGTATACTTTACAGGCTGTGTCGAAGCCAAATGATGCTTCAATCATTTCATTTTTAAGGTCACCATCGATGGTTTTGGGGCAGCCTATTATCTGTACGCCTGCTTCAATTTGAGCATAGTACTCTGCAAGCACACATGCGTTGGTATTTGAATCGTCACCACCAATTATCACAACAGCTTTAATATCGAGAGCTTTGCAATTTTCGAGGCCTTTGTCGAACTGTTTTGTTTCCTCAAGCTTTGTACGGCCGGAACCAATAATGTCGAAACCACCTGTATTTCGATACCCGGCAACAATTTCTGAGGTAAGTTCCATCACATTGTTATCGACAAAACCACCGGGACCGCCTTTAAAACCATATAATTTATTTGAAGGGTTAAGTGACTTTAACCCGTCGAAAAGGCCTGATATTACATTATGCCCTCCAGGTGCCTGTCCGCCCGAAAGAATTACACCTACATTCATTACAGGAAGTTCCTGCTTTTCGTCTGTAGGCACAAATTCAATCACCGGTAAACCATAAGTGTTCGGAAAAAGCTTTTTAATATCTTTCTGGTCGGCAACCGATTCTGTTGCTTTGCCTTCAAAAACTATAATGTTTCCCTTTAATGCCTTAGGAAGTTTGGGCTGATATTTTGCCCTTTCTTGTTGTAATGCGCTAATAGCCATTTGAATTGAAGTTTATATTTAGACAAATGATTTCAAAAACGGCTAAAAGTAATTAAAAGGATGAAAAAAATTAATTTGGCCAATTATTAATTGATCATTCAAACAATTTCAAAACAATAAGTTAACGTTTACTGGCCAGCAACAGCCAAATCAGGGTAAAAAAATAATCTCTTTCAAACTGCAATTAACCAGTAAAAAAGTCAAATACGTTACCTAATGTTGAAGTTGTTCCTTTATAAAGTTCAGTATAACCACAACGGGTACATGATACAATCGAGAATTTTTTGTTTTGAACATCAAAAATTTTTGCCAGCGGGCCTCCGGTAGTACGTATTTCATCGGCCTCGAATTGTGTGTTTCCACACTTGACACATTTATATTGCTGATTATTCATAATTGAAATAATTTTTTTTGCAATTATAAGATCGATCGCTGAAAGCTAATCTTAAAAATCGGTGAAATTCCAAATACAAACGTTTTGATACCTTTTTTTACTGATAAAAAAAAACCGGCATGTTTTTGTGCCGGTTTGTTATTTCTTCAAATTAAGGTAAATTTTCGTTTTACCTAGTTTAATATCATTTCTACTTTACCAGTGGTTTCACTTTCGGCTACTTTATAAGCCCGGGCAAAATTTAAGATGTTTTCTACACAACGCTCGGGTGCTTTATAAAAGCCATTGTACACATTTAGTACCTCTGTTTCCTTTTTACCTGGTTGAATGACATTAAATAAAAATTGTAGGGTAAAAAATTTCCTCATAGGCAAACACATTTTAATCTATAATTGTTTAACGCCCCGTTGAGGATTTTAGTATTTAAAAAATAAAATTTTTACGATTTTGTCAGGCTAAGGCCTTTTTCAGTAATTATTTTCCGCAAATTTATTAAGGCATACCTCATGCGCCCCAGTGCAGTATTTATGCTAACATCAGTCTGATCAGCAATTTCCTTGAAGCTTAATCCAAGATAATGGCGCATGATCACTACCTGCCGCTGATCATCGGGCAATTCATCGACAAGCAACCTGACATCATTCAAAATTTGCTCATTTATAATTAAATCCTCAATGTTATCTTCTGAAAATCTTTGAGAATTAAACAGGTCAACATCCGAACCATCGTTCGAATAAGTGTTCATATTTTTTTCCCGTCTGTAATGGTCAATAATCAGGTTGTGGGCAATCCGCATAACCCAGGAAATAAACTTACCATTATCGGTATATTTACCCAGGTTTAACGACTTCACCACTTTTATGAAAGTGTCCTGAAAAATATCTTCAGCAAGATGATGATTCTTTACATTGATAAGAATGTATGAAAATACTTTGTCTTTATACCGATTAATGAGAAATTCAAGTGAAGTAAAATCACCACTCAAATAGTTTTTAACCAACTCATTATCGCTCAGAATTTGTCTGTCGATCATTACCTTAATTTTTGATAATTAACAAGGTAGAGTTGTTTCTATAAGTGTCTCCTTCTATTTAAATGGTGAAACAAAATGTTAACTTTGCTTCAAAAATAAGGATTTTTTGGAAATCAACAAATAATTAAATGTTAAATGTCAGAAATTAACACTTTCCATAACTATATACATGTTAAAGGCGCCAGGCTTCATAACCTTAAAAACATTGAAGTTAAAATACCCCGGAACAAATTAATTGTCATCACAGGAGTTTCAGGATCAGGAAAATCAACACTGGCATTCGACACACTTTATGCCGAAGGACAACGACGTTATGTTGAAAGCCTTTCGGCATATGCCCGCCAGTTTTTAGGCCGGATTAACAAACCTGAAGTCGATTTTATTAAAGGTATCCCCCCGGCAATTGCAATTGAGCAAAAAGTTAATACACGAAATCCAAGATCTACTGTAGGCACATCAACCGAAATTTACGACTACCTCAAATTGTTATATGCAAGAATTGGAAAAACCATTTCACCAATATCAGGGAAAGAAGTAATCAAACACAGTGTTACTGATGTCGTCGATTTTATGATTTCGTTCAAGAAAGGTACCCGCCTTATGGTATTGGCACCTTTTTCGCCAAACAAAAACCGAAGCGCCGAAGAAGAGATAAGCCTGCTCTATCAACAAGGGTTTACAAGGATTGAATTCAAAAACGAAATTCTCAACATCGATTCTGGCAAATTATTGGAAAAGATTCCTGGCCACCAGAAAGAATTGAATGTTGTAATTGACCGCATTTCAGCAAACAACGATGATGATACCGTCAGCCGAATGTCCGACTCTGTTCAATCGGCTTTTAACGAAGGGAAAGGCACGTGCATTATTAAGGCATTTACAGAGCATGGGGTAATTGAAGAGCTGTTCTCACATTGCTTTGAATTGGATGGGATAGTATTTGAAGAACCTACTGTTGACATGTTCAGTTTTAACAATCCAATTGGGGCATGCCAGCGTTGCGAAGGATATGGCAAAGTAATCGGAATTGATGAAGACCTGGTTGTTCCGAACAAAAATCTATCGGTATACGACGATGCCATTGCCTGCTGGAAAGGTGAAAAAATGGGCGAATGGAAGGATAAACTGATCAGAAATGCACACCATTTTAACTTCCCGGTTCATAAACCTTTTTATGAACTCAGCCAGGAACAAAAAGAGCTGTTATGGACCGGCAACAGGTGGTTCAACGGCCTGCACCGTTTTTTTGAACATGTTGAAGAAAAAAGCTACAAGATCCAGTATCGGGTGTTGCTTGCACGTTACAGGGGAAAAACAATCTGCCCCGACTGCAAGGGTTCACGGTTAAAAAAAGAAGCCGGTTATGTGAAAGTAAATGGTATTTCGTTACAGGAACTTCTGTTAAAACCTGTTTCGGAGTTACATAATTATTTTGTAAACCTTAAATTAACGTCACAAGACCAAAAAATTGCACAACGCCTTTTAAGGGAGATCAATAACCGTCTTGAGTTTCTAAACGATGTAGGGCTTGGTTACCTTACCCTTAACCGCCTCTCTTCTACCCTTTCAGGGGGCGAATCGCAGCGTATTAACCTGGCCACCTCGCTTGGCAGCGGCCTGGTTGGTTCACTTTATATCCTCGACGAACCGAGCATTGGACTACATTCTCGTGACACCCAACGGCTTATTGGTGTTCTAAAAAAATTAAAAGCTTTAGGTAACACCGTGATTGTGGTTGAACATGACGAGGAGATTATCAGATCGGCCGATCTTGTTATTGACATTGGCCCATTTGCTGGAACAAATGGGGGTGAAATTGTTTTTTGCGGTATTCTTTCCGAAACAGTGAAAGATAATGAAAGCCTTACCTCAAAATACCTTAAGGGGATAATAAAAATAGATATACCTCCGCACAGACGAAAATGGAACAATTATATAGAAATTCACGGAGCAAGGGAAAACAACCTTAAAAACATCGATGTAAAAATTCCCCTAAATGCCATGACTGTTGTTACCGGGGTTAGTGGTTCTGGCAAATCAACGCTCGTTAAGCAAATCATCTACCCGGCAATTGCAAAAAGATTTGGCCAGTACGGAGAAGTTACCGGAAAACATGATCATATTTCAGGCGACATACACCTTTTGGGTCAGGTTGAAATGATTGACCAAAACCCAATAGGGAAATCGTCACGTTCAAACCCGGTTACTTATCTTAAAGCCTATGATGAAATCAGGGCATTGTTTGCAAACCAACCGGGAGCCAAAGCACAAGGCCTCAAACCTTCACATTTTTCATTTAATGTTGATGGTGGCCGTTGTGATGAATGCCAGGGCGAAGGTGTGATAAAAGTTGAGATGCAATTCATGGCCGACGTATTCCTCGTATGTGAAAGTTGCGATGGAAAACGTTTTAAAGAAGATATACTTGATATTCATTATCATGGTAAAAATATACACGATGTGCTTGAGATGACAGTTGATGAAGCAATAACGTTTTTCAGCAAAGAAAACAGCAGCACAGGTAAAAAGATTGTAAAAAAACTAAAACCACTTCAGGAAGTTGGATTAGGTTATGTTCACCTCGGGCAGTCGTCAAGCACATTGTCGGGCGGTGAAAGCCAGCGCGTTAAACTTGCTTCATTCCTTGCCAGGGAAAAAGACGAACCAACCTTGTTTATTTTCGATGAACCGACAACCGGCCTTCACTTTCATGATATCAAAACTTTGCTCGATTCATTAAATGCACTATTAAACCGTAACCATACAATATTAATTATAGAGCATAACCTTGAAGTGATCAAAACGGCCGACTGGATTATTGACCTCGGCCCCGAGGGTGGGGATAAAGGCGGCCGGATAGTAATATCGGGAACCCCTGAAGAAGTATCCAGGAATGATAAATCATGGACTGGCCAATTTCTGAAAGAAAAAATTTAAAATTTACGAGTAGCCTACATCAGTTTTTCACGGCTGTCGATCATCTCGTTCAACCTGAGCATTTCTTTTCTGAAAAAGAACGCAACAACCAACGCTGATATAGAATCGGCTACAGGCATCGATATCCAAACCCCATCAAGCCCAAAGAATACCGGAAAAAGGAGCAAAACAGGTGTCAATACGATTACCTGCCTTAAAAGCGATAATACCATTGCAAGTTTTGCTTTTCCGGTCGATTGAAAGTAATTTCCAACCACAACCTGGAAACCTATAAGAAAAAACATTGCTGCCCCCAGGCGTAAGCCCCTGACCCCAACATCGAAAAGTTCCTGATCGGTGTTGTTAAACAATTTCACCATAACACCCGGTAAAGCCTGAATAATAATATACCCAAAAACAGATATTGCCGAAGCTATAAGTATCCCCCTTAACAAAGTAGCTTTAACCCTTGAAAAATTCTTGGCTCCATAGTTAAACCCGATAATGGGTTGTGTAGCCATGTTAACAGCAATAATACACATGAAAATTACCTGGGCCACACTCATTAAAATCCCATTGGCAGCAACTGCAATATCATTGCCATATTTTACCAACTGAGTATTTAATATGCCCTGAACAAGGCTCGATGCCAGATGCATCGCGAATGGGGCCATTCCAATGGCAACTATCGATTTAATAATTGGAAATTCAAGCCGTAAATTTCTGAATTGAAGGTGAACAACCGATCTCTTCTGCAAAAAATGTAACAAAACCCATATCATCATTATAAACTGCGATATAACTGTTGCAATAGCAGCCCCTGCTACCCCCATGTCAAATACAAAGATGAAAATAGGGTCAAGTACAATGTTGAGTCCCGCACTGATAAGCATGGTATACATAGCTGTTTTGGCATTTCCCTCCGATCTGATCACATTATTCAAAGAAAATCCAACCACCTGAAAAACCACGCCAAACAAAATAATATTAAGATATTCCATGGCGTATCCAACAGTTTCGTTGTTTGCGCCAAATAATTGTAAAAGCGGCCCTTTTATGAACAATATCAAAAATGTTATAAAAACAGATACTATTAACATCATCGAAAACCCGTTCCCCAATGTTTTTCCTGCCTTCTCATAATCTTTCTCGCCAAGCGAAATTGATATCCTAACGCCTGTCCCAATACCAAAAAGCATCCCAAAGGCCATCATAATCAGCATAACCGGGAAAATAATACTCAGCCCCGACAATGCCTCAGCCCCAACGCCCTGCCCGATATATATCCGATCGACAATATTATACAAGGCACTTACCATTACACTGATAAATGCAGGCCAATAGTATCGTTTTATCAACAAACCTATTCTTTCGTTTCCCAGTGCCTGAACATTCTTCATAAAAATATTTTATTGCAAAACTATTAGTTTTTATCCGGTTCGACGCAAATATTATCAGTTCTGAGAGAATTCAATTACTTTTGTTTAACAAACAGAAACAATTTTTTTAAGTAATGGATAAAGAAATCGTAAAAAACTTAAATTCTGATGATTTTAACCTTATAAGTGACTCTTTAAAAAAGGTAAAAGAATCGGGATCGAGCGATTACCTACCCCTGGTATTCGACCTTATGCACCGAACACCTTTTGAAGAACTAAAAAAACAAATTGAAAATATCCTTTTTCAATTGAAAGCAACAGACTCTGTGCCCTATTTCATCAATGCTTTAAATAACGAAAAATACCGGAACGAACGGGAAATACTTATCAGGTCGTGCTGGGAAAGCGGGCTTGACTTTTCAGACTATATTTCAGTTTTCGTTGATATTATGATTACAGGAAACTATATGGAAGCACTAGAGTCGTTAACCCTTATCGAGAACCTTGAATTTAAAATTGGCGAAAAGGAACTCGACAGGTACAACAAAGCAATCGACAAACATATTGTAAATATGGAGAATGACCATAAAAGACTTATGGATGAAGCAAAAAAAATACTTGAAACGAAATTGTTAAACCATTAACCCTTTTACTTGCTAAGCAGGTTGATATCCCTCAACAGTAGCTCCCTGTATGATTTTCCAATTGGCAATGACTGAATGCCTTCTTTTGTTTCAACTTCAATTGTATTTGCAGTAATCATTTCAATGCAGCTCCTGTTTACGATGAATGAACGGTGTATCCTGAAGAATTTATCACCGGGCAACTGATCCATCACCGCCTTCATGGTAAAATGAATGGTATACTTTTCGTCAAACGTATGCACAATGATATAATTTTCGAGGGCTTCAATCCAAACTACGTCATCGTAACAGAGCCTTATCAGGTTTGAATTGTTGCGAATAAAAAAATCGTTTTTTGAATTCGAAGCCGGCAACATTTCCTCTTTCAACTTCGAAAGGGCTTTTTCAGTTGCTTTTAAAAACCTGAAATAGGTGACTGGTTTTAATAAATAATCGGTAACACTATATTCAATAGCATCCAGCGCATATTTTTCTTTTGAAGAAACAACGATTATCTGAACAGGGTGGTCGCCCAACGACTGCATAAATTCAACCCCGTTCATATCGGGCATTTCTATATCAAGAAATATAAGATCTATATCATGTTCACCATTCCTTATAAAATTTATAGCCTCGATAGCTCCGGGGAATGAATAATACTGATCGATATAATCGGTCCTCTCTACAAATTTTTCGAGCAAAGTTCTCGACAATTTATCATCATCAATGATTATACAATTCATAAAAATTGCAATGAAGTTTGAGTCAAATATAAATAATTTAAATATTTAATGAAAGTAATTTAAGATTGAGTACCCCGATTGCTTATGTATTTATTAACAATAAGCTCCGATTTCCTGATACTCGTTTTCAACCAACTCAACAACAAAGCCTTATGTTCATCACCACTCAACTGCCAGTTAATTTCAGAATTTCGAAGCCTTGAGGTCAACTGATATAAAACAATTGAAGCTGAAACAGATATATTAAAACTCTCGGTAAAGCCAACCATTGGAATTTTCAAAAAGCCATCGGCATTATCTTTTACATAATCAGAAATTCCTGTCAGCTCAGTTCCAAAAACAAGGGCAATTTTTCCGGCTTTAACATCAAAATCATCCAGAAGGACATCATTTGTATGTGGGGTTGTGGCAATAATCCTGTATCCATTTTCCCTTAATTTATTCAGGGCAACAGGAGTATTCCACCCCTCTTGATTGTAGCGGTACAGATCGATCCATTTTGACGCCCCGAGTGAAACTTCCGAATTAATTGTAAATTCATTTTTATTCTCTATCACATGGACATCCTGAATGCCAAAGCATTCACACGAACGCAATACAGCGCTGGCATTCTGGCTCTGATAAATATCTTCGAGGATAACTGTAATGTAGCGGGTACGATTTTCCAAAACTCTATAAAACTGATTTAAACGCTTCTTTGTAATAAAACCAGCAAGGTAATCAATCAGACCTTCATCAACCATAAGAATCAATAATTTATAAATAAAAAAGGGGAACAACCGGTTGTCCCCCCCTGAATTTTTTTAAAAGCGTTTAGGTTATACACTTTCTGCCAATTCACTTCCTGGTTTGAATTTAACAACAGCTTTGGCCGGGATAGTAATTTCAGCGCCTGTTTGAGGATTACGACCTGTTCTTGCGCTTCTTTTTGCTACAGAAAAAGAACCAAATCCTACTAAAGCAACACGATCACCGCTTTTGAGGGCTTCGCCAGTGGCTTCAATAAATGCATCAAGTGCTTTTTTTGCATCAGCTTTGGTCAGGCCAGCTTTGGCAGCAATGGCATCGATTAATTGAGCTTTATTCATAAGTCGAGATTTAAGGGTTATAAACTACGTTAATTCAAACAAATATATTGATTTTAGCGGGTTTTACAAATATTAAAAATAAAAAATATCGCTGAAGATTCAGTAAAATAAGGGGTTTCAGGATTTTGAAAAGTTAATTTCAAAATATCTTCAAACAACAAAACAATCACTATAGGCTGATATACAGACAGTGAGGCATTACTTTTCATAATAATAAAAATGGGTAATTTGTGTTTAAGATGTTGATAAAAAAAACAACTAAAAATCAACACATAATCATTTTTCCATACATTTTCTGTTTTTTTGATATTAAATAGCCTTTGATGTATACCTAAAATCGAAAAATTTATTTTTGGGAGATTGAAAAAAACATCTATTTTTGCATCGCTTTTAAAACCGGGATAAAATTTACTTTTTTAGTAAATCCTTTAAATTAAAAGCATCTTAATGGAGAGATGGCAGAGTGGTCGATTGCGGCGGTCTTGAAAACCGTTGACCGTGCGAGCGGTCCGGGGGTTCGAATCCCTCTCTCTCC
>JAFGEV010000440.1 GCA_016931385.1 Prolixibacteraceae bacterium
AAATATTTTTTCCGGTTGTAGTTATAGTCAAAATTCATTTCGGCACCAATATTGGCAGAAACTTCACCCTTCAGGTCAATTTTTATTTCGACAACAACGGGAACCGCCCCTATGACAAAAACAAAATGCTTCGAGATTGAAAATAATGAAAACTCCCAATCCAACAATTCATAACCAGCAAGCAGTGCATTTGTATTTAAGCTGATGTCCAACTCTTCTAAAGCATTATCCAGTCCCATTTTAAAATAGTCAAGTCCGAATCCTGAATAGTCAATATCAAATACCATGTTGGGGGTAAAAGAATAATTACCGGATAACAGAATTTCAAAAAGCTCTTCCTCCGGATCGGTCAGTTTAACATTTGGAAAATGAAAATTAAATAAGGGTTGGTTGCTGCTATCTGTTTCTTCTTCTAACAAAACCCCTTCCTTTTGTGGAATTAGCTGTTCGCGGCCAACATACACAAATTTGCCCGATTTGAATTTTGGATCGGTTTGTAGTTCTCCGCGTGTTGGAATACGATCCAGAATATTGTAGTCCATACTTTTATTCAGGGTAGCAGACTTGAGGCCCTGGCTCATCGTTGCGTCAATGCTTTCATCAATGCTAAAAAGATGTCCAAAATCGAAGGCCCCTTCATCGGTTATTTCTTCCAGTGTAGCCTGGGAAGTATGCATTATGTAGGTATTGTCCGAAACCGTAAAGGAATCAACCATTCGTAAAAAACCGCCATCAGGGATACCCACCAGGTAAGTGCTGTCGCCAATTACAGGAACAGGGTCATTAAACGCAATTATGTACAAACCATCATCCAGCTGTTCAGCGGTGCTTTTTATCGTATCGGTTTCATCAACCACCACAAGTTTATCGGTATACGTATTTTCCCGAAACCCGATGTTTATTGTGTCGTGGCTTGTTCCGCAGGTATTTGTTAAGGTCCATACCAAGATATAATCCGGTTCGCTTCCCTGAAAAACGGCATTGTTATCGGTTGAATCGGAAAAGGTTCCATTGGTTCCACTGAAAACCGACCAGACACCTTCTGCCCGTTCTTCCGTATTGGCAAAAAGCGTGACCTCATTCCCGTTTACTACCCTGTCGACACCGGCTTTGGCCGTTGGTGGTATTTGTACAAAAGTAACCTGAGAGTAAGCAGGCGGGCAGTTAAACTGTTTGTTAACAACCCGGTAATACATGCTTGCTTCGGGTGTAAATACATAGGTTGTGTCGTAGGCATTGGGTAGGGCCTCCCAGTTAACATTATCTGCCGAGCGTTCCCACTGTATGGTACCGTATTGAAAATTTCCGGCTCTAAGTTGTACAGGCCCGTCAGCACATATATCTATGGTTTTTTGTGCGTTTGAAATAAGCGGAACTACAAACAAGGTGATACTAATTAAAAGGCGCACTATCCGATTTTTCATGAACAAAATTATAATTTGATCAATTTTTCAACTTTTTTGAACCCATTGCCTGTTAAAGCGATAAGATAAATACCCGAAGGTAATCCTGAAAGGTTAATGGACCGATGGCTTGATTGATCGATGCATTTCATCGTCAATCTATTCCCTTTTGAATTATAAATTTCAAGCAAATACGGCGATGATTGCTTTGTTTCGAAAAGTTCAAGGGTAAGCAAGCCAGTCGTGGGATTTGGATATACTTTAAAGAACACTTCTTGCGAAGATTCTTCATCACTATTTGTAAATACAGTCAATTCAGTAATTAATTGGGTTGATTTTGACAGGAAGCCGCAAAAAGGCCCACCCGGTGCAATGTAGGCATGCAACTGACCGCCGGCCTGAATGTGGGTATAGGGTTTGAACACAATTTTTTCCCCGGCGATCATCTCGGTAAAGGCTCCCTGTTGCATCATAAACGGAGCACCAATCTCCCCCACCATAATTGTTTGGGTGGCGTTAAAACAGGTGTCATCATACTGCTGTAAGTTCATGCTCTGCACGTTTAACTCTTCGTTTAATTCTGAATTGTCACACGAGCAGGGATCGGGTAAATTCAGGGAAACAAATACTGTATCAACCGATGCCAGTTGAGCATTCAGGTTAAAAAAGAAGCAAATAAAAAATGCCAGAAACAGGACTCTTTTCACGAAGTTAACCAGTTAGAATTTAATTAAACAAAAATAACCAATAACTTATCTTATCCTAGCCAATATTGTTTAATATAAAAAAATTATTGTTGTTTGTAACCAGAAGTTTAAAAATTGATTATCCCTTTCCAGAAAACAAGCAGACCGATCCATCGATATAATCAAAACAAATCAGAATGAGTTCCGGTCCTTACCAATTCTATTGAATTATTTTTACTGTCTTTCTTCCAAATCAGTAACCAGTCAGATTTTATGTGACATTCCCAATAGTCTTTATGTTTACCTAATAAGGGATGAGGTTTATATTTTAATGGTAAGAATCCCTTCTCCTCAAGCAATTGAATTACTGCTTCTAAAAAGTCAAGATTATAATTTCGCCTGGCACACAAAGAGAAGTCTTTTTCGAATTGTCGGGATGTTTGAATTTTATACACCAGCCTTGCCCTTTAACGATGCCATCAGTTCTTTGGTTGACTTATAAGTTGTAACCTTGCCTTCTTCAACTTCATCCATTGCTTTCAAAGTTGTTTCATTTGGGATATTTTCATTTTCAACAATAACTGCATGTTTCGAATGCCTCAGGTACTCAATAAGTGTTTTACCAGCCTTTGTCTTTTCGTCAATAATCACTGTTGTCATAACTAATATCTTATGTTGCAAAGTTAGGAATTAAAAATCTGAATTTCATTTATTCTTAAAATTATCATCTGCATCAGGAAAAACAGAAAGAATTTCAAGCGTGTGATAAATGTCCCTAGCGATTGAATTGGCAACCTGATATCCAAATTCCAACTCAAGGTATTCGATAATGTTTTCAAAGCTTTTACCCGCTTTCTCTGACCATGAAATTTTTAAAGCCATTTTTTATGCCTTTTCTTCATCTCTTCATGATCAATCAACTTAGCTGGATCGTGGCACCCTTTTTCAATATCAAGCAACTCTTCTTTCTCCTTCTCCGAAAGTTTTGACCAAGTACCCTCTTCGTTTACGGTAGTAAGAGTCTCAATTAACCGGTAAGCTTTTTTTAAGCGGGTTTCGTCATCAATGCTATCGATGAGCTTATGAAGATTTGATTTAATTTCAATAGACGTCATTTTAAAATAC
>JAFGEV010000084.1 GCA_016931385.1 Prolixibacteraceae bacterium
CCAAAATCAATTCCCGATTTCCGTGCAATGAGTTTTGAGATTTCTTCTTGTGAATACTCAACTTTCCAGCGGTAGAAGTCGGTCGTGCGTTGGTCAAAGTCAATAAGTACCTGTTTCAGTATTCCAGGATCAGAAGTATTGCAAAAAGCATTGGGCGATGTTTTAATGAATTCTTCAATATCTGTTTCAATCCTGGCAGTTTTCAAAAACCTGTCAGGATTATCTGCAACCGACGATAAATAAGGGATATTTACCGGTTGCCAAACGTTTTCAAAGCTTTCGGTTATTCCCCCGCAGCATTTCGAGAAACGGGCATCGCATATTTCATCAGTGTATTTGATAACCTGCCCATGGGTTGATTCAACAGCCTTTTCTGCATTTTTTGAAATCACCTTTGTTATTCCCTGGTATCGCTGGCAATGGTCGTCGGCACATACGTCGAAGGTGAGGTGGTCTTCACGGTCGTACCATTTTATCAATTCATCAGCATTGTTATTTCGATCAACTGTATTATTTGCTGGTGAAGAATGTTTTGGTGAGTTTTTTTTGTTGAGTTGTGCCAAAAGCCAGCTTCGAGAAACAATGGCATGAACCTGAAGAAGCACGGTGTCGTTCATCGCGCTCATTTCGCTCGAAATCACGCTTTTCAGGTAATCTTCAACAGAAATAACATTAACTGCCCTTATTTTGCCTTCCTCGATTTGTAATGCAAGTTCGCCCTCGAATTCCTGGTCTTCCTGCTTCTGCCAGTGAAAACCTATTCCTATTGTAACCTTTTTTAAAATAAAAGTAGAATGGCTAACAGGGCTGAGATGAATGTATTTTTGTTTGCAGAATGATGTATTTATCTGATTGTTTCTGACGAATGCCTCATAGGTTCCTGCATTAATTGTTTTTCCTTCGCAGTTGAAGCTGCCAGTTAATTCAAATGTCAGGTTGCTTGCAGCCATTATCCCGACATTTATTTTTGGTGCTTCAATGTTTAACATCAGCAATTTATAATGTTCGTTTTATACTTTAACGTTTAGCGGGATATCACCGCTCACTTCTTTAAATATTTCAATCAGGTCATCTCCCGTTATCTTCTTGAAATCTTCTTCGCGGGGGGTTACCAAAACACCTCCAAACTCAACGCTTGCCGGGCTTATCATTATTCTGTCGGGATCATTGTAATAAAAACATGACGGGCGTTGGGCTTTCCGCGGGAAAACAACCAACCGGTAAAACCCCTCTTGATTGGTTGCCAGGATATTTAACATGGGTTCACTTTCGCCTGCATTAACCGGAAGTTTCTTGTACAACTGGGCAAAATAATAGTCGATTGGCTCTTTCCATTCCGATTCAACAATAATTGCATTCATAATAAATTCGGGGATGGTATAAACCAAAAGGTCTTCTTTCTCGAAAAGTGTTTCTTTTTGTTCAGGAGTTGCTGTTTGAATTTTTTCGTGAATTGGGAATTTATTTGTTGGTGCGGCCTGAAAATGGAAATGATCGGGCGCCGAAGCCCCGCATAATGGGCCGTTATAAAAGACCGTTAATCCTTCGAGGAGCCCCGAAAGTTCCAGCATATCAATGATGCGGTTTTTTATCCGCTGGGGGCGGTGAGTCAATTCCGAAATTGTTAAATGTGTACTGAATATTGGAAAAGGATTAACAAGCAACAGGTATTTTTTATGAATGATCAGTCCTTTTTGTTCTTCATCAAGATTCTTAAGGCATAAGAAGCAGGGACGTTTATCAATGACTTTTTTGCTTAAATCGGCACAGGTTGAACGGGCTCTTGAAGCATTGAGCTGAATAACAAAAGGAAATCCCTTAACCATCAGTTCTCTTTTCTTTAAATGCACGAAATGCTGGTAATGGGTTTGAGCCATTTTCCACGTTACAAGTTGCTGCTGGTACATAAAATCGATTTTTTCAGTCCAGGTCAACTCCCTCATTTCAGGAGGTAATATAAGGATGTGCTTATTTTCCATAGTATCATAAAATTTCTCTTATGCGAATGTATGAAGAATTTGTTTTTTTTCTGCATAAAAATAAATCCAACATTTTTTTGAACCCTTTATTTCGGAATATGTTTTTAAGGAAAAGGTTTAAATGATGTTCGATTCAATTGGCTATGACGATGATTTGCGGGAAGGTGACGATTATTATATCAGCAAACAGGGCTATCGGATTATGACTGCAAAATATCTGAGCCAGCGTGGTTGGTGTTGTGGCAATGGTTGTATAAACTGTCCTTACAATCCGAGAGCTGTGAAGGGCAATACAAAACTTAGGTCAGAAAAATGACCTGTTTTTTCAACGGAGCTTTATCTTTGTAGGTAAAAAGGTAAGATTATGGAAGGAAAAGACCTCCGAATTGTATTTATGGGTACTCCAGGTTTTGCTGTGGCAAGTTTAAAAGCTCTGGTTGAAGGCGGTTATAAAGTAGTAGGCGTTGTAACTGCTCCCGATAAACCATCGGGCAGGGGACAGAAGATATCCGAATCTCCTGTAAAGCAATATGCTGTTCAGAAAGGGCTTAAGGTTTTGCAGCCAGAAAAACTGAAAGATACGGCTTTCCTTTCCAATCTGGAAGCCCTTGGTGCCGATCTTCAGGTTGTGGTTGCTTTCAGGATGTTGCCCGAGTTGGTATGGGCTATGCCCCGTTTGGGAACTTTCAATCTGCATGCATCCCTTTTACCCCGTTACCGTGGTGCTGCCCCTATTAACTGGGCAATTATCAATGGTGATACAGAAACCGGCGTTACAACATTTTTGCTCCAGCACGAAATTGATACAGGCAGTATCATATTTCAGGAGAAAACCGAAATTGGCCCTGATGAAAATGTTGAGGCAGTACATGATAAATTAATGGAAATAGGAGCGCGTTTGGTGATTAAAACTGTCGATGCACTTGCCCCAGGCAATGTAAAGATGATCTCGCAGGAAGAACTCATAAAAAAAGGAATCAACCCTTCGCATGCGCCCAAGATTTTTAAGGAAGATTGCCTTATTAATTGGAAAACTGATGTAACCAGGATTAAAAATTTCATCAGGGGACTCAGCCCTTACCCGGCTGCATGGACCAATTTGTATTCCCATGACGGTAAAACGGGGTCAGCAAAGATTTTCAGGGCCACTGCCGAAACCGTTGCATATCAGATAACACCCGGTAGCATTTATTCCGATGGCAAAGCATTTTTAAAGATAGGGTGCATAAATGGTTGGATAAACGTTAAGGAAATTCAACTGGCAGGGAAAAAAAGAATGGATATCGATGAGTTTTTGAGGGGTGTTCCCAGGATCAATGATTGGCGGTGTTTATCAGAATAACACTAGAAAAGTAGCTGGAATTTTCCACTTTTCAGGCATTCTTCATAATTGTGAGGCAAAAGCGACTGAAACAAGCCTGTAAGTTTGTATTTTTTTTGTACAGATGTTTTGGCAATGGTAATTAAATATCCGGTTTCTTCTTCCGAAATGTTGAAATAAGGTGTCATCTTAGCTGATGGTGAATCTTCACAGTTCATATCAAGGACAAAACAATTGTTGTTAATTTTGAAAACCAGCCGTCCGTTCTCCTTATCACAACCCCCGTTAATTAATCGTTCAAGAAAAGCTTCATATTTTGAATTGTCGGTTAACGATGTAAAAGGTATTTTAATGCTAAGAATGTATTCTCCCGGTTCAACATCTTCGAAAAGAATTTCACCAAATTCACCGGTCTCTGTTGAAGAATATAAATCCATATTCTGCGCATTATTTAACGAAACAATGGCTCCTTCAACTTTTTTGCCGGCTAAAGCAAAAGTAGAATTCAGCAGGAAAATAACAATAAGAAAACAGTATGTAACTTTGTTCATGGCTTTGCAATTAATGTAAACAAGTTACAAACTATCAAAATGAAATTCAATAAAGAAACGTATATCGGGGAACTATTTTCTTATTTCTTCACGAGGTTTGATTTTTCGCAGGTAGATTTTATTGCCGGCAATAGGTATTTCCCTTTTTTTCATTCTGTTTAGCCGGTAAAGCCTGTTTAGGGTTATGCCATATTTCTGAGCAATTTCATGCATGGTTTCACGAGGTTTTAAAACATGGTAATCGTTCCCTTTTTGTGCCACATAATTTTTACGTTCGAGATAAAGAAAATCGTCAACACGCGGTTGGGGAGCATCTCTGGGCAGGTCGTTGTAAAGGTATATTTCCCAAAGTTTCAGGTCAAATTCACGGGCAATGCTCTCATAGGTGTCGCCAGCAACAACGTAAATAATCCTTAGCCCGTTCAATTCTTTCACTTCCCTTTGTTCGTATGGGTTAAGGGTGATGTTTTCAAAAGCTTTCTGGACTTTGTTTTTTGCTTCGTCAATGCGGTTGGTTTTCCCTTCGCGTGCGAGGATGTTTTTTTCAGGAAGCTGTTCAGGCTTTATTTCATCCAGAAGGAACAGTTGTTCGTCTTTGATAATTTTTATAAGCCTGTGGGCATAATTTTTATCGGTGGCATAACCTGCTTTTTTAAGCCCGTGCGCCCATGCTTCGTAATCTTTATGGCTAAGGTTAAACAGATGTTTGTACCTGAGGTTTTCCATAAGAAAATCAGAGTGGTCGATATATGAATCTTCAACTTCGCGGTAAACCCTGAAGCATTCGTTCAGTTTGTCGTCGTGATGGTATGTTCGGGCGCCTTTCCAGTCGTTTTTACATTTTATTCCGAAATGGTTGTTCGATTTACGGGCAAGCGCACTGTTCCCGTTTTCCGACTCAAGGCAACCCTGGGCCATGGTAATACTGGCAGGAATACCGCTGCGGTGCATCTCCCTGATGGCAATGTTTTTGTAGGTGTCGATATATTCTTTTCTCGACATTCGGGTTTGGGAATTGGCAAAAAGGGTAAAAAAGAGTAAAATGGTTATGATAATATATAACGACTGCTTCATGGTCACCAACTATATTATTTTTTAAAACTGAATGTTTTTCATGTTAACGCCGGAAATACACTGAAAGTATCAATAGCAACATTCAACAAGGCAAATTTAATTAAATTAGGCTGTGGCGAAACGGATTGTTAATAACTCCGAAAAAGTTGTATTTTTGAAGAAACTGCCTGGTATGAAGGAAAAAGAAGTTTTTATACGGTATTTTGAAATCGATTCGTTAGATGAGCTGTCATCCGATGATGCATTCCTCGTGGCAAAAGCCCGTGAAGTTGCGGGCAATGCCTGGGCGCCTTATTCCGGTTTTAGGGTAGGAGCGGCACTGATGCTTGAAAATGGCGAAGTGGTTGCAGGAAACAACCAGGAGAATGCAGCTTACCCCTCGGGGCTTTGTGCCGAGCGTGTGGCCCTTTTTGCGGCCAATGCCAATTTTCATGATCTGGCTGTGACGACCATTGCAATTACTGCCTTGAACAAGGGCGGACTAGTTGAGGAGCCTGTTAAACCATGCGGCGCGTGCCTGCAGGCTATCCTCGAAAGCGAAACACGTTTTGAAAAACCTATCAGATTGATACTTGACGGGAGAAGCAAAATTCTGCTGGTAAACGGGGTTAAAAACCTGTTGCCGCTGAGTTTCGGAAAAGAAGCGCTTTCGCAATAAAAATGCTACTTCAATGAAGACTCACATCGTTCCTTTTTACAAAGTGTCCGACAAATTGCTAGTCAGGTCAAAGGATTGCCTCTTGTTTGATTCAGAGGGGAAGCAATATATCGATTTTGAATCAGGCGACTGGGCTGCAATATTAGGGCATTCCAATTGCCGGATAACTACCATAATTAACCAACAGGCCGGTTTGTTAATGCATGATGGGCTGCGTTTCAGGAATCAGCCGTCTGAAAAACTTTCGGAAAGATTATTGAAAATTCTTGACTTTGAAGGCGGTAAAGCAGTGTACCTCAATTCAGGTTCTGAAGCGGTGAACCTTGCCATCACCCTTGCCAGAAACCTGACAGGAAGGGAGAAAATCCTGAAATTGGATTGTTCGTTCCTTTCTTCTTTTGGATTTGGGCAAATGTCTCCGGTAAATACAAACCTTATAAGCATTCCGATGAATAACCTGAATGCTATTGAAAACATTGATTTAAGCCATGTTGCGGCATTTGTTTTTGAACCGGGCAACGCACATGGGTTGATTAAATTTCCCGACCATGAATTCATCGTTGCCATAGCTTCAAAAGTGCAAGGCAATGGTGGGTTGCTAATCGCGAATGAAGTTACTACCGGTATGGGAAGAACGGGGAAGTGGTTTGGATATCAGCATTACAGTTATTCACCCAACATTGTCGCTATGGGAAAAGGGCTTGGGAATGGCTACCCGGTGAGCTGTGTTGCCATTGACAAAAACGTTTCGGATATGTTTGACAAAGCACCCTTCCGTTATGCCCAGTCGCATCAGAACGATCCGCTGGGATGTGCTGTTGGCATGGAAGTTTTAGCAGTAATGGAAGATGAAGAACTGGTAAGACGAAGCGAGGAAATTGGTTTGTTCTTTTTAGAGAAGCTAAGTTTACTGCGGAAAAAGTACCCTGAAATATTTATGGATGTTCGTGGCCGGGGCTTGATGCTCGCTATGGAAATGAACTCGGTTTTGGATGCTGAAAGCATATATTCCCAGTTGATTGAAAAAGGATATCTTGTTGGGCAGAAAGAAAAGGTTTTGCGTTTTATGCCCCC
>JAFGEV010000085.1 GCA_016931385.1 Prolixibacteraceae bacterium
CGGGAAACACCTGAATTCAATTCTGTTTAAAAGGCAGATAATTGACACTTTTGCTATAATTAAATACCTGGTTACTTTCGACTTTAAAAATTCACTTGCAGTTACCAGGGCACATATTGATTTTCACAAGACGAAGCCCCGGTTAAAAAAGCAACGTAAAGAACTTTTGGAAAAAACAACTGTAACTACACATCCCGAGATATTGGACAAAAGCATTGTTTGGCAGTTTTTTATTTTCAGGAAGAAAACTTTCAGGCAATTGAAGAATTTTTAAAAACAATGGATGACCCTGTAAGTTTGAGTTTTTAACTTTTTTTAATCACATAATATTATAGTTTATGCTGAAAAGCATGATATAATAAAGGTAACCTTTTTAAACTTTACAGAATTAAATTTTATGGGATACAAATTTCAAGCCTGGAATATCCATTGGATTTCCCCGCTTAATTTTTTTTTTATAGGTATTATACTTTAAATTTTTGTAATGAAAAAAATTATTAAACTTTTAATTGGACTTATCATATCGTTAACCCCAATTATGGCTTTCGGTCAAAATCAATCTCTTTTTGAGATAGAAAATGAGAATCAGATTTCTTATAAAAAGGAGGTTTTAAATAAAATTGAAAATTTAAAAAAGAATAGATTGTATAAAAGTGTACAGATAATTGAACTTACAAATGTTCCCGAACTTACGAAAAAAAACAATGGTACACTTCCTGTCAAGATTCCTGATATAAACAAATTATATATTGCAGAACCTGTTGATATTAAATTTATCTCTGATGAAAATTTCATTTGGAAAGGTAATTTTATAAAAGAAAAAGGAATAGTTAAGTTGATATGTAAAAATAATGAAATATTTGGTAATATTCAGGTTGGGGGCAGGTTCTTTGAAATTCAATCATTTGAGTCGGGAAAGAACATTATCATAGAGTATAACGAGGAGGAATTAGCAAAGTCGACGTGTGGCAATTTTTGTCCGGAAGAAAATGTTGGGGATGAAATCCTAAGTATTGAAAACACATTGAAGTCGACTGCAGCAACTACAACGAGGGCAAATGTTAGGGTGCTGGTTTTATATACTGATTCAGCCGATGCAGCTGTATATAACATTAACAACACAATTGGCCTTGCAATCGCTCAAATAAACGATGCGATCAGTAACAGTGCGATCAGTTCTAACCTTATTGTGACATTGGCTGGTGTTGAGTATTTCAACTTTACTGAAACAAATAATATTGGAATAGATGTTAATTCTTTGAGTAATAATCAAACAGTAGCTAGCCTAAGAAATAGTTATGAAGCCGATTTAGTAATACTAATGACTGATGGAAACTATAATAATGGTGTGTATTATATATATGGAATGGTTAAAAATATTGGTCCAATAAATGCTGACGCATATGCTATCGTTGAAGCGGATCATGCAACTTCATCACATTATACTTTTGCCCATGAAATTGGCCATCTTTTTGGGGGGCTTCACAATACGGACCAAAATGGCACGTATGAGCATGGTTATTTTTTTTACACCGGAATTTGGCCCTTCGGATCATATAAGTACACAATAATGGCATCATGTGGTGATAATCCTCGCATTTTACATTATTCAAATCCTAATGTTCAATACCAAAATGTGGCAACAGGCACTACGGAGTACAACAATGTTGCTAGAAAGCTAAGGGTTGAAGCTCCAACTGTTGAAGGATTTAGGCAATCAGTTCCTTTACTATCGGTTTTCATATCGGGACCAACTGTAGGTAATAATTTAAACATGTATACCTGGTATGCCAATGTATCAGGAGGAACTTCTCCCTACTCGTATTCATGGAATTTAAGCTTAGATGGATATACATATCAACCAACAGTTAGTCAGTCTTCATCTTATTCCGGCAGGTTACCCTACAATAATAATTTATACCTCAGGGTTACTGTAAGCTCTTCTGACGGGCAGTCTGCTGTTGACTTCCATACAACTATTAATCGTGGTTCGATTGAAGAATTAAAATCTGTATCGACTTCGTCGAAAACTTCAGATTCCGTGTTCATTAAATCACAAGAATCATCACTTGCCCCTATTGAATTGGCAATATATCCTAATCCATTAGAGAACATCTCAACAATATCTTATTATATTTACGAGGACACATTGGTTTATCTAGAGATATACAATTCCAATGGGAGAAGAATAAATACATTGTTGAATGGGAGACAGGAGAAAGGTAGCCATTCGTTGAACTTCTCCACCTCAAAATACAAAAGTGGAATTTATTTGTGTAAGTTATCAATTGAAGGCCGTACTATTACCAAAAAAATTATTGTAAAATAGTTAAATGTAACCTGACCTTTTATTATATAAAAATGTTCAAAAACTTTTGTTATGAGACGATACAACCTGTTGCTCCTATGTATTCTTTTGGCATTGTTGAGTTGTAATAAAGAGGAAGATAAACTGCCTGACTGGTCAAAAGTATCTGCAAAAATGAATGAAAAATCCTGGTCAGCAGTAGCCTTAGCATTTTTTAATAATGATGAAACTGTTCCAAAGATCTCAATTATGGCAACTGTAATAAATAAGTTTGGATACAGCACTGAAGAATTATATTTTGATAATATTCCATTGGAAATAGGTTGCCATAAATTATCAAGATGGATGCCAGGTTTAATGGATGATACGATCTATTCGAGTTATGCAACCATGATGGATGATGTTCTTGGAGACAGGTTTGTCGTATGTGAAGAGGAGAAAAACTTTATTATTCTTACAGCGATAGATACTATTAACATGAAATTTTGTGGTTATTTTCAGGTTATATTCATCCGGGATGTTAATGACAATGTAACCGATGCAAACCTGCCCGATACAATACGGTTTACAGAGGGTAAATTCTGTATAACGAAACATGATGAGAAATACCTGCAAAATTAAATTCACTATACTTTTCAAAAAACCCTGAAAGAAAAAGGATGGATGGTATAAAGGCTTGGTTCATTTTTTGCCTTCACCCGGAAATTCCTTCACCTTGCTAAAATCGATCCCGATGTCAAGGTCATCGCGGTAAACTGATGATTTGCTGAGTTGCTTCATTCTCCGGAAACCGGCAATCCACAAAAAGATAATAAAAGGGATAAAAGCCAACAGCAAAGCATTGATACCCGACATTAGTATAAAATCGTAAAAACCATGAAGGCCAAAAGGTAAAAGGAATGCCCACCTTAAATAGCGCTTACGTTTTGCCGGGTAAAATTTTGCCAGCCCGAAAAAGTACCCCATGCTAACGCCAAATAAAGCATGGGCAGGCACAGCTGTAAATGCCCTCATTAACCCAGTATTCAGACCTGAACCAAGTACGTAAAGAACATTCTCGACCGCAGCAAACCCAAGCGAAATAAAAGTTGCATAAACAATGCCGTCGAACTTTTCGTTAAATGCTTTGCTTTTCCAGATGATGAGGAAAAGCGCAAGAAATTTGAAAGCTTCTTCGCAAAGGGCAGCAACCATAAATGCCCTCCAAGCACCGCTCAATATACCTTCGAATCCCCTTCCAGCAAATGACATAAATTCCTCGGCATAAATTATGGGAAGGGTAATAAAAGCTCCGGCAAGCATTGATACAAGCAGTAAACCCCACGGTTCCTTTTCGTATTTATCCCTGAAATAAATATAAAACGCAATGATGAAAACAGGAGCAAGGGCAAGTATCAGTAAACCATTCATATCTGAATTTTTTCTATTAGTCGTGAAAAGATGACTTCAAGTTTGGGGCCTGCCAATGAAGCCACATCAAGCACATCGGTATGTTTATTGCCACCTTCGGCAATTTCAAGTCCGTTGTTTGTAATAATCGAAACCCCGAAAACTTTCATCTTCATGTGGTTGGCCACAATTACTTCGGGCACGGTCGACATACCTACAGCATCTCCACCAATAATATTAAAGAATCGGTATTCAGAAGGTGTTTCGAAGCTTGGACCGGTAAGCCCTACATATACCCCTTCACGCAAGGCAACTGAATTTTCTTTGGCAATTTCAAATGCCTGTTTTCTTAACTCACAATTATATGCATTTGTCATATCGGGGAAACGGGGGCCCAGTTCGTCAAAATTTTTACCTATCAGTGGGTTTATGCCAAAGAAGTTTATATGATCACTGATCACCATCAGATCACCAACCTCAAACGAAACATTAATCCCCCCTGCAGCATTTGAAAGCAGGTAATAATCAACACCCAGCATTTTAAACACCCTCACCGGAAAGGTTAGTTCTTCCATTGAGTAACCTTCATAATAATGAAAACGGCCCTGCATCACCACAACGCTTTTACCGGATACTTTTCCGAAAATCAGTTTTCCTGAATGCCCTTCTACAGTGGTAACAGGGAAATTGGGAATTTCGGCATAATCGAGTGTTGTTTCAACCTCAACCTTCCGGGTAAAATCTCCCAGCCCCGATCCCAGTACGATGGCAATTTTTCCATCAAACCCCGTCTTTTCCTTAATGAAAGCGGTTGTTGCTTTTATTTTCCCTAACATAATTCAAAACCCTATAGTTAAACAATTCCCTTGCCCGGTCGAGAAACTTAATCTCGATTGGAATATAGTAAACATTCCTGAAAAATGTTTCAGGACAATTCTTTACTGATTTTAACCTCACAAGATCCTTTTCGGTAGTAATGATAAGTTTCCTTTCTGATTCAATCTTATTGAATTCTTCCAGAAAAAAGAAGATATCTTCTTTCCGGTAAGCGTGATGGTCGGGATATTTTTTATGGATAATTGTCCCAACCTGATCATTAAGATAGTCAATCAATGGTGAAGGATTTGCAATACCGGTTATCAGCAAAACTTTATAGTTTCTCATGTCGTCGTTGAAAAGTGCAAGGCCTTTTTCAGCCGGGGTGATTTCACCATATTGAATCCTTGTGAAAAACAAATCCTGATATGGCCTAATATTCAGCCGGTTTTTAATAATGCGTTGTTCTATTGGTTTGAGTTCACCCGGGCATTTTGTATAAATAATAACGTTTGCCCTGTAACGGCTCCTGACCGATTCTCTTAAACGCCCAACAGGTAAAAGATGGTCGTCGAAGACAGGCCTTGTATAATCAACAAGCAAGATATTTATATGTGGCTCAACCGAACGGTGCTGAAAAGCGTCATCAAGAATAATTACATCGAAGTGATAGTTTTTATTGTTTGTTAACTCCCTTATCCCTTGATCCCTTTTTTCACAAACAGCCACTGTTATTTCAGGGAATTTTTGTTTAATCTGCACAGGTTCGTCACCTACCTCAATATAAGTGGATTTAACACCTGCGATAACAAAACCTTTTGTTTTTCGCTTATAGCCCCTGCTCAGGTATGCAATGTTAAATTCCTGTTTCAGCAAACTGATTAAGTATTCGGCATGGGGGGTTTTCCCAGTTCCGCCAACAGTAAGGTTCCCAACCGATAAAATGGGTATACTGAAACGGCTTGTATGAAGAATTTTTGTATCGTATAAGAAATTGCGAAACGATACAATAAAGCCATAAAGTAAAGCAAACGGATATAAAAGATATTTGAGCATGAACTTACAATATTGGCCGAATTTACGAAGAAGTGATCGGGTTGCAAAAAAAAAGTTGCCCCATATGGAACAACTTCTTTTGTATGGTGTTTTTCTGTTACTTTATTCAAAAGTTAAGCCATAGGGCATACGGGCCATAATCCCGCTCTTTCCTTTAATTTCTTCCAGAAGTTGGTAATATTTAACATTACTTCCCAGTTCCTTTTCAATAATATTTATCCTGATACTGGTAGAAAAACCTTCGAGAAGTTCCTGGATGGGATCCTTTTGTTTCGGGAGTTTCACAGTGCGGTAATGGTCTAAACCAGCCATTTCAACAGCAAGGTTTATGGCATAATCGAGGTCGCCAAGCGCATCAACAAGTCCCAGTTCAAGTGCATTCTCGCCTGTCCAGACACGCCCCTGCCCAATGGCATCAACTTCCTCGAAAGTCATACCACGGCCTTCTGATACATGATTAACAAAAGTAGTATACACATCGTCGACCATTTCCTGTAAAATGGCTTTTTCTGTTGAAGTAAGCGGGCGGTTTCCCGAAGGCATATCACTTAGCTTATTGGTTTTTACCACGTCGAAATTTATGCCCAGTTTATCTTCAAAAAGTTCCTGTGTATTGGGGATCAGGCCAAATACACCTATTGAACCGGTAATGGTAGTTGGGTTAGCCACAATGGTATCGGCTGCACAAGCAATGTAATAACCTCCCGAAGCAGCGAGGTTACCCATCGAAACGACCATTACTTTTTCTTCGGCAGCCAGTTTAACCTCTCGCCAGATTATGTCGGAAGCAAGCGAGCTGCCACCTGGTGAATTCACCCTGAAAACAATGGCTTTAATGGTTGAATCCTGGCGGGCTTTTCTTATTTCACGGGCGATTTCGGGAGCATTGATCGACTCGTCGCCCATCGATGAAGAACCTTCCATGCCAATATCTCCAGCGGCATAAATCACGGCAAGTTTATCCTTTGCCAGGCCTTTTTCTTTTCTTTTTTCAGGAACTGCAGCCATATCGGTTATATTAACTAAGGGTATTCCTTTGGGCGCTTTAATCCCGGTTTCACCCCTCAGGAAATCGATTAACTGATCTTCGTACAAAACACTGTCGACAAGGCCATTTTCAAGTAAGGTTTCAGTAACACGAAACATCATGTTTTCATCGGCAATTTCGTTAAGGCGTTCAACAGATATATTCCTTGAAACCGAAATTTCCTCAACAAAATTTTTCCAGATACTTCCCATGTAAACTTCAACCTGTTCGCGGTTTTCGGGGCTCATTTTGTCGAGCAAAAAAGGTTCAACAGCGGCTTTAAATTTCCCGTGCCGAATTACCTGCATATCAATGCCCAGTTTTTCGAGGGCGTTTTTCAAAAATATCTGATTTGAAGCCAGACCGGTAAATGTAAGCATGCCTTCAGGATTGATAAAAACCTTGTCGGCAACACTGGCCAGGTAATATGCTTTCTGGCTGTACATTTCAGAATAAGCGTAAATAAATTTACCCGATTCCTTAAAATCAACCAATGCTTTGCGTATTTCCTCACAGGCAGCAAAACCGGCATACACATTATCAAGCTCAAGATAAATCCCCTTAATCTTGTCTTCATCTTTTGCTTTTTCAATCGCTGATAAGATATTGTCGAGGCCCAGCCTTTTGTTACCACTAAAACCGGGCAAGTCGAGATTTTGGAATGGGTCGTTTGGAGCACGGTCAACAACCTGGGCATCAAGTGTAATCTTTAGCATCGATTTGTCCTTGATAACAACTTCTTTCTCGCTTGATGAAATGATGGCTGCCACAATACCCATCATTATAAAAAAGGAAACCAACGAGACAACTATAATCCCGGTTATGGTTGCCAGTGTGTACTTTAAAAAACTTTTCATATGTTTTAATTTTAAAAATTATATTTTCGTATTCAAAAGTCAATAACTATTTCTCGTCTCAATTAATTATCTCATATGTATCGAATCTAAAAAAATAATTACACGGTTTATCACAATGTAGACATAATTTTTTCTCTCCTGGACAATTTTCGTTTCATTTGCAATTTACAAAACAGCTATGACAAAGATTTACCTTTCATTAGGATCAAACCTTGGCGATAAAAAAAAGAATCTGTCGAAAGCTATTCGTTACATAAACGACCAGGTTGGGCATATTACCAACATTTCAGCAATTTATACTACCGAGCCATGGGGTTTTGATTCAAATGAATATTTCCTGAACATGGTAGTTGAAGCATTGACAAATCTTTCAGCAAATGAAATATTAATGAGGCTGGTTAATATCGAAAAGAAGATGGGAAGAGTTCGGGATCCACATGCAGGCTATGTGTCGAGGACGATCGATGTTGACATCCTTTTCTATGGAAATGAAATTATTAAAAATCAATTTCTTACAATACCTCACAAACACATCTGCAAACGTAAATTCATACTTCAACCACTTAGTGACATTGCTCCGGGTTTTAAACACCCTGAATTGGGAAAAGAAATCCAACAACTCCTGGCTGAATGTACCGACCCCTCATCGGTTAAACCATTTTATTCCTTATAATCTTCGGCAAATAAGAAATCGTTATACGGAAAACGGGAAGTATGTATTTTCACTACCTCGCTGTACAAAAGGCGTCGTAATTCATCAATATTTGTTTTATTTCTGGCAGAAATAAAAATGGAAGGGGTATTGTTTTTGGCCATCCAGCTATTTTTCCATTCATCAAGTGTCCAGTTATTTTTTGTTTTTTCCGTTAAATCATCGGCATCTTTTTCGACAAATGAATAGGCATCAATCTTATTGAAAACAAAAATAACAGGCTTTTCAGCTGCTCCAATTTCTTCAAGTGTTGCCGAAACCGTATCGATCTGCTCTTCAAAACCCGGGTGCGAGATGTCGACAATGTGGAGCAAAATATCGGCTTCGCGAACTTCGTCAAGTGTCGATTTAAAGGATTCGACAAGTCCATGGGGCAGTTTTCGGATAAAACCGACAGTGTCGGTTACAAGAAAAGGCAAATTTCCAACCACCATTTTCCGAACGGTAGTATCGAGAGTGGCAAACAATTTGTCTTCTGCAAATACTTCCGACTTGCTCAAAACATTCATCAAGGTCGATTTGCCGACGTTGGTATACCCTACCAATGCAACCCTTACCAGCTTACCCCGGTTTTTACGCTGGGTAGTCATCTGCTTGTCAATTTTTTTTAACTGCTCTTTCAATCGTGCAATTTTATCGAGGATAATCCTCCGGTCGGTTTCGATCTGAGTTTCTCCTGGGCCACGCAATCCGATACCTCCCCGCTGGCGCTCGAGGTGGGTCCACATTCGTGTAAGGCGTGGTAAGGTGTATTGTAGCTGAGCCAGTTCAACCTGGGCTTTGGCGGGGGCAGTTTGCGCCCGTTTAGCGAAAATATCGAGTATAAGGTTTGTACGGTCAAGCACTTTGCACTCCAAAACTTTCTCAACGTTCCGAAGTTGTGTTGGCGATAATTCATCATCGAAGATTATGGCATCAACATTATATTCCTTAATATAAGCAGCTATTTCCTGCAATTTTCCCGGGCCAACAAAGGTTACAGGATTTGGCTGGTTTAGCCGCTGGAAAAACTTACCTGTAACTTCAGCTCCAGCCGTATCGGCCAGGAACTCCAGTTCATCGATGTACTCGTGTGCCTGTTTCTCATCCTGATCCTGGCTGATTAGGCCAACAAGAACAACTGTTTCCCTTTTTATTTCAGTTGAAAAGGATTCGCCCATTGTTTGTAACATAAAAAATCCTGGTCCCGAAAAACAGAACCAGGAAATTTACTATTATTTGATTAGCTTATTGTAATTGGAAATTAATAGGTACGGTATACGATACCCTTACTGGTTTACCTCGCTGCATTCCGGGTTTCCATTTTGGAAGGTTGTTCACCACCCGCAAAGCTTCCTGATCGAGCGAAGGGTCAACACCACGGGCAATCCTTGCATTGCTAACACTTCCGTCGCGGTCAACCACGAACTGGACATATACTTTCCCCTGAATTCCGTTTTCAGCAGCAATAACCGGGTACTTTATATTGTTTGCAATCCATTTTCTTAACGCAAGTTCCCCGCCGGGAAATTCGGGCATATCTTCCACAATCACGAAAACTTCGGCATCAGCCTCGTCGCCTTCATCTTCTTCAATAACCGGCACAGCGTCAATTATGGTTGCATCGTCAGCTTCGGTCGATTCAAATTCAAATTCTTCATCAACCTCAACATCGTCATCGATAATTGTAAGAACTTCAATAACCTTTGGCGGTGGCGGTGGTGGCGGAGGTTTTACTTCTTCCTGCCTGGTAACTGGAATTACCTCATCTTCAATGGCCTCGGCATTCATTTCGCCAAAAGTATTAACCGACTTCACTGCATCGTTGAGGCTAAATGCCATAAAAACAATGCCTAATGAAATCACCAGCCCCAGCTGAACAAAAATGTTCCGCTTACTTTCAAGATCGGCTTTTGGTGTCTTTTTAAGTTCCATAATGTATTTATTTGTTACTTGTTATCTTTTTTCAAGGCGCTAAAGTTAAAAAATATCTTGCAAATGAACTATCCAAGCGAATAATTTTCTAAAAAAACTGAATCATTTTTCAGATTGATTTTTTAAGCTCGAAACGGATAGGTACAACATACATCACTTTAACAAGCTTTCCGTTCTGCATCCCCGGTTTCCAACGTGGCATATTTTTTATTACCCTCACAGCTTCTTCATCAAGCAAGGGGTCAACTCCCCTCACAATTTCAGCATTAATGACCGTTCCGTCGGTATTGACGACGAATTTAACGAATACCGTTCCGTCAATCCCCATCTCTATTGCATTTTGCGGGTATTTTATTGAATTAGCAATCCAGCGTAAGAGTCCTTTATCACCACCGGGAAACTCCGGCATATCCTTCACCGTGGTAAAAACTATGTCTTCTTCCTCTTTACCCTCTTCGGAAATTATTGCCGGAAGGGCATTTATCAGGACTGTTTCATCAATTTCTGAGGATTCAATATCCGGTTCTTCAAGCCCCAGATCAATATCTGTTATCAAAAGTTTTTCGCTGAATACAGGTCTGGGGGGCGGTGGTGGCGGTTTTGGAGTATTGGTTGGAGGAGTGTACCATTCATCAACTATTTCGCCCGGAGTATTGGCTTCAAACTGCTTAAATGAATTTACTTCATTACCCTTATGAAATGCCATAAATATAATACCCAGTGAAAGCACAAGACCGATTTGAAAGAAAAGTAACCTGCGGTTTTCGAGGTTCGATTTCGAAGATTTTTTTAGTTCCATGACCGTGAATTTTTGATATTAAAATCAAAGCTTACGTATAAGGGCCGTACCCTTCGTTGAGAACATCCTTTTCAGAAGGATTAAAAGTTCCGGAACTCTTACTTTATTAACGTGATTAACTATAAAAAATTGTTAAAAAAATCATCTTTATTTCTTAGATGCAATTCAGGGTATCTTTCCACAAATAGATTGGAATTGTTTTTAAGAAAAAGTTTTATATTTGCAGCGATTTTGAACGTTCTGATAAAAATGCAAAAGAAAGAAGGTAAGTGCAATAAATAAGAGTACACCTTCTTTAAAGCTACAGTTAATGGCAGTGCAATAAATAAGTGTACGCCTTCGCTAAAGCTATGGCGCACAAGGGGGGCATTAGCTCAGTTGGCTAGAGCGTTTGACTGGCAGTCAAGAGGTCATCGGTTCGATTCCGATATGCTCCACCATGTTAATCAA
>JAFGEV010000009.1 GCA_016931385.1 Prolixibacteraceae bacterium
GCAATGCTCTCGCCCAGGAAGCCATGGTCGGCGCTGGGGATAATGATGGCCATTGTTTTAATGTCATCGGCTTTATCGCAGGCATTAAATGCAAAAGATATTGCCAGAACAAGCAGAAATTGAATTCGTTGTTTTTTCATGTTTTTTATTGAAATAGATTTATACCCAAGTATTCTGCAAATATTTTTGAAAGATAAGTTTTTTTTCAATATTCTTCCTGACAAAAAGTGAATTGCCGCCCGCCTTAATAATTAGCTGTTTTATCCTTAATCCTACATGAAAAGGCAATTTAATTTAGCTCATCCGAACGCAGCAGAAAATAATCAAACCATACACTTTTGGCCACGGTAACCACCGTTATCGTGACAAATTAATTATCCCTTACACAACGAATACTAAATCCAACCTCCTTATTGTAGCTGGCCAGGTAGATGTCGGTATTGCCGAAATCCAGACTCCGTAACCAGGCATCATTCGTATCGTACTCTGATGAACTCCACCAGTACCCGTGGTCTCCAACGCTGATGAAATTTCCATCGCTGCTACGGTAGCCTCCCGGGAGCCCAGAAAAACCACTACTGTTGTTACTGATTGGATCGTTACCAGGAGTTCCCTCCATACTGTGGTAAACCCAATTTAATGTGGAGGCTACTGATTTTGCAATATCAGTTCCGCTCCCTTCATAACCGTATCCATTATCGGTCAGGTAATCGGTTAAAATGGTCCATTCGTTATCAGTGGGTAAATGCCACCCGGTTGGACAAGCTGTTAAAGCTGCAGACCAGTTATACAAAACGCCGTAGGTCTGGTAAATTCCGGTAGCTTTGGCATCACTTATATCGGTTCCTTCATAACCGTTAACGTAATAATAGGATTCAGTTCCATCACCATCTTCTGAACCATCTTCCGGAGGACTTACTGAAGGCAGCCATGCCAGGTTTTCTGCCATCCAGAGTTGGGTACCTATAAGCAACGTATTGTAATGGTTTCCATCGCGCGGGTCGACAAAGCCGATTTGGACGGCCTGTATTGTAGAAAGCAAATTATCAACATAGACCTTTGTAGCTGCATCCTGATCCTGGACCGGATCAGCAACATTCGAAACAACAGAATTATCAGCATCAACAGCTCCTTTTACACTTTTTGCATGCAAAGCATAAGGAACACTTATGATCTCGCTGGTTCCCGTAATTGAATATGATGTACCACCATCAGGATCTGTTTCCACCTTCAGAAAATAAGGTCCGTCGCTCCAGTCGATTGTCGAAAAGGTCCCGCTTACCGGTGTGCCATTTCCAATTTCGATGGTGGCCAAACCATTTACATTAGTTTCCGGTGTATGGATTTCGACATAAACCGCAGTACCTTCGGCTGAGCCCTGCAAAATGCTGATCTGCATTCCTACAGTCTGAGACCTTACTAAGTCGCCTGAAGTATCCCTGATAACCGACTGGTAACTTACTTTTTCAGGTGCCTGTGCAATCGATAGCAAGCCTGAAAAAACAATACAAAACACAAAGGAGATCAGGAATAATTTTGTTTTCATGCTTTAATATTTAAGAAGTCGATTGATAATCGTTTTTACCAAAAACAATTTAACACTATTATTCATATAATCAACTCTTTTGACTATAAAATGTCCCTGTGAAAATATAAATAATCAATATTCTTTTGATTTTCATTGAATATCTTTTATTGAAACAGTTAATCCCTTTTTTGCCGGATTTTTCGAAATTAATGTAATCTTTGTGTTATTGAGAACATAATTTTTTGAACAGATGAAACAACAAGAATATATCACGGCTGCTTTCCCCGGCAAATACATCCAGGGGGAAAATGCTTTTCAGGAACTTCCAAAACTTATCCGTTTATTTGGACAAAAGGCAATGATCATTGCGTCGCCATCGGTTATTAACAGAGTTCTGCCCAGATATTCTTTTCCCGAAAAGGAAATTGAAATTGTTGTAGAGAAATTCGTTGGCGAATGTTGTGAAAGCGAGCTGGCCCGCCTTTCATCTGTTATTGCTGCTACACATCCGGATGTAATTGTCGGGATGGGAGGTGGAAAAACCATCGATTCGGCAAAGATCGTGGCCGACCGTGCCCGTATCCCGGTAATTGTTGCGCCGACCATTGCATCAACCGACGCACCCTGCAGCGGTGTGGCCATCATCTATTCCGAAGATGGGGTATTCGATTCAGTTTATTACACCCGTCTGAATCCCCCTGTTGTATTGGTCGACACGAGTGTTATTGCCAATGCGCCTGCACGTTTTCTTGTTGCCGGCATGGGCGATGCCATGGCTACCTGGTTTGAAGCGCGCTCGTGTTACCAGTCCCATTCCCTCAATGTATGCGGCGGCTACAGCACACTAACCGGGCTAAACCTGGCAAAACTTTGTTTCGATACCCTTCTGCAATACGGGCCTGCTGCAAAGCTCCACTGCGAACAAAACAGGGTTACCCCTGAACTGAGCCACATTGTTGAGGCAAATACCCTCTTAAGCGGAATTGGCTTTGAAAGTTCAGGCCTTGCAGCAGCACATGCCATACACAACGGACTTAGCGCCCTTACAGAAACCCATTCATTTTACCATGGTGAAAAAGTGGCTTTCGGTGTTGTTACAGGTCTGCACCTTACAGGAGCTTCACCTGAAGAAATGGAAACCGTATATTCTTTTTTTGAAAAAGTAGGGCTGCCAACCTGTTTTTCAGATATCGGAATCATAGATATTACTCATGATAAGCTTCAGAAGGTTGCAGCCAAAGCTTGTGTACCCGAAGAAACCATCCATCACGAAGTCAAAAAAGTTACCCCCGAAAAGGTGCTAAAAGCAATGGTTGATGCAGATACTCTGGGCATAAAACGCAAAAAAACATGAAGCCATAGCTATAACAGCTAAATCATTTTGTTATAAAATTTATATTTATTGTTTTTCAATGCAAAAAACCAAAAACATTACTACCCTGCAACAATATTTTATTAATCATATCCAATGCCATTGACTTGCTAAAAAAAAGGTGATACCTTGTAATTCTCTTTTCACCTTTAGAATGCGATACCAGGGAGATACTTTTGGAGAAGGAAGTTGTGTAATGTTTGGAATGATAGAATATTTTCATGTGGCTAAGGTGTTTTTCGGAAAGTTATTCGGGAAATCTAAAAAAAAGATCAGGTTATTCGCTGTTCTTACAAAACTATTTCTATTTTCTTTTTTATTATCAGGATTTTTGTTTTCTATAAATCGAAAATGTTTTGCACAAGAAGAATTGCGTTTTGTAAACCTGGCACCCGAGAATGGTTTATCGAACGGGAACATTCTATGTATTTTGCAGGATTATAAGGGCTACATGTGGATTGGCACTGCTGAAGGCCTGAACCGCTATGATGGATTGCAATTTATAAACTATAAAAGGGATAGGGGCGATTCTTCCTCCCTCCCGGGCAATTACATCAATACACTAACCGAAGACAGTGAAAATAACCTCTGGATTGGGGTAAACAATGGCATTTGCAGATACAACCGTGATTTCGATTGTTTTGAACGGTTCACGATTAACGACACAAACAACCATTCATTTACCCATAATGTTGGCTCAATTTTTGAAGATAAAAATAAAAAGTTATGGCTTGGAACCAACAATGGAGTATTTATCCTCGACTACAATAACAAACAATTTCTCCCATACCTCGACAGCATTGTTATGGGCAGGGAAATCACAAAAATTTCTGAAGATAAACTTGAGAATATATGGATATCGTTTAAAAATGGCGGAATTTTAAAATACAATCCCCAATCTGATTCAGTTGAAGTATACAATACACAACATGATCGTTACAGGCTAAATGAGGATTACATAATCAGTTTCGACATTGACTGCAAAAACCGTATTTGGCTGGCATATTATTCCCAGGGAATATCA
>JAFGEV010000441.1 GCA_016931385.1 Prolixibacteraceae bacterium
ATTAGCACGATTTGAGGTTCGTTCCGTATGATGGTGAATTTGGGGGGTAGGGAATTAAAAAAAGACTGCCCAAAAAATTGAGCAGCCTTTGTATTGATTGTTGTCTAACTATTCTTACCAACCGGGGTTTTGTTCCAATACACCTTCTGATAATGAGATCTGTGATTCGGGAATTGCGAGAAATCCATTGGTTTCCGGACGGTAAGTATTTGAATATTTGCGTTCAACGCCAATGTCAAATACTGTAATGTCTTTGATTTCCGAAAAAGCTTTTTCTTCATCGTGCCAACGCAGTAAATCGAAATACCGAATGCCTTCAAACGCAAGTTCGAATCTTCGTTCTTGTTTTATAGCATCAAGAGTAACTGGTATTGGGTCTAAACCTGCACGAGTTCTTACCCTGTCGAAATAATCCTGTGCTTTTGAACTGCCAAGTTCGGCACCCATTAGCAATACATCGGCAAAACGAAGCAGTATTTCATCTTGCATATTCCAAAGTTGCATATCGTTTGGTCCACCGTACAATAAATAAAACATTCCTTGTAAGGCACCTGTTTCGGGATTTGGTAAATGAATAGGGGTATATTTCTTTTGTGAAAAACCTGTTTCTTCAACTCCGTTTGCATTTTGACCACCCCAAATGTAATCAGTCGAAACATTTCCTTCTTCGGGGTCGGTAATGTCAATTATTGAACCTTTTTTACGCAAATCGTTGTCACTAAAACTATTCCAAAGTAGTGGATTAACCGGACCGGCACCCCAACCATTTCCCCAAGGAATTAACTTTGGTTGTTCCCTAAGGGCTGAATATAAAACCATTTGATTGGCGTATCCTGTCCTGTTTGGTTTATTATGGCTACCGTAGGTCGAGTATTTGATAGCAAACATTGTTTCAATATTGGCACCTTCTTCGCCAACCCAATTCAAATTGTTATTTTTTGCATAAGGATAATCTTGGTTGGCATATGAATAGGGCCAAATATTTCTGAAATCAGGAATTAGACCATGTCCACTGTTAGCTACACAATCATCTATCCAGCTGATCACTTGATCTTTGGTTAATGTTCCTCCATCGGGTAAAGTTATTTCGCTCTTGTTATATTTCCCTGTGTAAAACAAAAATGCACGTGCCATCATACCTTGCGCTGCCCACTTGGTTGCATGGCCTAAGCGTTCAACAGGAATACTTTGATACTTGGTTGCAGGCATAATTTCTATTGCTTTTTTAAAGTCTGCTGCAATCTGACCAAAGAGATCATCTTCGTGTGCTTTCGGTAAGTTAACCGGCGAAGGCTCAATAATAAGAGGTACGTTGCCAAAAAATTGAGCAAGTTTTAAATAAAAATATCCTCTTAGGAAGTGAGCTTCTCCTAAGGCTTGATTTTTTTCATCTTCATTTTTATATTCTGCCTGGTCGAATTTCGAGATTATCATATTAACCCTGAAAATTCCCTTATACAGGCTTTCCCATGCAGGTAGCCATTGATTTTCTCCGGCTACTTGTTCAAAACGATCTAAATCGTGAAATAAATTATCAGCTTCGCCACCGCCTCCAAAGCAATCGTCGGACATTAGGTTGGCCATTAGCATAAGATTGTTGTTTCCGGCATCAATACCAAGTGTTGAATATGATGCAGTTAATGCCTCCGATACATCTTGTGGCGTTTTGTAAAAGTCAACATCGAGCTTCTCGTAAAGATTCTTTGTTTCGAGAAATTCTTCTCCACAGCCCGTAAATAGTAAAGCTGTAAGTATGATTGATATATATATTAATCTATTCATTTTTAATCAATTTTATGGTTAAAATTTAATGTTTACACCAAACATATAGGTTTTGCTCGAAGGGTATAAGCCTAAATCGATTCCCGACGCCCATGGATTAGGAGCATAACCAACTTCAGGATCCATTCCTGAATAATTTGTGAAGGTATAAATGTTTTTTGCCGAAAAATAAACTCTTAATTCGCCAAATGGTAATTGATTGAATAATTCTTTAAAATCATAACCAATAGTGATGTTGCTAATTTTTAAGAAATCAGCATCTTCGATGTATATGTCCGACAGGTTTGTCATGTTACGGTGACTCTTGAAGGTCAGACGTGGATATTTGTCTGAAGTACCTTCGCCATGCCAACGATTGTAAACATCGGTTGTATAGTTTTGACGAGCGCCATCGGCAAACGAACGATACGATTTTGCAATTTGATGGCCAACTTTACCATTTGTATTAACAAGGAAAGAAAAGCCTTTGTATTCGGTATTAAATTGTAAACCAAAAATATAATCAGGATTAGGGTCACCAATCATCACCTTATCTAAATCGTCTATCTCGCCATCGCTGTTTTGATCTACAAAACGTAAATCGCCAGGTACGATATCTTTATAGTAAGGTTCCCCATCGGGAGTTAACCATGCAGCAGCTTCTTCTTCGTTTTGTATTACACCATTGGTTTCGTAGCCCCAGAAATAGCCAATAGGATAGCCTACTGCGGCCCTGTATATTTCAGAAGTACCTTGGCTTAAAACATCTTTTTCTCCATGAATAATTTTTTCATCGTTGGCAATATCAATAACTTCATTTTTATTGTGCGCAAGAGTAGTTGTAATTCCATACCTGAAATCACCTTTCTTCTCGTTCCAACTTAAAATTAATTCAACACCTTGGTTACGGATACTACCGCCGTTAATGAATGGAGCTGCAGTTCCGTTTGTTGCCAATGCAGGAGCCTTAACCAGCCAGTCGCGTGTGTCTTTACGATACCAATCAATGTTGGCTTGTAGTTTCGAATCAAGTAAATAAACGTCTGCTCCAAAATTGATTTGTTCTGAAGTTTCCCACGATACATCTGGGTTAGGTACCCTAGCAGGATAGGCGCCGCTGTGTTGAATTGTTTTGTCAGGTCCAAAATAATAGTTCGATAAGTCGTACGAGAGAGACGATAGGTATTGAAACTTATCAATGTCTTTATTCCCGTTTTGCCCCCAGCTAGCTCTTAATTTCATAAAGTTAATAGCAGCTACATCGCTCATAAACGATTCGTTTGATACAACCCAACCAGCCGAAAATGAAGGGAAAGTACCCCAACGGTTTCCGGCAGCAAAGTTCGACGAACCATCGGCACGAACCAATGCAGTTAAAAGGTATTTCTCTTTAAATGAATAAGAAACACGTCCGAAATAAGAGATTAAAGATTCTCCGTAATCATCACGTCCGCTTAATGTTGTGTAGGTAGGATCAATAGCTACAACGTTTGAAAGATATGCATGTTCGAAATCACCAAATAAGGAGATTTCATTTTTACCGCTCATTGATAAATTCATTTGATTTTTCATAAGCTCGTTACCAACAACAGCAGTAATGTTGTGATCGGCAAAATTCGCCGAGTAACTTGCTGTGTTTGATAATGTCCATGTAAAGTTTTGATACATGCTTTGATTAACCTGATCGTTAGGTGCTGTAGTCCTTGACGATAGGTCATATGGAGGAATAAACTGCCTTGACGAACCAAATCCTGCAGTAATACCATACGACGATCGGATTTTTAAGTTTTTAACAGGCTCTAATTCGGCATACACATTTCCGAGTAATGAGTTGTTTGTGTTCTCGGTGTACTTGCCGTTATACTCAAGTAAGGCTATTGGGTTAACATCGGCCGATGACCATGCTATTGCATAATGGTATGGATAGGCAGGGTCGGTTTCGTCTTCGGCATACATAGGTAGAAGTGGGTGGGTAACAAGCGCATTATGCAAGTCGTTCCAATAAATATTACCAGTTCTGAAAGTTGGGTTTTTGGTATTAGTGTACGAAAAGTTTTCTCCAACTTTCAATATTGTCCTGTTGTTCGATTTAATAATTACATGCTCGGTGTTAAGCCTTGCCGAAATACGTTGGTATTTATTATTGCCTTGTGGGCCTAAAATACCCTCATCCTTAAGGTAGCCAAAGCTCATTGAATAAGCTGAACGTTCAGAGCCTCCGATAACTGATATAGAATGATTCTGAACTTGAGCATTTTCGGTAAGCATTTCGTTGAACCAATTAGTTCCAGTCCATTCACCACTTTCAATTTTATCCCAGTTAGGAACTGTTTTTGCAAAATCAAAAGCTTTACCGCCACTATTATCATTGGCTTCATTCATAATTTCAACGTATTGCTGGGCATTCAAAAGCTCAGGTGCTTTGTAAACACTTTGCCAACCATTGTAAAAATCGTATGAAATAACTGGCTTTTGATTGAAGTTACCTTTTTTGGTTGTTACCAAAATAACACCATTAGCTGCACGCGATCCATAAATGGCAGCCGATGCAGCATCTTTAAGTACGTCAATTGACTCAATTTCGGAAGGTGCAAGGTGATCAATATTGCCTGCCGAAACGCCATCAATTATGTAGAGAGGTTTAGCATTACCAACAGTACCGATTCCTCGAATATAAACTTTTGTTTCGGCACCGGGCAAGCCATTGCTTTGTTGAATAGAAACCCCCGGGCTCATTCCTTGAAGAGCGTCAATTGGGCGAGAGGTATTCAGCTTCTGGATATCGTCGCCTTTTACGTTAAGGTTGGCACCTGTGTTAAGGCTTTTCTTTTGAACACCGTAACCAATG
>JAFGEV010000086.1 GCA_016931385.1 Prolixibacteraceae bacterium
GATGGACTTTGTAATGCAGCTTTAAACCTTTTAAAACACGCGTAAACTATGATTTCAGTAAAAAAAATAATTCTTTTTGTTCCTGTAATTTTACTCATATTCGCCGGGTGCATCAGGAATAAAATGGAAGACGAACCAAAAAAAATGGCCGTAGTAATTTCTACCCTGAACAATCCCTGGTTTGTGGTTCTGGCCGAATCAGCAGCCGAAAAAGCCAGAGAGCTGGGTTACGAGGCAACCATTTTCGATTCACAAAACAATTCGGCAAAAGAAGCCGAGCATTTCGACAACGTGATTGCCATGGGGTACAGCGCTATACTCTTCAATCCCACCGATGCCGATGGCTCGGTATTGAATGTTAAACGGGCCAAAGATGCAGGGGTGCCAACTTTCTGCATGGACCGTGAAATAAATTCAAAGGATGCAGCCGTAACTCAACTGCTTTCCGATAATTTTTCCGGTTGTGTTAAACTGGGACAGTACTTTGTGAGGCAAATGAATAAAAAAGGAAACTACGTTGAAATACTCGGCCTGGTTGGCGACAACAATACCTGGAACCGTTCGAACGGTTTTCATAGCGTGGTGGATGAATTTCCGGAATTGAAAATGGTTGCCCAGCAAAGCGCCGATTTCGACCGCAATAAAGCCATGGACGTGATGGAAACCATTTTACAGGCCAACCCCGTTATTGACGCCGTATTTTGCGGAAACGATGCCATGGCCATGGGAGCTTACCAGGCAATACTGGCAGCAGGGAAAAAAGACAAGGTCAAGGTATTTGGTTTTGATGGCGCCAATGATGCAATAAGGGGGATTGCCGATGGAAAAATTGCTGCCACTGTAATGCAGTTTCCCGTGATGATGGCACAAACTTCAGCCGAACTGGCCGACCGGTATATCAAGGGGAAACGTGATTTCAGCAGCAAAACCCCGGTAGAAGTTATCCTGGTTACCCCAGAAAATGTTGATTTATTTATGCCTGAAAAATAAGCAGCTATGAAGAAAACTTTAAAATATAGCCTCGGTATGGTTGTTGCAATTGTTGTAATCATCTTATCCCTGGATGTTCAAAAACTCGACAAACACAATGCAAATGAGACTCCGGGGGAATTTAACGCTGCTGTTTACGCCCATGAAGTTTGGAATAGCAGGATTCCAAAGGCCATTGATGAAGCGCCCGAAATTTTATCCCTTTTGAATATGCTGGCATCCAATCCCGGAAAAGCGTTTCATGATTATGGACGAAAGCTGGGGATATCAAGCAGGTACTACTTTATGGCAAAGGGAGAAGGCAAAGTTCAATCGGTAGAAGAAGAATACCTCATTGTATCAATGATGGATTCTTTAAAAATTAAACTGGCCACCGATTTCATTTTCGGGAATACTGTTCGTGATGGTTCAGGTGTGGTTAACATCGACGATTTTGTGAACATGACCGATTTTAACAATGTGTCGGTTGAACTTAATAAAATAGTAAAAGAAGAAATTGTCGGGATTTTAAAAGCAAAAGTTCATCCCGGCATGAAGATGGATTTTGCCGGCACTTTTGAAATCATTGAAAATAATCCTGAAATAGGTTCCATCCGAATTATTCCGGTTTCAGTAAAATTGTATGATGAAAAGTTTTAAACAACCAACACCAATCCTTGAAATACGCGATGTTTCAAAAGATTTTTCGGGAGTGTATGCCCTGAAAAATATCAACATGCAGATACTTCCAGGAATGGTAACAGCTGTGATTGGTGAAAACGGCGCCGGAAAGTCAACCCTTATGAAAATCATTTCGGGAGTCCATCGTCAATACGAAGGAGATGTATTACTTAATGGCGAAAAAACATCGTTTAAGAATCCAAAAGAAGCCGCCGAAAAAGGCATTGTGATTATTCATCAGGAATTGAACCTTATCCCCCACCTTAGCATTACTGAAAACCTTTTTCTTGGAAATGAAGTAACCGGCAAACTCGGTTTGCTCGAATCAACCCAAATGCACAAAAAGGCAAAAGAGCTGCTTACGCGTTTACAGCTTGATATTAACCCAAAAACGGCCATCAACCGCCTCCGTGTAGGGCAACAACAATTGGTTGAAATCGCCAGGGCTTTATTGTATAACTCAAAAGTGCTGATTATGGACGAGCCTACATCGGCCATCAGCGACCAGGAGGTAGAGCTGCTTTTTAAAATCATAAACGACCTTAAGAACAAAGGGGTTGCCATTGTATACATTTCGCACAAACTAAACGAGTTGTTCGAAATTGCCGACAAGTACGAAGTACTTCGCGACGGACAAAAAGTAGGTTCGGGAAATATGAAAGAAGTCAATCATGACCAATTGGTAAAAATGATGGTTGGCCGTGATTTAAGCGCTGCCATCTCTACAGAAGAACACCCTGAGGGTGGGGAACTTCTGAGGGTAGAAAACCTGTGCTTGCAAAATCCTGAAAATAAATTGGATCACCTGGTCAATAACGTAAGTTTTTCATTACATAAGGGAGAAGTACTGGGCATTTGCGGATTAATGGGTGCAGGGCGCACCGAACTGCTTGAGGCCATTTTTGGACTGCATCCGAAATACGTTACCGGGAAAATATTCATTAAAAATGAGCAGGTAAAAATTTTAAGCGTAGGTGATGC
>JAFGEV010000442.1 GCA_016931385.1 Prolixibacteraceae bacterium
ATTGCAATAAAAATTGCCAAAAGTTCAAGCAATATGCCCCCCGAGGCCACTTTTGCCGTTAGGAACATCGAGAACCCGGTATTCCTCATCAACTTTATCTGCTCAAATGCCGATATAAAAGTTGAAGAAAAACAAGGGTTATTGGAAATAGACAACCTGCGCGACAGGGGTATACAGGCCATTTCTTACCTGGTAAGGGAACTTCAGTTGGTTGAATTGAAAAAAGACATCCAGTCGAAAGTGAAAACCGACATGGACCAGCAACAAAGGGAGTTCCTGCTTCATCAGCAAATGAAAACCATTCAGGATGAACTTGGCGGCAATCCGATTGAAAAGGAAATTAAAGAACTCAAGGAAAAAGGTGCAGCAAAAAAATGGAGCAATGAAGTTGCCGAATTTTTTGAAAAAGAAACCGACAAGCTTTTCAGAATGAATCCCGTGGCTGGTGAATACTCTATACAGTTAACCTATGTTCAAACTCTGCTCGACCTGCCCTGGAATGAATACTCTGTTGACAACTTCGACATGAAACATGCCCAGAAAGTTCTTGATGAAGACCATTATGGCCTTGAGCTTGTAAAGGAAAGGATACTGGAACATTTGGCTGTGCTGAAGCTCAAGAACGATATGAAATCTCCAATACTTTGCCTGTACGGGCCTCCCGGGGTTGGGAAAACATCGCTTGGAAAATCGATTGCCCGCGCCCTTGACAGAAATTTTGCACGGATGAGCCTTGGCGGGTTACACGATGAGTCGGAAATCAGGGGGCATCGAAAAACCTACATTGGCGCAATGCCCGGTAGGATTATGCAAAATATCAAAAAAGTAAAAACATCAAACCCTGTATTCATCCTTGATGAAATTGATAAAGTATCGAACGATTTTCGTGGAGACCCGGCCTCGGCATTGCTCGAAGTACTGGATCCCGAGCAAAATTCCGAGTTTCATGATAACTATATTGAGTTGGAATTCGACCTTTCGAAAGTGATGTTTATCGCGACGGCAAATACGCTTAGCACCATAAGCCCCCCATTGCGCGACCGCATGGAACTGATTGAAGTGAGTGGCTACCTTGTTGAAGAAAAAATTGAAATTGCCCGTAGACATTTGTTCCCGAAACAACTCGAAAATCATGGTTTAAAAGACTTTAATTTTAAAATCAGTAAAGAAGTATACGAATTTATTATTGAAAATTATACACGTGAAAGCGGAGTGCGGGCTCTCGACAAACAACTGGCCAAAATTGTTCGCAGGCTGGCCAGAAAAATTGCTTTCGATGAAAAGGTAAATAAAACCATCTCAAAAGAGGATGTCAGGGGATTCCTTGGCGTTCCGAAATACAACCGTGAAAAATACCAGGGCAATGATTTTGCAGGGGTTGTTACCGGTCTTGCATGGACAGCTGTGGGAGGTGAAATCTTATATGTTGAAACAAGCCTGAGCAAAGGCAAGGGGCAGCTTACCCTTACCGGTAACCTGGGCGATGTGATGAAAGAATCGGCGATGCTGGCGCTTGAATACCTTAAAGCCCACGCTTCGGAACTTGAACTTGACACCGATATTTTTTCTAAATGGAATGTACATGTACACGTACCCGAGGGGGCAATTCCCAAGGACGGTCCTTCAGCGGGGATAACCATGGTTACATCTCTGGCATCGGCCTTTACCCAGCGAAAGGTAAAACGGAATGTTGCCATGACCGGTGAAATCACGCTCAGGGGCAAAGTTATGCCGGTTGGCGGGATTAAGGAGAAAATACTTGCTGCCAAACGTGCCGGAATTACCGACATTATCCTGTCAGGAGAAAACCGAAAGGATATAGAAGAAATTAAGGAAATTTATTTAAAAGGTTTGAACTTCATTTTTGTTGGTACAATTTCTGAAGTTCTCGAAAATGCCCTTTTAAAAACTAAAGTTAGTAATCCTGTTAAACTCTGAGGATTTTTAAATTACTGTTATTAAATATGAACCGATGTCAAGGATTATTAAATATTACTTTTACCTGGCGCTTTTTATGCTCACTTTTATTTCATGTACCCAAAGTGAACAAAATATTAAAATTGGATACATCCAGGTAACCCAGGATGAAGTGCTTGATGCCGCAAAAGATGCACTTTTTAAGATACTTGCTGACTCGGGTTTTGTCAACGGGGAAAATATAAAACTCATTGAAAACAACGCACAGGGTGATTTATCGTTGATCCCTACCATCCTTCAATCTTTTCAATCGCAGGGTGTTGATATGATAATTACCAACAGCACCCCATGCATGGTTGCTGCTGCACAAATTATAAAAGAAATACCTGTTGTTTTTACTGTGTCATTTGCCCCACATCAACTTGATATAAAATCTACTCCGGCTAACCTCTACGGCATTTATGACCCCTTACACAGCACTGAAATAATTGCCATGATGCGTGAGTGTTTGCCCGGCATACAAAGAATAGGGCTGCCTTATAATAACGCGGAGCCTAATGCAGCCCTGGCAGCCAGGGTTTTCACCGATGAATTTAAAAAACTGGGCATCGAGATAGTGCCGGCTTCTGTAAACAGTTCAAATGACATACACATGGCAGGCCAATACCTTGTTGGACAAAAAATTGATGCAATAATGATCGCGGGTGACAATACCGTTTATCAGGGAATTAATTTGCTAAGCAAAATTGCAGGCGAATCGAAAATCCCCTTGTTTGTAACCGATGTACTTCAGGTTAAAAAGGGTGCAGC
>JAFGEV010000443.1 GCA_016931385.1 Prolixibacteraceae bacterium
AATATTCCAATTCTGACAAAAAAGGCATCGAAAATTACATCCCGGAGTGGCAACAGAATATGCTTTTGAACCGGGATAAAAATGATAAAGGGGCTTTTTCTCAATAGGATCAATATGTTGCGCAATTGTCCGGCCATATACTTTAGTATAGAGAATACCGTTATCATTCTTTCTTACTTTGCATATTCCGTCTTTCCCGTCGTGAATTAAACAACGGTGGGCGCAAAGGTCACATCGTACATTGTTGTTATCAAATTTTTGATATAAAAACGCTTCTTTCATAAAACCTTCAACATTTTATCCAGGGCAATTACCGCTTTTTCCCTGGTTTCTTCCGGAACAACAACTTTATTTTCCATTTTTTCCAACGTCTCTTTAACTTTTTCCAGGGTTATTTTATTCATGCCTTCACATAAAATATTAACAGGAAAAAATATTTTATCAGGATTATCGGATTTTGAACGGTATGTAAAATTGTCTTCAGTACCCACAAAAAACAATAACATCCGCATTTGTATTAACAGCCTTCCTGCTTAAATCCAACGAATCGCCCACATAATCGGCAATATCCTGTACTTCTCCTCGCTGATAAACATGAGCCAGTATTATTGCATTCCGTTTTTCTTTAAGTTCCTGAATCGATACCTGCAATTTTCTCCGATTTATCATGGCCGTTTCATTTTACTTGTTATTTAAACTACCCATAAATTAAGAGATTCTTTCACCAAACAGCATGGTTCCTATTCTTACAATATTTGCTCCTTCCTCTATGGCAATTCGGTAACTGTTGCTCATTCCCATCGATAAGAAATGCATTTCGACGTTGGGCATTTCTTCTTTTTTTAACTGATCAAATAACGATTTAGTCAATTTAAAATAGGGCCTGGCATCTTCCGGATTCCCAAAACGCGGGCCCATAGTCATTAAACCCTGTATTTTCAGATTTGGCAAATTATTTATCTGTTTTAACAACGTGCGTACATTTTCAGGTAAAACACCGGTTTTATTCGATTCTTTTCCACTGTTAATTTCAATAAGCACAGGCATTTCTTTACCTATTAAAGCACATTGTCTGTTTACAATTTCGGCAAGCTTGACAGAATCGATTGTCTCAATCATATCAAAAAGCGTAACTGCTTTTTTGACTTTATTACGCTGTAAATGGCCAATCATATGCCACTGAACGTCGTTAGTTATAACCCGGTGCATCTTTTCAGCTTCCTGCACATAGTTATAACCAATTGTTTTTATACCTGCATTTATTGCTACGTTAACTTCATCGGGCAACCTTGTTTTTGCAGCAGCTACCAGTATAACTCCAGAAGGAAGCGATTGCTGTAATACAGTTACATTTTGTTTAATAATGTTGAAATTGTTAGTCTCCATTATTTTTTTAAACTCTTTTATTCCCCATGTATTCGTTTCTTTTTTCAAGTAATTCCTCTTTGCTTTCTTTATGCCCGGGATCAAAAATAATTGCATCTACAGGCAAACACTCATACACTACGGTTCGTTATAAAATCCACACATTCAGTACACAAATCAGGATTTATAAAATAAAGTACGTCCGCTTCCGAAATTGCTTCATTTGGGCATTCACTTATACAAATACCACATGAAATACATTCATCAGTAATCATTAAAGCCATAAAATACCTTCTGTTTCATTTTATATCAATTATTGCGGGAACCATATAACCAATACCAGGGCTCCCTTTTTTGATTCAAAAGGCCCATGATTTTCATGGGCTTTAAAACTTTGAAATGTCCCTGCGTGAAATACCTTCCCTTCACTTATATACTCTCCTTTAAGTATAAAGTGTTGTTCGGCATTAATATGGGCATGGGGTTCCATGTAAAAACCTTCCGGAAATTTTAACAAAACAGTTTTTACACCATTTTCATCATGCAAAATTCTTTTTTGGGTCCCGCCCGGGTATCCCGGGGCATCGATCCATTTTTTGTTATTAAATAAATTAACAATTTCATTCATGGCTTGCCTCCCTATTTATTTTAATGACAATATTTTTTTGACTTTATGCTAAACGAAATATTGTGTTTTTTCACCTTTGTTCACTTCCGAAACTTAATCATATTTCTTAAACCATTTTTAAAAAAAAGAATTGCCTCCTTGAAAATGGAAAAATATTTTATTCTTTTTCAATCACATATTGTTTTATCTTTCAGAATTATTCTACCTGCCAAATTCATTTTCACCATTCATTTAAAACCATATATATACAACACTAACAAGCCATATGAACATTTGTTCATTTTTGATTGTCGTTTTAAAAAAAAGATTAAACAAACATTCAAAAGAAAACATAACCTGTACCGATATAACATGCCGGCAGGCAGCTTTTATAAATTGGAGTGAAACACTTTATTTATGTCAAAAATAATTATTGAATGAAGAAATTTCCCTGGGGACTTTACTGTAAACTTTCGTCAATGTTCCCGTCGGGAAGCATATTATCAGGATGGTATTGCCCGCGTTCTTCCATTTGATAACGCACGCAGCTTTTCCAGTTTCCCTTGCAGTACAAATCTATCCATTTCCTGTCAAGTTTGCCCTGTTCGTAAAAATACTTCATCGGACAAACAGGGTGCCATTTACACTCATGTTTAAAAACGGGAATTTTCATAAAATCATGCTTTATCGATTGCATATTTTCAGGCGAATAAAGAACTGAAGAGGGATGCTTCAAAGGAAAAATTTTAAACTTTTTCCCAACAAATAATTTCCCCGTAGCATATTCAGGTAACTCTTTTTTACCGAGGTAAAAGCCAAAAATAAACTTTGTCGCAAAATATCCCAGCGGGATAACAAACTCAGGTTGAACGATTTCAATTTCCTGTTTTAAATACCGGCTACATAGTTCAGTCTCTTTTTGTTTTGGTTTTCGGTTTTTAGGCAATCTGCACTTGATTAAGTTGGTCATGTATACTTCACCGCGTTTTAATCCGCTTTCATTAAAAAGTTCATCAACAACTTTTCCAGTGGGGCCAACAAACATCCTTCCCTCATTGTCTTCAATTTCTCCTGGCGCCTGTGCAATAAAAAACAGACGGGCATTTACATTTCCTTCTCCGGGTAAAGCATGTATTCTATCTGAACTTAAAGGACAAAGATTACATTTTTTTATTTGCCGGTTAAGTTCTTCAATAGTACCCTGTTTTTCATTTTGAAAATAATGGTTTTCCATTGCCTGTTTTTAACGATTGAAGAACCTTGTAGTAAAATATTTCTAATGCTTCATATATACTTTTCCCTGAATGATTTTATTTGCCGTACGCCCATTGTAGATTTGCTCCCGGGCAAAAAGAATTCCGCATTTCGGGCATCTCAGGTCTCCATTTGTATAATCATCCTTTATTTGATCCTTAAAACACTTAATCAAATGCCCCTCTTTCGCTTTATGATACTTGTACAGAAGCGTATTACAATTGGAACAATATATTTTTTTTGTTTTAATCTATTTATTATTCAGAATAACCATTGCAAGCAACAGCTAACCAATATTTTAATTCTGTGTTAAATAATTTTTTCAGCGCCGCTATAAACTTCTTCAATTGCAATTACAGCTACACCATTTCCCGGCAAACGTTCGGGATTCCAGCTTTTCATGTTGTCAAACTCGGGACCCGATGTATAATGTTTCACACTCCCTTTTACCTGGAACGATTTATCGTCTTTGGTAATGAACAAAACAGAAGCCTTGCTGCCCGATTCGATGTTTTTCAACGTTTTATCGAAGAAATTGTTTGCCACCAAAATGGCTTCGTCGTTGTACAAGGCATTGCAGGTAGCATAAATTGAATTTGGAACACCTCCGCCCGACACAGTTGTTAACACAATAGCCTCCAACCTGTTTCCCCATTCTTTTTTAAGATTCTCAGTAAGTTTCATTCGATAAATTTTTATTTTATTTTTTTCGATTTTAAATCCACAACCGCTTCCTTTAGCTCATCCATGCTAAAGCCGTATTGCCGTTTTAACCGGCCAACATTTTCATCGTAACTGGCTGGCGAAATGTTGAATTCTCCAGCCAGCATGCTAACTGGTATTTCGTATTTGGCTGCCACTTCCGCCAACGTCATGTAGCCGGCAATGTCCAAATCATGGGCATGGTCTTCATGCTCCGGATTTCCTTTCTGTTCGGGAAAAACCTTTTTTGTGTCACGTTCTTGCTCCTGGCTAATAGCATCTCCGGGGTTAGGTGGTGTAGATGCAGGCACTTTTTTCTGAATGCCCTTTTTATGATGTTCATGGCTTACGGTGTTGGGCACTACGTCGGGGGAAATAAGCAATGGCCCCACGGCAAAAAACAAGACCAATAAACCAATAACAACGGCAATTACCAACCTTGCTGCTTTTCCCGAAACCATCTTCCGGAAAATGCAATCAATCATCTGCCAATGTAAAACAATATGCAATAAAATTAATACTAAAAACGAGATGCTGACCCACAAGTGCACGCTGCCCCATTCATGACGGTCGAGCCCCAAAAACCCGAGTTCAACATCGCTGCCGTATTTTTCGTTCCTGACAAAACCCGGAACAAGTACCCATTTAATCAGGAATCCTAAACCCGCCATCAAAGCCAATGCAACAAACATTACAGCATCAATCAGCAGGTTCAGCTTCGATTTACTTTTTATCCAGTTGGCCATGCTATTTAAAATTAATGAATTGCACCCTCAGGGCATTTTCGTTCGCATAAACGGCAATTGATACAATTATCACCCAATATATGAGCCACACCATTTTTCAATTCAATGGCTTCACGTGGGCATAGTTCAACACAAGTTCCACAGCCGGTGCATTTTTCGGTATCGACTACCGGGAACCCGTTTTCTGCTTTATTTGAGTTTTGGTTTTCGTTATTCGTTTTGGTTCTGCTTCCGGGATATGTTTTTTTTTCTTTAACCCTTTCAGCACCTGGTTTTCTGTTTTCACTCCTTATTAACGGCTTTCCGCAAACCGGACAGCTTTTGTCACGACATGGAACTCCTGCTATATGTTGTTGAGTATAACCGCAACTTGTGCAGATACAAAAAGATGTTGTGAAACGCCGTTGCCCAAAGCTACCCCTTCGGCGTTGCTGGCTATTCCCTCTTCTCATTTTCAATCTCCTTAATTTCAAACATGTTTCTGCTTTTGTCCCATATGAAATAAGTATCGTGGCCGCTACGCTTTTTAATAAACGTTTTGTATCCCGCTTTTTCAGCCTTTTCAAAAATTATTTCAGAACGGGTATATGCCAGACAAACATGCGAATAAGCTGATTTCTCTTCACAAGGCGATACAAATATTTCAAAAGCAGTGTTGTTAGCCTTCATGAAATGAACATCCGCTTCACGATCAATTCTAAAAATTGAAACCGATAACTCTTTATTCATTGTAAAAGAATGATGGACATCCATCTGAAGAACATTTCTGTAAAATGTTTCAATTTCATTGGGATCGTTAATGGTTAAAGCAATATGATGTAACATGTTCAATTTTTTTAATGGACAAAATTAAATGAACAAACGTTCATAAAAAAACATTTATTGCTTTTTCTTAACAAATAATCCCTTTTCATATTTTATGATTATTGTGCTTTTGAAACAATTCGTCCAATATTTTCAGATTTAAACTGAAACGGTAATTTTTCAAAAAAAACAACCCAATGTGAACATTTGTTCATTTTGTTTTTTATCTTTGTACACGAAAACATGTAAAACACATTAAAAAATTGAAATTATGGCAAGAGGAGATAAAAGCGGACCAATGGGACAAGGTCCCATGACCGGAAGAGGATTAGGATATTGTGCAGGATACGATAGTCCCGGCTACACCAAAGGTTTTGGCGGCGGGATGGGACGTGGCCGGGGTTTTGGCGGTGGAATGGGACGCGGCGGAGGCATGGGCCGTGGCCGGTTTTCTGGAAACATGCGAGGAGCTTACTATCCAGGACAGGGAATACACCCATCTTTGAACCGAGACGATGAAATCAGGAACCTGAAAGCACAGGCCGAATCGCTGAAACAAACACAGGAAGATATTGAACGCCGGTTGAAAGAATTGGGCAAACAGGAATAAAAAATTAAAATACCCTTTGATTAACCATTCCGGTGTTTAATCAGGGTTCATGCCCACAAAACACCGGTTTGTTTTCATATTTTAAAATTTCAAACTGTATGATTGCATTTGGACCGGTACCATCACGACGCCTCGGGCTCAGCCTTGGCATCAACAACATTGTATCGCGCAAAATTTGCTCGTACAGTTGTGTCTATTGCCAGATTGGCCAAACAAAAAACCCAACAGTGAATCGGGAAAAATTTTACGAGCCCGCATATCTATTGGAGAATGTAAAAAATCACATTGAAAAACTTAAACGGGAACATATTCCCGATTACCTGACTTTTGTTGCCAATGGCGAACCCACGCTGGACATTAACCTGGGCGAAGAGATCAGGTCTCTGAAAAAAGAATTTCACATTCCAGTGGCCATCATTTCGAACAGCTCACTTATTTACATGGAAGAAGTCCGCAAGGATTTAATGCATGCCGACTGGGTTTCGCTAAAAGTTGATTCTGTTGAACCCGGCACCTGGCAAAAAATAAACAGGCCGCACCCTGATCTGCATCTTGAAAAAATTTTAGAAGGAATTCAGGAATTTGCATCAAAATACAATGGACGTCTTCACACCGAAACCATGTTGGTTGAAGGATTTAACGATCATAAATCGAGCATTGAAGCAACGGCTGATTTCATTGCAAAACTGAATGTAGAAACGGCCTATTTATCCATTCCTACAAGGCCACCGGCTGAAAAAGGGTTAAAAGCCATTAGTGCTGAAAATATTACAAAAACCTGGCAATATTTCTGGGATAAGGGCATCGACACTGAAACATTAACCGGCTTTGAAGGCACCAACACCGGGTTTACAGGCAATGCCCTTAACGATATACTGAACATTACAGCCGTTCATCCGTTACGTGATGATACGCTTGCCGAATTGCTTGAAAAAGAGCATGCAGGCATGGATTTAGTAAAATCCTTAATATCACATAGATACATTAAAAAGAGCCATTTTAACGGCCACGACTATTATGTGAGAAATTATATTTTGTAAGCAACTATGATATTACCCATTATAAAATACGGCGCATCGGTTTTGCGAAATAAAGCAGTTGAGATTGACATTGACGACAACTTTCAACAACTTACTGCAAACATGTTTGAAACTTTAAAACAAGCAAAGGGTATCGGTTTGGCAGCGCCACAGGTAAAGCTTTTGAAAAATGCGTTCATCATAGATACTACGCCAATGGATGACCCTGAAATACCAAAAATTGAAAAAGCTTTTTTTAATCCCGAGATACTAAATTTCGGAGACAAAAGCGGCACCTATGAAGAAGGTTGCCTGAGCATTCCAGGCATTTTTGAAAATGTAAACAGGCCGCTTAGCATCGAAGT
>JAFGEV010000087.1 GCA_016931385.1 Prolixibacteraceae bacterium
TTGCAGAAATAGAAAAACACGCTAAATATAGCTGCTCCAAACATTGCAGCCATAAATGTTTTGCGTTTTCCTATCCGGGCCGAAACGGGTTTTGCCATTACTACGCCCAATATATTAAAAGCCTGACCAAGCCCCAAATATAGTGTGCTAAAGGAAATGGTAAGTTTTGAAATTGCAACTGCAGTCTCATCAAGAATAAAATATTTGAAATAATAAACAGCTACTCCGTCGCGAAGCGAGTTAAAAATGAGGGTCATTACACCGGCGCCGAGCAAAACGAACCATGGAACATTTTTGAAAAGGTTGTTTATATCTTCCCTCAGGTTATGCTGTTGCTGCTTTGGTGGCTTAATACGTTCGCGTGTCCATGAAAAAGTGAACAAGAAGAACAAAACAGCCACGGCACCAATCACAATCATTGTTAACTGGTACGATGGTCCAACCTTTATGCCACCATTCTGGAATAATGATACAAGCGGTTGGTAAAGAGCAAGCACCAAAAGGCTTCCACCAAAGGCAAAGGTCATACGGTATGAAGCAAGTGTTGTACGGTCGTTCGAATTTGCTGTCATTACCCCCAGCAAACTGGCATAAGGCACATTAATGGCTGTATATACCATCATCATAAGGGTATAGGTTATGTAGGCATAGATTATTTTTCCTGTAGTCCCAAAGTCAGGAGTTGTATACAGCAATATACCAATTATAGCGAAAGGGAAAGACACCCATAGCAGGTAAGGCCTGAATTTTCCCCATCGGGTATTAGTCCGGTCGCCAATAATTCCCATAATAGGGTCGTTGGCTGTATCCCAAATACGGGTTACCAGGAACATTGTACCAACGGCTGCAGCCGAAATACCAAAAACATCGGTATAAAATATGGCAAGGTAAAATGTAAAAATCTTCCAGAACATCGATGAAGCGGCATCTCCAAAACCGTAACCTACCTTTTCTTTAAGGGTAACTTTTTCATTCATATATGTAATTGCTAAATTTTAACCCTGGAGCACACTTCCATCAGCGCCCTTGAATTGTGATAAGGGCATTTCCAGAATCCAGCCTTATCATCGTCGCTATAAATATCACCCGACGAGTCGACCCGCCAGTGCCATTCACCCAGGTTGTGGTCGATAATTTTCAGGTCGATAAAATCCCATACACGTTCGGCCTCATCCAGATACTTTTTATTTCCGGTTATTTGCCATGCGTTTACATAACCAACCATTGCTTCGGCCTGAGGCCACCAATGCTTGTCGGTATCAAGTATATCCCCTTCCTTCTCGTTGAAAACAGAGCCATCGGAATCGGTTCCCTCTGCTATGGTCACATCAACCATTCTAACAGCCATGGTATTCACCTCTTCAATTAAAGCATTATCAGAAAGCACTTCAGCCGCTTCGGCCAGCAACCACGAGCCTTCAATGTCGTGCCCGAACGAAACGGTATTCGACTTAACCTGCCAGTCCATATCAAAGAACAATTGAAAATGAGCAGTCCCTCTGTCAATTATTTTATCAAGGAAAAGCCTGATCAATTTACGGATGCTTTCCCCTAAAATTGGATTCTTCCAGCAACGATACAGGTTCGTATATGGTTCAAGAATATGAAGGTGGGTGTTCATCGATTTCGGATAATTTGCATCCTTATCGCTCAGGCGCATATCGGCAAGTGGTTTCCAGTCCTCGCTTAAGGCCTCAATATAACCCCCGGATTTTCTATCGTAAAAATGTTTTTCAATTGTCCAGAATAATTCCTGCGCCAGATGAAGGCTTTTATCATTCCCGCTTGCCCTGTAATATTCCGACAAACCGTAAACGGCAAATCCATGTGCATAAGCTTGTTTCCGGGTGTTAATGAGGTTTCCTTTACAGTCGAGTTCCCAAAAAATCCCACCATTTTTTTTATCGATAAAATGCCCAATAAAATAATCAAAAGCTCTGTGAGCATATTCAAGATAGGTTTTGTTGCCAGTGTAATTATATGCGGCCGAGAAGGTCCAGAGAATCCGGCCGTTAAGGATTGCCCCCTTTGAAGCATCCCTGACTTTTACGCCCGAAGATAGGATTTTGCCTATAAAACCATCGTTTTCTTTATCAACTGCATGGCTAATCCAAAAATTCAGGATGCTGGCAAGCTCAGCCTCCTGAGCCGCGATAAGTTCCGATATAGCCCTTTTCATACTATCAAAATTGTTTGTTTTCAAAGGTCCACCAGCTGGCGGATGAAAATCGCATGCACTTTAATCATACTCTCAGGTGTAAATTCTTCACATGCTGGTTTCATTTTTAAATATACTTTATATTGGAATCGATAAGGTTATTGACAGTCTCGACCGATAGATGGGAATACAACCTGTCTTCAGGTGTGTTCAGGCAATAATCGAGCAATTGCCCGATACTGGTTTTTGCAACATGCATCCGGGTATCTGACGAGGCATAGTAAATAAATACTGTCCCATCATCATCGGCAATCCATCCATTCGAGAATACCACGTTCGACACATCGCCCACCCGCTCATCGCCAAGGGGAGATATAAAATGGCCGGCCGGTTTGTGGGTTATCTTAGAAGGATCATCCGGATCGGCCAGGAATACATATAAGACATAACGCAAACCTGCAGCGGTATTCCTCACGCCATGAGCCAGGTGCAGCCATCCTTTGGCAGTTTTTATAGGGTGAGGTCCAAGTCCGTTCTTTACCTCATAAACGGTGTGGTATGTTTTAGGGTCGATTATTTTCTCTTCGGGCACTTCGGCATTTTCGATAGTTTCTGACAGGCCAAAACCTATTCCACCGCCTTTCCCGGTATCAATGAATCCATCCTGGGGGCGGGTAAAAAAGGCATACTTCCCATCGATAAATTTTTCATACAAAACCACATTTCGCTGTTGCCCGCCGTGTGAAATCAAATCGGGAAGCCGTTCCCAGGTAACAAGGTCTTTCGACCGGGCTATGCCTGCGGCAGCCGTGGCGCTTGAAGTATCCCCTTCAGGGGCGTTGATGTCTTTACGCTCGGCACAAAATATGCCGTAAATCCACCCGTCTTCATGTGCGGTGAGGCGCATATCATACACATTGGTATCCCAATCGTTGTTTTGCGGTAAAGTAATTGGCCGGTCCCAAAACCTGAAGTTGTCGATCCCGTTAAGACTTTCTGCTATAGCGAAAAACGATTTACGGTCGTTGCCCTCAACACGAGCAACCAAAAGATATTTCCCTTCCCATTTGATTGCCCCTGCATTAAAAGTTGCATTAAAACCAATACGCTCCATAAAATATGGATTGGTTTCGGGATTAAAATCGAAACGCCAGTGAAGGGGTATATGTTCTCGGGTTAGCACAGGCCTTTTATACCTGCAATAAATACCATTTGTACTGAAAAGTTCTTTGTTTTTTTTCGACAGAAGTTTTTGATGGGCCTTTTCAACAGCCCCCCTGCGTTTTTCAAACAATGGGCTCATATCGATTATTTAAGTCTTTTGTATTCGTCGAGCAAAATTATCATTTTATCATCACAAAACAATCTGAAATCTTCTTGTTGGGGGTGTTGCCCGTTTGGAACGTAAAAGTGTTCACTATCGCGGTTTCGCCATACCATAACCCAGGCCATATTCCTCGTTTTATCGTTTGCTTTCAATACCTGCAAGAGGTTGGAAGTATACCAGTTGTTTATTTCAAGTTTGTCAGAACCTGTTTCGGTAAAAGCAGCAATCTTATTTTTCTTTTTTGCAATATCTGATACTATTCCCAGTTTGATCACCACAAGGTCGAGCCTGCCGCTTCGGAAGTCGCCATAGTCGTCGAGGCCTAAAACATCAACATATTCATCTCCCGGATAACGTTCAAGGTAAGTATCTTCGGAATTGAAACGGTTATCAGGTGAAAATGCAATCAGCAAATTCGAAACCTTTTTTTCATTTTTTAAATAATCAACAGTATATCGGAACAATTGTATATAATCATCGTCGGAACATTTTGAGCGCCCCCACCAGAACCAGTTTCCATACATTTCGTGCCAGGGTCTGAAAATCACAGGTATCGGTTTGCCCTCGGGTGTTTTTAGCCGGTGAAAAAAACCAGCCAGCAAATTAAGTTTTTCAAGAAACAAACCATGGTTATCACCACCGGGTAATATCGATTGAACGTCAATATCGGTCAGGTTCCACGAGTTGAAGTTTGTAACCGGGTAACGGGCATGCCAGCTAATGGTGTTGACACCTCCCAAAGTGTGTGCAAGTTTTATATAACTGACAATAGAGTCGAACGGGATGCCATCGATGTTTTCAAAGTCGCCAATATTTCCCAGTTCCCAGCCAAAGAGCGCCGGATAATCTCCAGTTGCCGATTTAACATCGGAATTTCCCCTGATTCCCTTCCAGCCAAGCCCGTAGGCAAGGTCATCCTGATGCCCGAATAAAATATATTTTCCTGAAATATTGTTAAGCGAATTCCGAAGGTTTTCAACCTCCTTATCAATTATGTTTTCCCGGGCTTTTGAAGAACAGCCACCGATCATTCCAGTAAGGACAAATAATAAAAACAAGTTTCTCAAAAAAGCAACCCAAAAACCTCTCCTTACAATCCATATTGGGGAAAACATATTTAAGGCGTTTTTCCGGAAACACGTTTCTTTCATAATATTCTTCATTAATTTCGAAATACAATTTTAGAATGAATTATCGAATCGAAACGAGACTTATTTTACAAACAAGGGGGAGAAATGTATACTTTGCAGAAAATTCGTTTAAAATTTATTTCTGATAGTGGAAACTATCACCCCCTTATCTTGTAACATTTTTCCACCAGGTAAAAAATTGCTATAAGTAATATTGTGTTTTGAAAGATTAAGGTGTCGCACTATGGTTAAGTCGATCAAAGAGAATTGATTTTTAGTGAAAAATAGAATCCCCTTAATTTATTATCTTTAAGTCGAACTTATATTTTGAATGCTTTGAAAAAAAAAATCGATAAAATTAAGCCTTTTCATATAATTTGCCTTTTGTCGCTTTTGCTTTCTTTTCAGGCACAAAGCCAGGTTTTTGAGGCTGAAGACGGCATATTTGAAGGTGTAAACAAATCAACTTCACATAAGGGTTATTCAGGAAGTGGTTATGTAACCGGCTTCGATCAAGAAAACGACAAGCTCACAGTTACATTCGATATTGAAACTTCAGGAAAATATCAGGTCTATATCGGATATTCAGCTCCCAGCGGCCCAAAAAACAATTATGTTTTGATTAACGGCGACCTGGTAGCTGATGTCAGGTTTACCGAAACAAGCAATTTCAGTGAAATAAACATTGGGAAGATTTATCTTGAGAAAGGGGAAAACAACATTTCTATTCTTAAAAGCTGGGGGTGGTTCGAGGTTGACTACTTCAGGATTGCTGACCCCCTGCCTTCAGCCGCCTGGAAAATACCTCAGAACCCTGTTAACCCAAATACGACAGCGGAGGCTGTAGCGTTATACAGGTTTTTGCTTTTCCACTTTGGCACAACCACTTTTGCCGGCCAGTTTCAATCTGAAAGCAAATCGTATACCGATGCCAACTCCGACATCGATTATATCCACAACATCACAGGGAAGTACCCCGCGCTTTATGGCAACGACCTGATTGATTATTCACCCAGCCGGATAGAGCACGGCTCAACTTCACAAGCAATCGAAGACGTAATTAAATGGCATAAAAACACTGGTGGAATGGTCACCCTGACCTGGCACTGGAACGCTCCAACCGACCTGCCAAACACCGATGAACAACCCTGGTGGAGCGGGTTTTACACAAGGGCTACAAACTTCGATATCAAATGGGTACTCGAAAATAAAGAATCTGAAAAATATTTGCTCCTTATCAGGGATATTGATGCCATTGCAGTAGAACTCAAGAGGCTTCAGGATGAAAATATACCTGTGCTTTGGAGGCCTTTGCACGAAGCAGAGGGCGCCTGGTTCTGGTGGGGGGCAAAAGGCCCCGAAGCCTGCGTTGAACTCTGGCAATTGCTTTACGACCGGCTTACAAACCACCACCAAATCAACAACCTACTTTGGGTATGGACAACAACCGACAGTGAAAATGCATTGCAATGGTACCCCGGTGATGACTACGTCGACATACTGGGTGTTGATGTTTACCTCCCCAATGGAAATTATGGAGCATCGCCGATTATGTTCGAGAACCTCAGGAATATTTTCGATGGCAAACGCATGCTTACCATGTCGGAAAACGGTACAATACCGAGCCCCGAAAAAATGTTGACCAATGAAACACGCTGGCTATATAACTGTACTTGGACAGGCGATTTTATTTTTAACAACGAAGTCAATTCAATGGGGCATAAAATATCTTTTTTCAACCACGGCAGTATCACCACACTTGACGAACTTCCTGCGGCATGGGAAAAATATACTGGCATTGATATCAAAAAAAAAAGAATAACTGAAATTATTTCCCCGAATCCTGCCAGTGATTTTGTCACTATCCGTTTTTTTGAAAGATCAACACCCCTGAAAGTTTCGCTGATAAATTCAAAGGGACAAATAATCCGGTCATTGGAAATTAATAAGCCTGTAACTTCAGTCAATTTTCCCCTTGAAGGAATAAACAGCGGCATTTATTTTGTTTCAGTTTATACCAATATTTTTGTCGAAACACAAAAAATTACAATCGACCGATAATTAAAAACTCACTAATGAAAATTATGCGAAGAATCAAATATGCCCCGGGTATTCTCATTATTTTGCTCATTGCTGCATTGGCCTGCACAAAACAAGAAGCAAATGAATTTGTCAGTGTAAAAGGCCATCAGTTTTTTAAGGATGGCAAGCCATATTATTATATTGGCGCCAATTATTGGTACGGTGCCATTTTAGGATCGAAGGGGGAATTTGGAGACAGGGAACGGCTTATTAAAGAACTTGACTTTATGAAAGCCCATGGCATTGACAACCTGCGGATACTTGCAGGCGCCGAAGGCCCCGACGGGGAACCACACCGCGTAACCCCAACATTACAGGTTGAGCAAGGCAAATATAATATCGATCAACTCGAAGGCCTCGACTTCCTGCTTGCCGAAATGAAAAAACGCGACATGCTTGCCATCCTTTACCTGAACAACAGTTGGGAGTGGTCAGGCGGTTATGCCCAATACCTCAACTGGAACGGGTACGGCCCTATACCCTACCCTTTGTGGGAAGGACATACCTGGTGGGATTTCATGCAATACACTAAACAATTTCACCTGTGTAGTGAATGTAAAGAACAATTTTACCTGCATGTAAAGTATATCCTTGGCAGAATCAATTCATACACAGGCTTACGATACACCAACGACCCAACCATCATGGCCTGGGAACTGGGAAACGAACCACGTGCGTTCTCCGATGAAAATATTCCGGCTTTTATTGATTTTTTACACAAAACTGCTTTGCTTATTCACACCATCGATACGAATCATCTGGTTACAACCGGCACCGAAGGTTATCATGGATGCCGAAAAAACTGGGCGCTGTTCGACACTATCCATCAAAATAAAAACATCGACTACCTTACCATGCATATATGGCCGCTGAACTGGGGCTGGCTCGACAGAAACGATATTGAAGGGACACTTGATTTAAGCATAAAAAATTGTGCAGATTATATGCTTGAGCATATTGAGAAAGCCCGTGAGTTTAACAAACCAATCGTTTTTGAAGAATTTGGTTTCCCACGCGATGGTTTTTCATTTAAACCTGATTCACCAACTAAAGCCCGTGATAAATATTTCAGCGCTGCCTTTAATATAATCTATGAAAATTCATTGGGGAATGGTCCGCTTGCCGGATCTAATTTCTGGTCTTTCTCAGGCATAGGATTACCATCATATAAAAACCCAGATCATTTATGGAAACCAGGCGATGATATTATCGGCGACCCCCCTCAGGAAGAGCAAGGGCTTAATTCTGTTTTTGCAGGCGACTCAACAATGCAGATAATTAAACATTATAACAGCTTAATGGGTAGGATTAAATAACTTTATTGAAGTTCACCCTATTTTGTTTTCCGACCATTTTTCTGCAACTTAACGCCGGGAAGTAAAAGCATATGATAATTTTTAAAAAAGGCATAAAATATTTTCAGGCATTCATAGCCTTCGCAAGCCTTCAACTGGCACTTCAGGCACAACCTCAGCTGGTTATCGAAAACATGTCGGGCAAAACCGAACTGCCCGAGGGCGCTGTTAACTGTCTGGCCCAGGATAACGAAGGCTTTATATGGATAGGGACATGGAAAGGATTATACAGATACGACGGCTACGACGCCATCAATTTTTCTTCCATCAACCCTGCTTTCAATGCCATGAAGGTTGAAGTGGTAATCATCAACAACAATACCCTTTGGGTTGGCACATTTGTGTCGGGGCTTTACAGCATTGACCTGTTGACATACCAGACTAAAAACTACCAGAAAGAAGCCCCACCTGAATTACAAATTTCGGACAACAACATTATTGCCCTTTGCGCAACCCCCGACAATTCTATATTGGTTGGGACCGAACGCGGGGGCCTTAATATTATTGACAGCACAGGAGTTGTAACAAACCGAATAACTTATGAAGATCATCCTGAAATACTTAACAACAAACAGGTATCACAAATAAGCTTTATCGATTCGAACAAGGTTGTATTGGGCAACAATGGTATCGTAATTTTCAATTTAAAAACCAGGGAGTCGGAACATATCTACCACCCATTGTTCGAAAACCATATTTCAGAAATCGCGGTGATAGATGAGAATGAATTTTTGGTATCAACCCTCGAAGGCCTGTTCCATTTCAACATAACCGAAAACGGAAATAAAATTCAGCAGTTGGTAAACCATCGTATACGTGCTGTTTTAAAGCTCAAAAATGAAAAAAAAATATCATTCCTGATGGGAACACAAGACGGAATTATTGAATATTCCGTTGAGGACCGCAAACTTACCAACCTGCCCGTTAACAATCCGAAGCACAACCCGAAACAAAACATAACCTCACTGATCTATTCACATGATAACGTTATTTTGATTGGAAGTGAAAACGGACTCTTTTCACTAATTCAACGCAAACAACAATTCAGGTCTCTTTCGACGCAAAATCCACAAAACATACCCGACATCATTAGCATGATTGATAAAACCGGTGACCATTTTTTTGTAGGAAGCTGGGGGAAAGGCTTGCTTGAACTGAATAATAAAACCGATGTTCTCGAACCTGTTAAGTTTTCGAATTATTCTGACTTAACCCCACAGTTTATCTTTTCGCTTAAAGCCATTGAGAGTGATGTATGGTTCTCAACAAAAAATTACCTGGGTATTTTTGCTTTCGATCCTTCCCGAAAACCTTACAGGCTAAAGTATTATCCTTTGTTTACTGATGAAAATGGAATACCTAAAAAGTACACGGTAACTTCAATATTCGAAAAACGCGACGGAACTATAATCCTTGGTACATGGGAAGGAATACTATTCTTTCTCGACAGGAACAACGACCGTTTTCTTCCATTAAAAGATAAAAACGGGAACCTGCCATCCTCGCGCGACCTTGCCATATTTTCTATACTTGAAGACAATGAAGGGTTTATTTGGACAGGTATAAACGGAGGGGGCATTGTAAAAATGAGCTTAGCGAACAACACGATTATTTCACAGGAAATAATTACTGAAAAAAACGGTTTAACAAGCAACTTTGTTACAACCCTATACCAAAGCAGGAACAACAAAATTTGGATAGGCACCGAAGCAGGTTTGACCGTACACGAGAATGGAGCCTATACCAAAACCTTTTACAAGGACATTATTTTCGATGTACAATCGGTTACTGAAGATCCCATCGGCTTTTTATGGATCGGCACCCAAAAGGGGCTGATCAGGATCAATTCTAACAACCTTGATGAACCATATAAACTTTTCGACAACTCCGACGGGCTTAAAAACCAATCGTTTTTCCTGAACAGTATTTACAAAGACGATGACTTTAACCTTTATTTTGGAGGTTATAAGGGAATAGATTATTTCACGCCCTATAAAATTGAATACAACTATAACAAGCCAAAACCAAAAATTACTAATTTTTATCTATTTAACGAACGCAAATACCCCTGCAGTGCAGGCATGGAAGGAATTCTCACTTGCAATATATCACGCACCGATGAAATACACCTGAAATATAACCAAAACACATTTTCGTTAGAGTTCTCAAACCTTGAATATCAACTGCCCGAAAAATGCCAGTTTGCCTACATGCTCGAAGGGGTTGATAAAGAATGGAATTACAGGGACGCCTATCACCGCATGGCATATTATACCAAATTACAACCCGGAACTTACACCTTTAAACTAAAAAGCACCAACAACGATGGTATTTGGAGCGACACACCCCTTGAGCTTAAAATTGTCATTTCACCGCCGCTTTGGGCTACAACATGGGCTTACTTTGCCTATTTTATCGTTGCCATGTTTTCGATATTCCTGTTGCTATACTTCCGGATTATGAAAGAACACGAGAAACACAAACAACAGTTAAAAGAAATTGAATACCGGAAACAACAGGAACTCGATGAACTAAAACTGAGGTTTTTCACCAACATCTCGCATGAATTCCGAACCCCGCTCACTCTTATCATGGGGCCGCTTGCCAGGATTCTGGAAAAAGAAACTGCAATAGAATTTAAGGACCAGTTGTTGATGATATTCCGGAACGCCAGCCGCCTTCTCCAACTTACCAACAGGATAATGGACTTCAGAAAAAGTGAAAAAGAACAATTGAAACTGAAAGTTGAACTTACAAATATTTCCGACTTTGTTTACAATATATTTCTCTTCTTCAACTACGAAGCCCAGGTACGCAATATCGACTACCGTTATAAAACCCTATTCGACCAGAACATCTATGCTGACAAGGAATTTGTTGAAAGTATCATATTCAACTTATTATCCAATGCCTTTAAGTACACTCCCGATGGAAACTCAATTTATGTAAAAGTATATCCCGAAGATACGTGGTTGAAAATTTCATTTGCCGACACAGGCAAGGGCATATCCATTGAAAACCAAAAACATATTTTCGACCGTTTTTATAGCTCGACAAAAAGGAACAGCGCCGGCATAGGTTTGAGCTTTTCAAAAAGGCTGATTGAGCTGCATCATGGTGACATAACCGTAAAAAGCGAAGAAGGAAAAGGATCGGAATTCACAATTTGCCTGCCCCTTAAAGACATTTATAATGATGAGGAAAAATCATCCTCGCCCCTTAAAGAACCGGTTGTTGACTGGAAAACAATCGACCAGGGCGTTCAGCAAAAAATCAATGCCAACCTGGCTGAGCTGAAATCTTCGTTCGACAAAGATGAACTGATCGCCCTGATTGTTGATGACAACTTTGAAGTAAGGCAGTTCCTAAGGAACCTGCTTGAAAACGACTTCAGGATTATTGAAGCCCAAAACGGCAGACAAGCAATGGAAGAAGCCTTTAACAACCTGCCCGATATTGTGATCTCTGACATTATGATGCCCGAAATGGATGGGCTCGAACTTTGCCACTCGCTGAAAACCGATGAACGTACCGACCACATACCGGTTATACTTACTACCGTACTTTCATCGCAAACCGACCGGATTGAAGGCCTGCAGAAAGGGGCCGATTCTTACATACCAAAACCTATCGACCCGAAACACCTTCTGGTAAGGGTTCATAAACTGATAGAAAAACAACTGAAGCTTAAAGAAAAATTCAACCTTTCGAATTACACTGACAGTAAAAAAACACCCTCAGAACCCGAAAAAACCGATATACACCCACTGGTTGAAAAAGCCAGGAAAATTGTTTTACAAAACCTCGACAATTCAGATTATAACATTGACGATTTTTGCACCGACCTTGGCTTAAGCCGCATGCAGCTTTACCGGAAATTCAAGGCCATCACGGGCATGTCGGCCAACAGCTTTATCAGGAAAATAAGATTACACAAGGCTGCCGAAATGCTTCAAACCGGCGACTATTCGGTGAAAGAAGTTACTTACGATGTTGGCTTTATCGACCTGAAATATTTCCGCAAATGCTTTAACGAAGAGTTCGGGATCAACCCGTCGGAATATGCACAGAAAGCCGGAAATGGCGGGGAATGATCAAAGATATTAACCGCTGAGGCGCAAAGGCGCAATGGGTAATTTTCTTAACCGCTAAGGCGCTAAGACGCTAAGAAAATAAAGTAGAGGTTTCACCCATGGGTGAAACCTCTAAAAACCTAAGGAACTGCTTACATGTATTTTCAATTCATGCTTTATAACATATATTTTAAATGGTAACCTTTTTAAGGGTTTTCTGAATTAAATAATGACAGCTCCCGACAAAACCCGGCATTGTCCCCCGGATATCCCGGTAACAATTTCTGGTTTTTTTTAGTAGTTTCACCTTTGTGGGAGAACCACTGGAAGCAAAAAATTTATTAACCTAAAAATCTTTAAAATGAAACAGTCAATTTTAAAATGCGCGGAAAAGCGCAACAAACAAACAAACAAACAAACAAACAAACAAACAAACAAACAAACTATCCTGTTAACAAACTGAGATGTTTTGTCCTCCTGCTAATAATAGCGCTACCAAATATCAATATCAGGGGACAAACCCCTTCAGAAGATCCAAATCATTACACACTTGACACTCAGGATAATTTCAATTATTTCAATTATTCCATATGGGGAAGTAAACTCCCGAATAACACTTGGGGATTAGAGACTTACGACTCATCAAAAGTTACAGCATCGGGAGGTGTATTAACTTTAAGATGTGACAAGGTTGGAAGTAACTATATCTCTGGTGGCATTGAAACAGTAAATACAAAATCATTTTCTTATGGCTATTTTGAAATCGAGAGTCAATTACCAGCATCTGGTACACAAGGCCCATGGGGTGGATTTTGGTTACATTCCGGTATTGGAGGATTTTGGAATGAAATTGATATATTAGAACCTAATGGGTGTGATTGCTATTATGGAACACAATTTCATAGCGGATCATTTAAACCGACTAATCCAGTTGGTGAGAATAATGCAGAAACATATGGGGGATACTCAGATTTATCGTCAAACTACAATAAATATTCATTGGTCTGGTCTCCAAAGTATATTAAGGTTCTTTTAAATGATGATTTAGTTTGGGAAATTGATGATGTTGATTATGTCCCGTATAATCCTATGTATTTATTCTTAACATTTCAAATTGATGATGGGGGATGTGCACCTGATGCACCCACATTCCCTACTAAATACTGGAGGTTTAAAAACTTCAAGTATTACAAGTTAAAAACTGATGGTTGTAATTCTGGTATCACCCAAAGCAATTTCAATTTCACCAGCCACAATTATCAAGTACAGGAATACTATAAATTGACCAATTCAACCGTTCCTAATAATTCAAATATTTTTTTAAGGGCAACCGATTATGTTGAATTGGGTAATAATTTTACTGTTCCAAATGGAAGTACTTTAACTGTAATTACTCATTTTAATACTTGTCCGGACTAGGTTTATGGAATTTCTACAACATCTTTTATCTCTAATTAACAATAATAAGAACTTCAAAAATTTACAATCATGAAAGCAATAATAACAATAACTATAATAGCAACATTCATTTTTACCTTTATAAAACCAGCTCAATCCCAGTTAAGGGTCGAAAACGATGGCAGTGTTTATGTAAATTCGTACACAGGCAGCTGGGGGCGTGCGATGTGGACTAAGATTCATACATCCAATGCTTGTGCATATCACTTATGGAACACAAATTATGAGGACCAAAATGGAGAAAACGGAGATGTCTTTTGTGTATTAGGTAACGGCGCTGTTTGGACAATAAATGGATATTTGCAAGTTTCCGATTCTGCATTTAAAACAAA
>JAFGEV010000444.1 GCA_016931385.1 Prolixibacteraceae bacterium
AAACCGGGGCACACAATTCGGAAGGATCAGCCTCCGATGGTGAATTGTACTTTGTTACCGATTTGCTTTTTGCATCGAACCGTTGGGGCAACGATACTGGCATCGACTATTATGCCGAAGCCCGCCGGATACTTGATGCCATGTGGAGCAAGGATGGCAGTGAAGGGATCAACAATATTCTGAATGTTGAACACAAACAAATCAGCTTCGTTCCTGAGTCCAGAGGGTACAACCGTACCGACCCGTCGTACCATTTGCCTGCATTTTATGAAATATGGGCCGAATTTGCCAACGATGGGCATGAACAGTTTTACCGCGATTGTGCCGATACTGCCCGGGTATTTTTACACAGAGCCTGCGATTCTATTACCGGGCTTAACCCGGATTATTGCGATTACAGCGGAAAACAACCCGAACAGTCACGTTTCAGGGCAGCTTTCAGGTACGACTCATGGCGCGTACCCATGAACATTGCCATGGATTATTCGTGGTACTGTAAAGATGTTGATTGGCAACAAGATTATTGTCGTAGAATTCAGAATTTCCTGTATAGCCGTGGTATGGATACCTATGAAGATCAGTTTAACACCGATGGTACTTTACCTGGGTGGGTACTTCCGGCAGGCGGCTTTCAGAAGCTTCGTCATTCGCTTGGATTGGTGTCAACATCTGGGGTAGCCTCATTAATGAGTACCGAGGCTTTGGGCTGGAAGTTTGTTGATGAAGTTTGGAATGCAAAACTTGAACCATACGAGGATGGTTATTTCGATCCGTATTATGATGGTCTGCTGTACCTCTTCAGTTTGATGCACCTGAGCGGAAACTACCAGATCATTTTACCTGAAAAATAACAATAAAAGTTAAACTTTACCAGGGGATAATGACCTCCTGATGGCAGGGTAGTCATCTGAGTTGTCCTTGTAACGTCTATTGTGGTTTAGTGCCCTGATGGAAAAAGATTGCGAATCCTTTAAAATTGTAAAAATATGCCCAAAATTTTTATATCATTTATGGATTGACCACCAACTTTCGCCCAATTTGTTTTTCATTTACAATGAGATATATCCCCGGTTTAAGGCTGATACCCATTATGGTGTTGTTCACTTTTTCAGAATGCATTAACGATCCGTAAATGTTGTAAATAGTTATTTTCTCAGGATTCCCTTTTAAAATCAGATAACCTGAATAATAGCTGGCGCCAAATTCAGTTTTTACATTTTGCTCAATTCCGGTGTTTCCAACATAAATATCACCCGATCCCTGAATAATTTCCGGATGGCTGGTCGCATTATAAATCCCGGAATCGTAGACTGTTCCGTCAATTTTTATGGTTTTTAGGCGAACGCTTTCGTTGGCAATGATAATGGCACCTTCCTGCAAGATTAAGTTGTTGCCGTTTGTACATTCGGGATGGTTAAACTGGAGGTAATTTCCACTTCCGACAATAATGACGGCCGACCCCAGGGAATTTCCAGCTGCCCCGACAAGCCCTGCATTTCCAGCAGGATTGGTTGCCGGCGTAGAAACATCCCACACTCCATTAAAGGCTTCGTTGTTCCCCAAGAGCCAAACTTTTGAAGTGTTGGCTGTTGATGATTGAGTATTTTTGACAGTAATTTTTGTTGAACCGGATATGCTTCCAAGTAAGGTCATGATACTTCCATTTGCATTGCCGCTACTCATTTCTAAGCTGATATCACCCAAAACAACAATGGGAGCTTCGAGCGAAAAGCCTTCGCCACTTGTAGCATACGAAATGCGTTGGTTCCCCTCGAAGGTTAATGTTCCGGTTGAAATATGGGTGCCCCGTAAGCGTAGCCTTCCTTTTCCTTCAACAAAAGTGACATTGGCAAGATTGGTTGTTGATGCTGTTTCCATTTCGCCCTCGCAATAAACCGTTTCGCCTGCTTCAGGCAACAATGCGGGTGAGTAATTGGTTGCTTCATCCCACACTCCACCCGAAAACAAGAAAGAGCTTGGACGGCCAATAATTATTGTGCCGCTTCCTTGCAATAAATCTGGATGGGTCCCGGAGTTATAATCACCTGCATTTTGCATAACTCCATCAATATAGAATTCACTGATTGTAATATTGGCATCCAACTGAACCTTTGCACCTGTTTCGACCGATAAGGAGTTTTCAGGGAAAAAGGCATCATCATTTTCTACCCATAATGTGGCACCTGGTTTAACTTCAACATTGGCTTTGCCTAACGAGTTCGCCTTTTTTGCATAAAGTGTGCCTCCCGCAACAATGAAATTCCCATAGAAGCTTTCGTTTGAAACATTTAATACGGCTGTTCCTGAAGAATCTTTTAAAATTGAATTTATCCCGCTAAAAGAAGTATTCAATGTGAAAACCGATGAAATCACCAAAGTTATGGTGTCTTTTGAAGCCACTATCCCGCTCAACGAGTAGTCTCCGTCCGATTTTATTATTGCATGTTCTCCTGAAATGTATCGGGCAACGCTGTTTGCCACGACCTTCAATGTTGCACCGTCTTTTAAAAGTAAGTCGGCATTAAACAAACCACCATCGGCTTCAATTACCTGGTTGCCTGAAACAATGGCAATTTCAGCAATGGCAGGGATTCCATCGGGATCCCAGTTTTCCTGGGTGTACCATCCCTTATTGGCACCACCGCCATCCCATACATACGTGTTAGCAAGGGGTGCCTCTTCATAAGGAGCCCATCCGTCGGTAGCGTTTAATACTTTTGCCGCTGTGTAGTTTTCTGCTTCTTCATCGGTAATTTCCCTTAATCCAACCCATGCAGCTCTTCCGCTCATGTCGGCCCCGGGACCTGTATTGTTGTATTCATATAAATGAAGATCGGGGCTGGTTGCAGCATAGCTCATATTCCAGGTATCGCCCCAGCCTTGGGGATGGATCATTTCAGTCATCCAGCAATTCAGCCAGGCCACTTTCGGGTAATTGTGCCATGGGCGTCCAAAACGTACAAGGTTGCCATCGTCGCCATTCCTTGGGCTTCCGGTAGAGTATGTGAGTTCACAATTATTGAAAACAAACCCATAGGGCTGATCCTGTGCTGTTGATGGAGCAGTAATATACCCTCCGCCATAACTGCGTATCTCACATGATTCGAAGAAACCAATGCCTCCGCCATATATAAAATCGGTTCGGCCAAGAATCATACAATTCTCAAAGTATGTTCTTTGTCCGGCAGTCCAAAGGTAAACGGTATCCTGGTAACCTAGCAGGTTACAATTAACGAAAGCAATTTTATCACCTGTAACGGTAATTGCCAAAGCCTGGCCAACCGGCCCGGCTGTATTCCTGATGGTCAGGTTTTCGGCCCTGAATCCGTCGCCGGCAATGGTCAGCGTTGCAGATGTCCTGATATTGTCCCCCGTCCATAAAGCGGCATCTTCGGCAGGGCATTTGTTGCCCGATTCTGCATTGCTGCAATCGTAAATATGGTAGGAAATGATGGTTTGGTCACGGCTTTCACCTATAAGGGTAACATTCTTTTTGTCGTATGGAACAATGAGTTTTTCAGTATTGTATACCCCATTTTTAATAAAGATTACCGTTCGGCGGGTACTTTGGTTCGACGGTACTGAATTAATTGCATCCTGGATTTTAATAAAATCACCACTGCCATCAAGGGCAACTATTATGTCTGCATCAAGGGCATTCGCATTTTGAATAAAAACAAAAAGGATAATAGTTATGATATAAAGAAATTTTGCTTTCATGATGATCATTCGTTAATTGAAAATTGATTGTTTTATGCATGATGCTCTATCATGCATAACAGGTGCAAAATAATAAATACATAACCTTATCAGGGGGGACAGTTTACAATTTATGGTAGGTCAAAAAATTATTTTGAAATTAGTTTTTATGGCAATCATGTGGATTTATATCAAAATGATTTTTGTAAAAATATAATGTCAAGCAGAATTATAAGGAATCAACGGGCCGGGAGTAATCCTACTGGTCAATCATATAGGATTCATAATTGAAAAAATATTCCTGAAATTTTCCAAATGAAAAGTCCCACTTAATTGAAGTAAGGTTTCCTAGGGAGTTGTATTTGAACGAGACTTCTGCATCAAATCCATCCTGGTCTATAAATTTGCCGCTTGTAACTGTTCCTGAAAAGTCGGTTGTAAATGTTAGTGTGCCTGTAAGCCAGTTGTCGAAGTTTTTCAGGTATGCCATTTCAAGTTCGCCAAGGGCATTGTATAAATACGATTCGAAACCATATAAAGTGTCGGCCCTGAAATAATTTCGGGCAATTAATTGGTCATGGTGGTTATAAGTGTAAGTAAAACGTGCAGTTTCACCATTTGAATATTCCCTTTCCGAAGAAATCAGCTTCCGGCTTTTGTCATAATGGTATCTGGTTTTGGTCGAAACGCCGTCGGACCGTGTAAAAACTTTTTGGGCCAGCAAGTCATCTTCATTATAAAGATATTCAGAAGGGCCTCCGGTTTCATTGTTGAAGGTGTAATTTTCGCCTGAAATCCTGAATGGGCCTTTACACCTCAAAAAGGGACTTGAATAAAAATACGTTTTAAAATCGATCATCTGATAGAAATACAGGAATGTCTGGCTCCATTGGCCGTCAAAATCCCAGTGTTCAAGTGAAAGGTTTCCCGCCAAATCATAAGCGTATTGAATAATACCAACTTGCTTGTCATTTTTAAATATCAGCCCTGAGGTACGTTGACCGTACGAATTGTATTCATATAAAATAGTGCAGCTCATCCATCCTTTGAATTTATTCAATTCGGCCTTTGTTAAACGGCTTTCTTCATAAACATAACTTGCTGAACCTGAAATGGACTCGGAACGTAAAAATTGTTCGAAGGTTTTATTGCCGGTTGAGTCGTAAGTAAAAAGTTCGCAAGAAGTCAATCCGTCGGAAAAAACGCGAAATGCTGAAATCAGGTTTCCTTCAGCATCGTGTTCATAATAATTGTCGGAATACCTGCTGGTATCTTTCAACGACCATCGGGATTGTGTCAATCGTCCATCTAAACCATATTTGAAAACTGTGCTGCCTTTTTCACCACTGCTGTTTTCGTATTCCTGCCGTACGATATGGTAATTTTCAACGGCAAAACCAAACGGCTGGGCATTTGTAACCGTATAAAGCATGAGGGTCAGTATTATTGATAAAGGGTATCTCATAGTAATAATTAGGTTTTAATTTTATCGACTTGTGGGCGGCACATATTCAAGGTAATAATTCCGGTTTGAGCCTGTTCCGTGGTATTTAAGGTAGTATGCTGATCCTGGGATAAGTTCAGCATTAACAACATTCACGTAAGTATTTAAATATCCGTTCTCTATGATCTTAAAAGAGATTACAAATGAAACAATTCCGGCTTTTTTCTTAAAAGTTTGCCCGTTTCTGATCCTTTTTGTTGTGAATTTATAATTTTTAGAAAGGTAGCTGTCCTTTTTAACATTTGACGGGCTGAACATTTTTTTGAAAAAACCTGGGTTTCGCTCTGTAGTATATTTTTTATCAAGGGCTTTCTGCTTTTTCAATTCAATCTTTTCAAAATCGACCGTGTCCTTAATGCTGAAGTGGCCAATCAGGTCGTTTTCGGCCCGTTCCTTTCTGTTTTTCAAATTTTTCCTTGAAGTTGATGAGGTGACTTTATTAACATATCCAACCCTCGAATCTTGAGTTTGATAATTATTAACTGTTCCGTTATTCAAGCCCCTGCTTTGTTCAAGATCAAACTTCAGTCTGGCAATATTGCCGGTTTTCATTTGCCCGATGTATGTTTTGGCCCGGTCGCCCTCCTTTGCGATGAAGGTGATTGTGGCAGTGGTTGGTGTGGGCTTCTGTGCAATTAATTGTAAGGTAAAAAGTCCAAAAGATAAAACTGGTAATAGTATTTTAAAATATGTGCCCATAGGTTTGAAAATTATGAGAAAACAATTACAAAAATACTTTTTTAATAGGATAATAGAGATCTGTTTAATAATCCATACTTACCCTAGAGCCAATTTTAAACTTATCAAAGTTAATACAAAAAAAAGGAGACATCGTCTGATGTCTCCCAAAAAACTATCCCCCAAACTAAAACGCCAAACATGAAAAAGACTTGATCTGAAT
>JAFGEV010000088.1 GCA_016931385.1 Prolixibacteraceae bacterium
CCTTCTTTAACACGGAAAAGTTTTACAACAGGTTCATTGTCTTCCATAGTTTTTACCAATCTGAAATTGCGCATGTTGTTGTAAATGGCTACAAAACCAGCTTCTTCGTTTTCAGCAGCCGGTTCAAATTCCACGTTCACAAAGGCATCGAAGCTGAATTCTGTTATGCGTTGTGCCAGTAATGAAGGTTGTTCGAGTTTGGTCATCATTTGAGGACGCACATCGAAAGTAATTTTTCCATCGCTGATATCAAACCATTTTTCATTGGGTGTACGAAGGAATACCCATTTCATGGCCAGTTCATCCGTATCAAACTCATCACGAACAGGATATGGCTCAACTGGTGTCCAGGGCAAATTCGGGCGTTGTTCTTCAAACCGCACTTTACCAATACCACGGTTAAATACCGGCCATCCGTTTTCAAACTCCATAGGTACCAGATAAGTTTCCCTGCCCAGCAGGTTCATCCCGTCGCAGGTTCTCACAGCCAGCATAACGGCCCACCATTCGTTGTTTTGGGTTTGAATAAAATCACAATGCCCCACGGCAAAAATGGGATAATCGTGCCCAAGGTGGCGGTGGGTTAATACCGGATTAATCTGAGAAGGTGTGTATTTGCCGTTCACGCTGTCGCTTTCAAAAACCGTTATGGCGTGGTTGTAACTGGTCCCGCCCTCGGCAATCATCAGAAGGTAACGGCCGTCAATCTTGTAAATATGTGGTCCCTCGCCCCAAACAGCATTGGTAGCGTGACCAAACGTTGCCTGAACGGGTTCACCAACCAACTCCTTCTTTTCAAGGTCGAATTGCTGAATAAACACCCCGTTTTGTCCTTCCCACTCACGTTTTCCTGATATATTGTGTGCGCCAACATACCAGCAGGTACCATCATCGTCCCAAAAAAATGAGGGATCAATCCCCGGTGTGTTGATCCATACAGGGTCGCTCCATGGTCCGGCCGGGTTGGTGGCTGTTACATAAAAATTGCCACGGCAATATACACAGGTATTAATCATGTAAAACACGCCATCGTGGTACCGCAATGTTGGAGCAAATATTCCTGACGATGCTTTCATTCCTTCAGTTATCTGCAATTGCCCGGGCCGGTCGAGCACGTGTCCGATCTGTTTCCAGTTCACCAAATCTTTACTGTGAAAAATAGGCACACCGGGAAACCATTCAAACGATGAGTTTACCATGTAGTAATCGTCGCCTACTCGACAGATAGACGGATCGGGGTAAAAGCCCCTCAATATTGGATTTTTGTAGGTTTCGGGAACAGGTTTTTCCTGGTTGCAGGAAAATGTGAATATCCCAAATATCAATAACGTGAAGATTTGAAAATTGCGCATAATTGTATGTTTATAAATTGGATGAAAAATAGGGATAAATCCAGAAGTAATTGAATACAAACGGGGCAATGTTTTTCAAATTTGGGGCAAACAGTCTTGCCAACTGCGGTTCTAAACGCCAACCAGCTTTGAAGATGCGATTGAAACAATCTTCACCTTCTATTCTTTATATAAATCTATTAACTTCATAAAATCCTCTTCACTCCGGGAATATTCCTTATCAGCCTGGCAACAATAAAGGTGCCCGGGATAGCCAATGCTAATACAAAAATCAGGCGCAACAAAGGAGGCAGGGCAATTCTCTCCGACAAAAAGGTTGCCCCAACCACAAAAAACGGATGTATAATATAGGCCGTGTAGCTATCAAGTGAAAGTGACAATACAAAACGATTGGGTTGATTCAAATGCTTTTTAAAATACATCAGCAGAAAGTAGCATAAACCAACACAGATAAACGGTTCCCATAAGGCATAGAACATAGCCTGAATATTTATTCCACCCGAAAAAGCATTCATTTTTTCAGGCGAACTGCTAAGCGCTACTATTCCAATTAATAGCGGAATTGTAAACAAGGCAACAAAAAACCATGGTTTTGCCTTTTTCAGGGTCAAACGTTCAAGCCAATTGTTTCGGCTGGCCACTATTCCTGTTATATACATGGCAACATACAAAATAAAATAGCCAAACTGTAAACCAAAAAAGCTTTTCCCCACGGGATAAACCAATCTGATGCAAAATGCCAATATTCCTGCTCCAAGAATAAAAATTGCAATTTGCCACCATTCAGGCAACCTTCTTTCTTTTTTATCTACGATTCGATGTTTAGAAAAAAACCTGTAAAGGGCATATAAAGTTTCGAAAATCAGAAGGGTCAGTACAAACCACATCGGGCCGGGTCCCATGTGTTGTGAATTTATAACCCACACAAAATGCGACCATGTTCCGGTTGGTTTATCAAGATATTTAAAGATGCTGAATACCAGCGTTGGATGAAGCAATAATGTATAAACTGCCAAAGGAATACCCAGGCGTATCCAGCGGTCTTTTAAGAATTTTCCCAATCCTTTCCGGTCGAATGATCCCTGCATAAACAATGCTGAAATAAAAAAGAAGAAACTCATGAAATATGCCTGATCAATGGCCATGAATATGGTAAGGATCATTTGAGTTATACCATTAGTAGCATTTGGCGTTACATAATACCAGCCACCTGAGGCTCCAAAGGCAATGGCTGAATGATGGAAAATAACCAGCATGGTGAGTATAATTCTGAGCCGGTCGATATAGTAAGCACGGTTCATAACATCCAGTTTTGACTAACTTTTCAATAGGCAAAATAAATCAAAAAAAATCACCGGGATATGAAAAAATCGGCCAATTATATAAGAAAGACCCGTAAATGGAGAAAGGCTTAATTCAGCATCCCGTTCCTAACCTTTTCAATTTTTACCGCAATATCATTTAAAACATCATCGGTTATTGCTTCATTTTCAGCAAAGCTTGCAGCAACATAAGCCAAATCGTCGTAAAAAGGTTTTATGCTCTTATCTTCCATAACCAACTTCAGCATTGAAGAGAATTTGGCCACCTGATCGTGTTGTTTGTTAACCAGGGCCAGCAATTCCGAATTATCCGATGCGAGTAAGGCAAGCTGGGTTGTTATATAAAGCGCTTCAACAGTATTCCCCAATGTTGAATATACCAGCACATTGAGGTGGTTCTCCGATAAGTCAGAAAACCAAATATTGGAAACTTCATCGAAAAGGATATCAAGCGAATCCTTGTTGTCACTGTTTGCTTCAATACGTTTGTCGTACCCTTTAACCTTTTCAAGCGCTCCACCAAGCCCAAGCTCTGTTTTGAATTTGTATTCCAGGTCAGACACTTTTGCCAGCACATCGGTGCGCTTGTATGTTTTGGCGTAAATCATATCGAAAACGACCATGCCCCAGAACATGCTTTGTTCGTCAAGTGTCATCTGTTTCTCTGACAATTCAAGTGGAACTGTCAGGTCGATTATATATGAAGCCCCGGCCCTGTTTAACAACGGGACAATATCTTCAGCCTGGTTCATTTCCATGATAATATCGACAACCTGGTCCTTAACATCCTGCAGGCAGAAAGTGTCGGCTTTGGCAACAGTGCTTTCTTTATTATCCGTTTTTGACTTTGTTGAAGGGTTACAACCTGAAAACAAAATGCACGGAATTAATAACCCGGTCAGGAGTGTAATGACAATATCTTTTTTCATAATACCAAAGTTAAGTAAGTTGATTCAATCTCAAAAACATGTAAATATAACATATCCTATATTTGAGAAATCTATTTCAGTCTAAATCTTTAACAATAAAGTTAATTAAACTAAAAATTAAAAAATCTTCTGAAATTATTCCAATAATTCTACTGTCGTATCCGATGCATCCTTCCCAACAGGGCCGGAATATTTTACAAAACGTTTATCCGATATGCGGTACCAGTAATACGATTTCCAAAATAGCGCTGCAAAACCGGTAAGGGTCACTTTAACTTTGTGTGCGCTAATTATTTCACCTTGAAAAGTAATATTTTCAACACCTTCGCAATGGGCAACCATTTTTCTCATTTTATGGCCATTGACATCAAAAACCCAGAAAGTATATTCTTCTTCATTACTTCTCACAAAATCTTCAAGGGATATGTCAATTATCCCGAACCAGGGACGTTCATCAATCTGGTATTCCTCTATTATCTTTTCCCCTTTAATAACTCCCAGGGCATAAATCATATTCTCTTTTCTACTTAATTCGATATTTGTTTTCGAATCGTGATCAATGATTTTAAAATAGTTCGCTTCAAATTTGTTATTCGCTTTTTCAAAGTATTCCTTCTGCCCGGCAAATAACTCAATTTCTAATTTATCGTCATTAGAAGATACTATCTTGATAACTTCAATTGCTACATCGTCGATTGTTTCCACATAACGAATTGTATCCTGTGCCCGGGAAAAGGGAACAATTAGAAGAGTAAAAAGTAAAAAGAAGTATTTATTTTTCATTTGAAAAACGCTAGGTTTTAACGACCTTTTTAATTAAATCAACGGCTTTCTGCAAGCCATCCGGTTCTTTACCAAGTTCTTGTTTTATCCTTTCAGCTTCAACATATAAACTTCCATTATTCAATAATTCGCAGAGCCGTTCCTCAAGAACTTCAGCATTAAGCTTATACTGGTATATCGGTTTAGGGCTGACACCTGCTTTAAACAACTGGCCTGCCCAAACGAACTGGTCAATAAGGTGTGGAATGACCAGCGAAGGTATACCTGCCTGCAACACAGAAACAGTTGTACCAAAACCTCCATGAAACATTACAGCTTTAGCATGCTTAAACAACCATGTATGTGGAACTGAGCCGCAATGGTAGACTAAATTGTCTTTGTCCTTTTCCCCGTAGAGGTCGTTCCATCCCTGAACAACAACCTTAACCTTAATTTTCCTGAAAACATCCAATACTATTTTTGCTGTCTCACGGGCTTTGTCATGATTTGAAAGCCCCATAACACCTAAAGTAACTACAACAGGTTTTTCACCGCTTAAAACAAAAGATGAAAGCGATTCATCGGGTTCCCATTCTTCGGATATCTTCACGGTCCAAAAGCCTGTCATGCGGGCAGAGGCTATCCAGTTTGGTTTTGGTGGAACAAACACCGGACTTAGTGGTAAAAGAATTAACTTTTCAGAAAGCATCTCATTGATATCCTTAATCTTATTAACCCCTACCTTTTTTCTGTAACGATTAATTGAAGCGTTCATAAATGGAGCCCCCATCGACCAGAAAAAACCAGTTATTTTTTCTTTAAACGTTCTTTCATTCTTTTTCAGTGGTATTCTTACATGCTGCAATGTAACTGAAATCCAATGTTTTTTAAGCTTCTGTGCCTCAGCAATGCCTGCCATACAATCGGTTGCAATTAGTAAATCGCAACTCTTTATGAGAAGTTCTAAATCGGAAGAAGCATCTTCCATTAATTCTACTCCAAGTTTCATAATTGCTATCAAGCCCCTCAGCCAGTTACCTTTCGACTTATCCATTATCTCTAATGCAACCGTTCCCATATCCAATGGTTTTCCTACACATTTAACAGGGATGTTGTATTCCCTTGCAACGGGTTCAATGGCCGGATTAATAGCGATGGTTGTATCAATTCCGGCAGATATCAAGGCTTGCCCTAGAGCCAGGTAAGGCTGAACGTCGCCTCTTGATCCTAAGGCGGGGATAAGAATTTTCATGGCAAATAAATTTATTTTGAAATCCTAAATTAATAATTTCATTCTAAACTCCCATTTCAGTTTTCATAAAATGCATTAATTATTCATATTCAAACTAATAGTTTGCCTCAAATTATAATATAATAATATTTCTTGCTAATTTTGTTTGTTCTTATGTTCAGGTTGATTCATGATTACTTATCAACCTAATGATAAATCTCAATTTATCATTATGACTTCTTTTCTGAGTTAAAATATAAAACAAAAACTTCACCAATGAAAGTATCAAACTATTTTTTACTGGGCATCATTTTTTTATTCAATGTTAGTGTGAAATCTGCCACGTTAAAAGTTCCCTCATCCTATTCAACTATTCAGGAGGCTATTGATGCGGCACAAAATGGTGATACAGTCCTGGTAGCAGATGGCATTTATGAGGGGAATATTGGTTTTAATTCAGTCGATTTTGTAATTGTAAAATCAGAATCGGGGCCCGAAAATTGCATTATTGATTGCCAGGGCCTACCATTTCCAATAGGTTTCATTTTTAACAGCCAGGATGATAATAGTATCGTTGAAGGATTTACCATAAAAAATGCCATGATGGGGATATGGGCTTATGCCAATTCTTCTCCAACAATAAAAAATAATATTATTGAAAGTTGCACGACCGGGATTAATAGTACCTCGTTCGCAGAACCATTAATTATTTCCAACATTATAAAAAATTGTATTAACGATGGGGGAGGTTATGCACAATTTGGAGGCGGGATAAGTTTGTACTACTCATCAGCAACAATCATTAATAACCAAATAATTAATAACAGCGCTTCAAAAGGTGGCGGTATTTTTTGCGAATACGGCTCACCAGAGATACGGGAAAACAATATTTCGGGTAATACCGGGGGTGGAATTTATTGCGAAAACGCATACATTAACATCGAAAGTAATCAAATTAAAAATAACGAAAGTGCCGGAGAATTTTACACGGAACAACATGGAGGTGGAATATACTTGTTAAATACAACAGGCTGGATAATAATGAATGAGATTGGGAACAATACAGCTTATGACGGTGGAGGGATTTACTTCGACGAGTCATCACCAAACATTTTAAAAAACAAAATTTTTGGGAACCGGGGATGTGGTATCTATTGCAATAATTCATCGCCAATCATATCGGGAAATGAAATATCGCTGAACCAATCGGATCAAGGCACCGGTTTAACCGGATATTGTACCAGCGACAATCACCAACGTACCGATAAATGTTATGTGGGTAACATGTTAAAAGGCGCAGCAATCTCCATTCAGAACATTTCCAACCCACTCATATCAAACAATATAATTCACCACAATGAAGCCTTTAGCACCCCCGGAATTTTTTCAGATAACAGTTCAGTGCCAACCATTCTCAATAACCATTTAGTATACAATTCACTCCAGGCTGGTGGTGTTATATACGTTGAAAACAATAATACCGAAATTGTGAACAACATTATTGCATTTACATCTTTTTCGGGCAATGAAACCAATGGATTGTCGCGTTGGTATAAAAATAATCTGTTCCTTCACTACACTTACGATGGGGCCAAAATAGATTACGTTACTTACTATTTCGGTTTTATAAACAACGGGCCATCCGGAGAAGTACAATTATCGGGTTGCGCAGGGCTAAACACCTCGGTTTGGGCCGAGACTGGCGAGATGTTCTGGGTTGAATCAAAATCATACGTAACCGAATTTGGACATGGAGGTGGATTGGATGTAACTGTTAGCCTTGAGGGGTCAGGAAGTTTTGAAATAATATACCAAAGGCCAACAAACCAGCCCTTAGTAACAGAGGGTTGCATCAATACTGTTTCAACCATTACATCCATGGGGATTTCATGCGAAAGTATTACAGGGGCAGGAATCGTGGCCAATAACACAGAAGATTTGCCTGAAATCGCTCACAACATTTTTTACGGCAATCCCGGGGGAGCCATTGTATTTTTTGATGCTGAAGAAGCACCATACAACATTATTGACGAAAACGGGAATATTTTAGAAGATCCATCGCTGAAAGGATCAACCTATGAATTAATGTTTGGATCACCTTGCATCGATGCCGGTACGCCCGAACTGAACGGACTTGATCCCGGCGAAACGGATTTTGTCGGGAACTCGCGTGTTTATGATGGAAATGGCGACGGAACCGCAGTAATCGATATTGGCGCTTACGAAGCACAGGAATTAGCAATTGAAACCGAAGAATACGTCTCCATTTGCCAGGGCGAAATTTACGAAGGCCATACCGAAAGCGGAGATTTTCAACGAACATTGACCGCAACAACCGGTGCCGACAGCATTGTTACCACACATTTATCCGTGTATCCAACTTACGAAATAGAGTTACCGGCAGCCATTTGCGAAGGCGATGAATTCATGGGTTATTCCGAAGAAGGAGACTACCCGCAAACGTTTCAAACAATCAACGAATGCGACAGTACCATTGTTATCCACCTCACAGTTTACCTTGCTTTCGAACCAACATTTACTTCCGATGGCGAACGGCTTACTGCCGATCAGGAATACGAAGCCTACCAGTGGTACAACAGCGACGGCATCATTAAAGGGGCAACAAACCGCGAATTTGTCCTTGAAGAAACCGGCCATTACCGGCTCGAAGCAACCAACGAAAACGGTTGTACCTATTCGTCAGATGAAGTTTATGTAAACATGACTTCAGTTGAAAATTTCAAAAACGGGAATTTTGCATATTCCCTGTTCCCCAACCCGGCCAATGGGTTCGTTCATTTCAAGATTGATGCAGCCCCACCTCAAGAAATCACATTGAAACTTTCTAATATGCTGGGACAAACCATCGAAGAAATAAAATTAAATCATTCAAAAGCAGGAGATAAGACGTTTTTTGATGTTACTGAAATTAAAGACGGAATTTACCAGGTTATTATTATGACTAATGAAAACACATCAAGTCAAAAAATATGCATAATCAGGTAAAACAGTAAATTTTTAGTAGTCATTCCATTTATTTATTTTTGACAACTTTGTCGAATGATAGAAAAACCTACATGCTCATTTTTAATACACTGATCGGCCTTCTTTTAATCCAACCTGTTAATGCGCAGGTTAATTCCGGGGAAATCCCTTACAACTTCAACCAACCCGCAAAAATCATTGCTTTACCAGAAGTACTGAAAGAGATATCGGGCATTGTAATGATTGACGATGAAAACATGGCCTGCATTGAAGATGAAAACGGGAAGATATATATTTATAACCTGAAAAGCAGAAAGATTGAAACGAGTAACATGTTCGGGTATAAAGGCGATTATGAAGGGATCGCATATAACGGAAATGAATTTTTCATTGCCAGGAACGACGGCGTTTTGTTCGAAGTTTCAAGCGTTCAATCAGGCATGGAGGCTGAAAACTTTTATTCATTGCCTGTTCCCTGTGCCGACATTGAAAGTATTACTTTCAACAAACTAAAAAACTGCCTTCTGTTTGCATCAAAAGGAACTTCGGAAAATGAAGTGTGCATCAACCAATCAAAACGCACTATTTACAGTTTCAACTTAAAATCGAAATCTTTTGAAGAAAATCCTTTTGTTGAAATTCCATTCGAAGAAATTAATGCGTTTCTAAAAAAAAACAACATTGTTTTGCCTCCTGTTTTCAATAGCAAAGGAGAAATTATCAAAGAACAAATTAAGCTTCGTGCTTCCGACATGGCCATTCACCCCCTAACCAGCGACATCTACATTTTGTCGGCCAGCGAACATCTTCTGTTTGTATTTTCAACAAAGGGGGCCCTTTTAGATATTGTCGTCCTGAATGAAGTATTTTATCCACAAGCCGAGGGTATTACGTTTACATCAAACGGCGACATTTACATTTCGAACGAGGGAGGTAATGGCTCACCAACATTGCTTTTTATAAAGAAAATTGAATAAGTATTCACAAAAAGCCAATTACCTTGCAAGCCAATTTACTTTAATGAATCACAGATACATGCTTTCAAGAAGTTTGCGGCCTGTTTCTGTTTTGAAATATTTTTCCTTTACACTTTCAACAGATTGCTTCGATAATTCATCATCGAAAACATTCACCAGAAAATCGGCTTCAACCAATATCTGAAAATCCAAACCGTCAATCTTCTGATATGAATGGTGGTTTCCGATCAAATAACAAATTCTTTCCAGAATTTCGTCTTTCACATCTATATCAGCCAGCAATTCTCTGGCAACAGGAGGTCCTTCAATCTCCTGGTATTTTCCGTTACTTGAATTGTGCTTTCGTTCAGCCTCTTTAATCCCGATATCGTGCAAAATAGAAGCAATATCCACTATAAGGATTTCCTCCTCAGAAAGCTTATCCTGCCGGGCAATGCAACTGGCAAATCCGTATACTTTCAGGGCATGGTTAATGCGTTTAACATCATCACCATAATAGACGATCATTTTTTTGAGCACAGTAGAAACCATAACAATTTTTTATTTCTTTTCTATTCGAATAGCGAAGCCTCCCCCATTCTTCATCTTAATCTTAAACCTGTCGCTGTTTTTCAGGCTTATTATATCTTTAATATAATCAGTTGCATCCCGGTCAGCATTCAGCCCATCGGTAAAAAAAACAGCTTCATAATTGCCCCTATCAAGGAATGAAAAATCGATTTCCAGTTCACGGGGTGCCCAGTTGGTAAGTGCGCCCACATACCATGTATCGCCTTTTCTGCGTGCAATGGCTGCAAATTCGCCAACTTCGCCGGCGAGGGCAACCGTTTCATCAAACGTGGTGGGAACTTTTGCAATAAAATCGGTACACTCCTGTTCTTTGCGGTAAACCGTGGGATTATCGGAAAGCATCTGGAAAGGCGCTTCAAACAATACGTACATGGCCATTTGTGCGCAGCGGGTGCCCTTGCTCATGGGCATCGAGTTGTTTGCAAAAAAGGTTTCTTTGGCTGCATTGCGCATGGCGCCCGGGGTATAATCCATCGGGCCAGCCAACATGCGGATAAAAGGAATGGTTGCACAATAACGTGGCTGGTCTTCGTCGGCCCACTTGTAGTTTTCAAGTCCCTTTACACCCTCGTATCCCACTACGTTTGGAAATGTACGTTGAAGGCCGGTAGGTTTGAACACACCATGGTAATCGACAATCATTTTATATTCTCCAGCTTTCTCTGCAATAGCGTAAAGCGAAGCCACGGCAAGCTGGTCATCGCGGTCGATAAAATCAATCTTAAAGCCCTTAACACCCATTCTGGAATAGTGGGCAAACACAGTATCAATTTGGGTTTTTACTGCATACCAGGTCGCCCATAAAACGACACCAACATCTTTCTGCTGACCATATCGGATAATATCAGGGATATCAAGCTCGGGTGTTGTGAGCTCAAACAGATCGGTTTTGCCTGACCAGCCCCAGTCGATCACGATATACGGCACGTTGTTTTCGGCCGCAAAATCGATGTAATGCTTGTATGTAGGTGTGTTGTAGCCTGCCTTGAAATCGACATGTGAAATGTTCCAGTCGTTCCACCAGTCCCAGGCCACCAGCCCGGGTTTTATCCACGAAGGATCATCAATCTGGCAAGGGGGTGAAAGTTTTTGAACCATGTCGTTATCAAGCAGCTCTTTATCGAATTCGCTGATTACTACAACCCGCCATGGGAAAGTTCGTTCTCCTTTGGTTTTGGCAATATAATCCGCTCGTTTTACAGGGATTTCATTCATGTTCTGGTAACCGCCCATTTCTGTTTCGAGCGGGTAGCGGGCAAATTCAGCTTTAAAGCCTGTCCCTGCTTCATTAAGGTTAAGATACATGCCTGGATAATCTTCCAGATCAGCTTCAAGAATCACAGCTTTTTTACCATTTCCAACATCGACCAAAACAGGCAAAAATGCCAGCGAGTCGTCAGCAAATTCCGAGATTGGGCCTTCTCTGTAAAGCGCCTCAAAAGAGTGGTTGAACTTATTACCCCCCCGGTAATCCCACATGTATGGAATGAATGCGTTGTGGTCAGCTGTAAAATTGAAACTGGCAACTTCGTTTTTAATGATTAAATCTTCTTTACGGCTGGTTTCAAATCGGTAGGCGATCCCATCGTTATACGCACGAAAAGTAACACTGTAATTTCCCTTACACTTTAATGTAAGCTGGTTATAGCTATCATGAACCATAGCTTTTTTGTAAAAGCGGGTAGCGAAAGTTTCGTCAACCGTAGAATATTTTGCTGAAATTACCTTTGCATTTTCACCTAAAGTTTCACCATCGTTAAGCACGATGGCTATGGCCGATGAGGCAATAATGGGTTGCCCGGTATGGCTAACCGACCAAACTGTTTTCGCCCCAACATCAATAGTTAAAACAATGTTTTCATCAGGTGATCTTAGTTCGTAGCTTTTTGCAAGGGAAGCGCTGTTTGATATTGTATTCAGGAAAAGCAATGCGAAGAAAAATACGATTTCGGTTTTCATATCAAAAAAGGGTATTTATTAGATTGTGTTTCCCGAAAATACAATTTTTTAAGAAGATTTCGGTTAATGTCACAATTTTACTCCTTTTTACAATTTTTTTGTAGTTTTGATCAAAAATTGCCTTATGAAACTGACAGTAAAAGCCATAGGATTTCCGCTTTACATTAAATCCAATTTTTCTGTTTGGAAAGTAATCACAACGATAACCTTCTTTTTGATCATAACAGTTTTTTATAGTTGTAACGAAGAGGATGAAACCGATATTTCGAAGATTGTTGGGAAATGGAAGGTTGTAGATTCATCTGACGGTGAATTGGCTTATATGATTTTTACGTCGGACAATTATTATCATCTTCTTTTTTCACGTGTAAGAAACCAGCATGAAGTACAAAGCGGCGTGTTTATTAAGTCAGGCACTTTTCTTGATCTTGATAAATTAAACGCCAATTTCGTAATAATATACAATTCCGATTCACTTATCTTAGACCATCCAACATATAAGGTAACCTGTATCCGCGATACTTTAGCGCCAGATACAGACGAATGGTTAATTCCCATTGAAGTTGTTCAGGAAATTCCGTTAAGTTTTATGACTTACAAAGTTTCTGACATGGCACACGATGGTAATAATTTATGGATTTCTTTCAATAAAAAAGTTTTATACAAGCTAGACAATGAGGGCAACTTCATTGACAAAGTTACAATTGATAATTCAGGAGGCCTGGCCTATGGCAACGGTTACCTTTGGACTGGAGAGAATGATAATTATAAAATTTGTAGAATAGATGCTTCAAACAAGGATAATATCAGAAAATACAGCATTAATGGATACATGGTTTTTACTCAATTAGCATACCAGCCGGGTTATATCTGGGCTTTTGCATTGCATAAATTTAAATTATTAAAACTTAATGAAAACAATTGGAAGATAGAGGCAGAATTTGAATCAGATCAATTGGATGGCTTAACGTATGCAAATGGGCAACTATGGGCTGTTGATGAAAATTACCTGTTTACTGTTGATACTTTAACAGGCAGCTATATAGATTCTTATAAAATTGAAAACGGATATTACCCCGATGGGTTAACATTTGATGGCAATAACTTTTGGGCATCTGAATATAACTCGGGCAAAGAAACAAACAGAATTTACAAACTTGAACTAAACTAATTATTTGTAAAATCTCCTTGATAGTCTATCTCCTTTGGTTCAACAAAAACCTTTTGCTTTGGAAAGTCAAAGGCCGAAAATCTACAAGCAGCTGGGCTGTAGTTTAATTGGTAGCAAAGGGAGTCGGACTTTCCAAAGTCCAACAAAAACAAAAAAACTTTGACTTTGGAAAGTCAAAGTCCCTGTTTCTGCAGAATTTTTTGACAGAAGCAGCAAAAGGAGTTGGACTTTCCAAAGTCCAACATTTAAATATTAGCTATATTTGTTTTTTGTATAAAAACCCTGAATTATGAAACCTCGAAAAGAAGCCTACCGCCAGAAACTTCCACACTTTCAGCAACCCGGACAATGGTACTCGGTAACCTGTATATTAAAAGGAGCTATTCCCAAAGGAAGCTTTGAAAAATACCAACTTAAACTTAGGTCACTAAAAGAAAGGTTGAATTCAGGCAATTTTGAAAGCATGGAACATGAAGCTAATGTAACAAGTGATTACAGAATTGCTCAATACAAATACCGATTGGCTCATGAGAAAAAACTTCACATATTGAAAACTAAAATTTCACTTACAAAAACAGCCAACCTGAAAGCATTGACAGAAGCGCTTAAATACTGGGAAGGGAAACGGTTAACATCACACACATGGTGCATTATGCCCAACCATTTTCATTGGGTATTAACTGTTTTTGAAACAGATGAAAACGAAAAACCTGTTTTTTTGCAAGACATTATGCATTCAGTGAAATTGTTTACTGCACATAAGATCAATACAAATGAGAACAGATCAGGCAGCGTTTGGGAACACGAAAGTTTTGAAACAAATATCCGTAATGAGCAACATTTTTACAATGTTTGTAATTATGTAGTTAACAATCCGGTTGCGGCAGGTTTTGTAAAAAACAGGCACGATTGGCCAGGAACATATATAGAACCAGGCTTGTTAAGTTTTCTTTGACTTGGGAAGTCAAAGTCCCATACTTGTTGGAAACCCCAACAGCGATAGCAAAGGGAGTCGGACTTTCCAAAGTCCGGCAAAAAAAACCTACCAAGAAGCTTTGACTTTGGAAAATCAAAGTCCCTGATTATGCAAGATTTATTGACAGAAGCTGCAAAAGGGAGTCGGACTTTCCTAAGTCCAACATTGGAAAGTCAAAGTCCCTGATACTGCATGAAACATGAACAGAAGCAACATCGGAAGTAGAATCCCCTACCCTTTCACCAGCTTTTTGTATTTAATCCGGTGTGGTGTAATATCGCCCAAACGTTTCTTTTTGTTTTCCTCGTATTCCGAGAATGAACCTTCGAAGAATTTCACCTGCGAATCGCCTTCAAAGGCGAGGATATGCGTTGCCACGCGGTCGAGGAACCAACGGTCGTGCGAAATAACCACCGCACAACCGGCAAAGTTATCCAGCCCTTCTTCAAGCGCCCTCAACGTATTTACATCAATATCGTTGGTAGGTTCATCGAGCAGCAACACGTTGGCTCCCGATTTAAGTGTAAGCGCCAGGTGAAGCCTGTTTCGTTCACCGCCCGATAACACGCCGCATTTCTTCTCCTGGTCCTGTCCGCTGAAATTGAATTTGGAAACATAAGCACGCGCATTCAGCATTCTTCCCCCAACCATTATTTCATCCTGTCCGCCTGAAATAACCTGGTATACGGTCTTTTCTTGATCGATTTCGGTATGTGCCTGGTCGGCATAGCCCAATGTAACGGTATCACCAACGGTAAATGTTCCTTTATCAACTTTTTCTATACCCATAATCATTCTGAACAAGGTTGTTTTCCCGGCACCATTTGGGCCAATTACCCCAACAATGCCATTGGGCGGCAGGGTAAACTCAAGGTTTTCGAA
>JAFGEV010000089.1 GCA_016931385.1 Prolixibacteraceae bacterium
ATTGCACCAATAATGTTGGTGAAAATTACCACCAATACCCAAATCAGTTTGTTGTTCGATTCGAAATTGCTTTTCAGAATGTCAATTAATGCAATAATCGTAAATACAAAGAAGAAGATTATCAAAAAAAGAGGAAACAGAAATTCAAGACCTCCAATAAATCCTAAAATAATCATATCATATAGTTTTAGTGGTTAGTAGTATAATTTTAAATGAAATGCTAAGTTAATATTATTCCCTGAAGTCAGTACTCAACACCCTGAATTCCGTACGACGGTCGATACTTTTGGCAATTTCCTGCTGCTCTTCGGTTTCAAGTTTATTAATAAAATCTTCAGAAAGCACGTCGCCCGGCTTTAGAAATTCGTACTGTTTGGCAATTTTACGATTTACCTTTTTGGGCCATGTTTCGCCATAACCTTTTGCAACCAGCCTTGACGGGTGGATGCCTTTTTGAATCAGGTAATCGACCACCCCCTGCGCACGCTTTTGCGAAAGCTCAGAATTGAACTGTACCGATCCGATAAAGTCGGTGTGCGACATAATCTCTACCACAATGGTTGGGTTCATCTCAAGTATCTCAACCAAACTGTCGAGGGCCTGAATCGAGCCGGGTAGAAGGTCCCACTTCCCGAATTCATAATTGATGTTGTCGACATTCACAGGAACATCGGTTGGTGTAAGCTGAAGGGTAAGTTCAAAATTCTTGCTGTCCTCCAGTTCAAGGGTCGAGATGATCCTTTTTGCATTAAGGAAACCTTCTTTAAAGGCTGCAAAAATGTATTCGGTTTCGGGGTTCATGCGGTACTGAAATTTCCCGTCATCTGAGCGTACCTTAAGCATGGTTCCATCGGTTCCAATCACTCTTAAATAGGCATCGTTTACCCGGGTTTCAGTTTCGCTGTTTACAATTTCACCTTCAATCCTGAATATTTTTGGTGGCAAAATGAAAGAATACAGGTCATCGGCCTGTGAACCTTTCCGGTTTGAAGCAAACATGCCCTGATCTTTCCCGGGCAGGAAGAAAATACTGAAATCGTCGCCTGTAGAGTTTATCGGGGCTTTCATGTTCTCAACAACCAGTTGTTTCTCTCCCCCGGTTTCTTTAAGATAAGCCTGAAAAATATCGAGCCCTCCCATACCAACATGATAATCTGAAGAAAAATAAAGCGTTCCGTCGTCGCGGATAAAAGGAAACATTTCATTCCCTTCGGTATTTATTTTAGGACCAAGGTTCTCAGGTTCACTCCATCCATCGCTAATTTTTTCAACCACCCAGATATCCTTGCCCCCGAAACCACCATCCTGATCAGAAACAAAATACAGCTTCTGCCCATCGGCAGATAACGATGGGTGTGCCACTATAATGCTATCGCCGAATATTTCAACTTCAGTAGCTTCCGACCAGCTGTCGCGGCTGCTTTGCGACTCAAAAATTTCGGCGCCAAGGGCTTTTGTTTTATCGAAACGGCAACGTGTAAAAAGCATGGTGCCACCATCGGAAGAAAGGGTTGCTGCCCCTTCGTCAAGCGAGGTGTTGATCAATTGCTCTTCGTCGAGCAGTTCGGGTTTTTCCCATCGCTGCCTCTGTATGTCGTAATTCGACTTCCATAAGTCACCATTTCTCATTCCGGTTATGGCACTTTTCCCCCTTCCTTTTGAACCTTCACGGGTGGATGTGAATATCAGCTTATTGTCGAGACCTGACACAAAAACCGGGGAATATTCGGCATCGCGGGTATTTAAGAGCCTTTCGCGTGTAACAATATGCCTTGTGGGTTTTTCTTCCCACTCGGGAGTAACTTCACATGATTTTAATCCAATAAGGGCCTCGTTATGTTCGGGAATTGAATCGAGGATTTGACGGTACAACTCAGCAGCTTCGTTGTATTTTTCGTTAAACCTTAATACATTGGCATATTTTAAAACCAGTGAACTATCGGGATAATTATTACGCATAAGGTTCCGGTACCTGATTTCTGCCTTGCGGTAATCGCCAATGTAGGAATAAGCAGTTGCCAGCAGGTAGTCGTATTCTTTCTTTTTCTCCCTGTCTTTTTCTTTCCTGTAAGCTTTCAGGAGCTTTTCAGTGGCGGCATGGTACTCACCAATATCGTACGATCGGTATGCCGTGCGTGAAAAATGCGAGGCTGAGCAACCGTAAATTATTGAAATAATGAGTAGTAAGGAAATTATTTTGGTTTTCTTAAACAACATAATCCATTTCAAAATCGGGTTTAAAAGTAAGGTTTTTCGGTTAAATGCCGAAACCCTGTTTTTCCGGTTCTTTAAATAACGTCAAAAAAAAGATTTAGGTATATTCCCTTCTGATCTGGATTGTAACTTTTTTAATCAAGCTTTACAAACTTCACTTTATGTTTTCATTTCAGTTTTGCAAATAAGCTTTTCATGCTTACCTGGGAAGCAATAATTCCACCCAGTTCCGAGATATCTACCCTCTCCTGCTCCATCGAATCGCGATAACGGATGGTTACCGTGTTGTCTTCGGTTGTTTGATGATCGACAGTAACACAAAATGGAGTGCCAATGGCATCCATGCGGCGGTAACGTTTCCCGATGGAATCTTTTTCGTCGTACATGCAATTGAAATCAAATTTCAGGTTGTCGATTATTTCACGTGCCTTTTCAGGTAAGCCATCTTTTTTAACCAGCGGCATCACGGCCATTTTTACAGGGGCAAGTTGAGCCGGCAATTTCAATACAACCCGCGTATCCATTTTACCATTTGCATCGGGCACTTCTTCTTCGTGGTATGAAGCCGACAATACCTGTAAAAACATCCGGTCGACACCAATGGAGGTTTCTACAACAAACGGCACATACGATTCGTTCTGTTCCGGGTCGAAATACTGAATACGCTTACCGCTGTATTCCTGGTGCTGGCTTAAATCGAAATCAGTTCTCGAGTGAATGCCCTCAACTTCTTTAAATCCAAAGGGGAATTTATATTCCACATCGACAGCTGCATTGGCATAATGCGCCAGCTTTTCGTGAACATGAAAACGGTAATTTTCCTCGCCAAAGCCTAAGGCCTGATGCCAGCTCATGCGGGTTTCTTTCCATTTTTCGAACCAATCAAGCTCAGTTCCAGGTTTTACAAAAAACTGCATTTCCATCTGCTCAAATTCGCGCATCCTGAAAATGAACTGGCGGGCAACAATCTCGTTGCGGAATGCTTTCCCGATTTGTGCAATGCCAAACGGAATTTTCATTCGCCCGGTTTTCTGTACGTTCAGGTAGTTTACAAAAATTCCCTGGGCTGTCTCGGGGCGAAGGTAAACCTTCAAGGCGCCATCGGCTGTTGAGCCCATTTCGGTAGCAAACATAAGGTTGAACTGACGGACTTCGGTCCAGTTGCGGGTACCCGAAACAGGGCATACAATTTCTTCATCGATAATAATTTGCCGCAATTCTTCAAGGTTTGTTTCATTCAGCGCTTTAGAAAAACGATGATGAAGAGACTCCCATTTGGCCTGATATTCCAATACCCTTCCATTGGTACTTTTAAACTGTGTTTCATCAAAGGCATCGCCAAATCGCTTCGAGGCTTTTGCCACTTCTTTATTGATTTTTTCTTCAATTTTTGCCAGTTGTTCTTCAATAAGCACATCGGCACGGTATCGTTTCTTTGAGTCTTTATTATCGATAAGCGGATCGTTAAACGCATCGACATGGCCCGATGCTTTCCATATTGTGGGGTGCATAAAAATTGCCGAATCGATCCCAACTACGTTTTCATGGAGCATTACCATCGAATCCCACCAATATTTTTTAATGTTGTTTTTCAGTTCAACACCGTTTTGACCGTAATCGTAAACAGCGCCCAAACCGTCGTAAATTTCACTGCTCTGAAAAACAAACCCATATTCTTTACAATGGGCTACCAGCTTTTTGAAAATATCTTCAGCCATAATGTTATTGTACTTTTTTGAATTCGAGGGCGTAAAAATAGAATTTAAAATCGAATTGATAAAGCTGGCCGGTAAACTAAAGAGACAAAACAATTTAAAATTAAAAAGTATCTATGGGTAAAACCTACCTCGCCCTTATAGCAATACTCGAATTTTAAAACGTAAAATTTTATAATCTCAGGTTTCATATATCTCGATATAAATTTACTTTTCTTTAGTATTGTTACTGTTTTAGAATAATATGTAAAAAAATGTAATTTTTTTATTAAGAATCTTTTTCCGTTTCTTTGAAAAGAATAATCATATCGTTAAATTGGCGGGGCAATAATAATAATTGAATTTTCATATAAAATGTTCAGTCATGGGGGTTTCGTTTATTTACCACAAAGGAAAAAAAATTATTTATGCTGATTATTCTGATTGTAAAACAGCAGAAGATACATTAAAAATACTTGAAGATACACGCAAAATTTATTTATCGACAACCGAGAATTTCCTTGCATTAAACAACTTTACAAATGGGCCAGTAAATAATGAATTCATGGAAATGGCAAAAAAATATGCCAAAGAAGTGTTTGATGCACGGAATATTAAAGAAGCATGTTTCGGATTAAGTTCCATCAAAAAAATCCTGCTCATTGCTTATAACCTTGTAGCAAAAGACAAGATTGTAGCTTTCAATACCAAAGAAGAAGCACTCGACTACCTGGTAAAAGACTAACAGCCTTCGCTTTAATCACCAGGCCACAACTCTGATTTCAACAGGGTTTATTGATTTTTCCATTTTTCTACGAAAAAAATCGTAATAAAACTTGCATATACGACAAGCATCGTATATATTTGTACGATATTAATCGTAGATGTCAAAAAAATGAGCAATCAAACACCTACTGCATCGGAACTGGAAATACTGAGCATCCTCTGGGAGAAACAACCCCAGACGGTGAAGGAAATCCATGAGAGACTTACAGAGACAAAAGAAGTAGGCTATACTACAACCCTGAAGATCATGCAGAACATGCACGCGAAAGGCCTTCTTAGCCGCGAGCTGAACGGTAAAAGCCATCTTTACAAAACTGTAATAAAAAAAGAAGAAACCCGAAGCCGTTTGCTTGACAGGTTTCTCGAGTCGGCGTTTTCCGGATCAGCGTCAAGTCTGGTTATGCAATTGCTTGGAAACAAGAAAACCAGCAAACAGGAACTTGATGAGATAAAACGCATTATTGATCAAATGGAGAACGAATCGAATTAAATTATGAAAGCGCTTTTTAACTTTTTCTCGCCCGAAATGATCGAGGCCCTTGGCTGGACAATAGTCCATTCGCTTTGGCAAGGGCTTGTTGTAACCCTTGCTGTTGCGCTGCTTTTAATACTGCTTAGGAAAAACAGCGCTCAAATAAAGTACTTCATCTCGTTTGTTGCCCTGGTGGTTTTACTGGCCTGGTCGGGTACCACCTTTATACGTTCGTACAATTATGCAAACGAAAAGACCAGGTTAAAAGAACAGATAACAAACAATCCTGCCTACCTGAAACTTCAACTTGAGGAAAAACTTTACACCCAAAATGCTGTTGAAGAAACAACGCGTACAACAGTTAACATGCAGGAAGTTAAAATCAGAAGCTTCTTTCAGCGTAACTTTTATTTAATCTGTTCGCTTTGGATTATTGGCGTAATTCTTCTGACAATAAGGTTAACTGGTGGTTTTATATATGCTTACAGGCTCAGGACCTACCGCTTAAGCGAGATGGGAGAAAAGTGGCTGGCAAAAATTGATGAGTTCTCGGAAAAGCTACAGATCAGGAGAAAGGTTGAAGCTTTTTTTTCCCCTTTGGCAAAAGGGCCAGTAACCCTTGGTGCGCTTAAACCAGTTTTGCTGTTTCCCGTTAGCGCGTTCACAGGTCTTTCGTCAAAAGAAATTGAAGCCATTATCGCTCATGAACTTGCCCACGTTCTCAGGCACGACTACCTCTTCAATATTATCCAGTCGCTGGTCGAGATCATTTTCTTTTACCACCCGGGGGTGTGGATCATTTCGGCGCAAATTCGCAACGAACGCGAAAACAGTTGCGACAATATAGCCATTGAATTAACAGGCGACAAAGTGTCGTTTGCCAAAGCTTTGGCAGCCATGCAAATTAAACAGATGGAGCAGGAGCAATTAGCCATGGCTTTTGCCTCGTCGAAAGGAAATATATTACAACGAATAAAAAGAATTCAAAAACAAGTAGCCATGAAAACAAACTTTATTGAAGGGCTTATAGCTGCCGCAGTGGTAGTTCTTGGCCTCACACTTGCCTCGTTTACAATGGGCAACGAGAATGCGAAGCCTGATAGCGGGGTTCAGGACGAAACTGTTACAGAAATCGCCCCGTACAATGTTCTGCCCGAAGTGACCGTTAATCGATCAAAACAGGAAATCGACAGTATCCGGATGACCTTTGAAGAAAACATCAGCAAAAACGAAGAAATTGAGCAGGTTTCGGAAGAAGTTGAAAAAATGGTCGAAATTGCCCTTTCTGAAACCGATGAAGCGCTGTCGGCCGAAATGATGGAACAAATCAGCGAAATGCTTTCCAGCCTCGACATCGATGGCATAATTGCAAGCTCAATGCGTGAAGCCTCAAGGGCTTTGAGCGAAATCGATCTGGAAGAAGTTGCCAGAGAAAGCGGCGACAGTGTCGATTATGATGAGATCAGGCGTGAAATTGAAGAAGCCCGAAAAGAAATTAAAGAGGCTCGCCGCGAAGCCTACAAAGAAATGGAAGAAGCCAGAAGGGAAGCTCATAAGGAAATGGAAGAGGCCCGAAGAGAAGCCCTCGAAGAACTCGACAGTGAAGATTTCAGGCACGACATGGCCGAAGCACGGCGCGACATTGAGGAGGCTCGCCGCGAAATTGAAGAGGCTCGCCGCGAAATGGAATGGGAAATGCGCCACGACATGGAAAATGACCATGTACCTGAGGCAATCATTGAACTTTCGATCGATGCAGCACAAATCGGACTTGATGCTGCAGCTGCTGTGCTCGAAAACCTCGACATTGAACACATTGTAGAATGCGCCCTCGAAGGTGTTGAGCAATCACTCGAAGCGCTCGATGAAATTGATTTTGATTCGTTGGAAAAAAATCACGAATTAACCGAAGAAGAAATTGAGGACCTTAAACAGGAATTAAAATGGAAGGAAGAAAAACTCCAGATGGAAAAAGAAAAGATTAAACAAAAAGAAAAAGAGCTGAAAAAGAAAAAACGTGAAGATAAATAATTACTATTTTATTCAAATGTGGAAAAAGAAGTTTATGGAAGTAAGCTTCTTTTTTTGTTATATAAACTAAAGAAAACCTGAAGAAATTCCGAAACCTACTTTTTAAAAATAAAATGCCCCCAGTTTCACAAAGAATAAGTAGATTTGAAAACACAGTTTTGATTAAGATTAAAATAGAACGAATCCATGATTTTTTTTAAAACAAGGTTTTATCTTCTCGTAACACTTCTTTTTAGTAATTTTTTAATTAATGCCCAAGAAACTGAATTGTTATCTAATCCCGATTTTGACGATAACACAAATGGCTGGTGGGCTTATGGCGCAACGATAACAAGCAGTGAAGGGGAAGTAGCCTTCTATATTTCCGAGCCGGGAGTAAATATCTGGGACATCCAATTGGGACAGGGAAGTTTGACTCTGCATCACGGTTATAAATACACCCTTTGCTGGAGAGCAAAACGTGAAAACGGAACGTTGGTATTTAATGTCGGGCTGGGTGAAGCGCCTTACACACTCTTCTTTAACGATACACCTGCCAACTTCGACGGGGAATGGCAGGAACACTGTGTAGAATACATCCACAACGGAGAAGATATCAGCAATGTATCAGTTACACTAAATATGGGGGGCAGTGAGGCCGATGCAACCATCGATTACATCCACCTGCTTGAAGACCCTAACGATGAGGTGACAATTACATTTCAGGTTGACATGCAATTTGAATCCGTTTCACCCGACGGAGTTTATCTGGCAGGCAGTTTTAATGATTGGAATACACCTGTTGCCTTACAACAAAACAATAACATCTTTTTAACTTCAATCGACCTGAAGAAAGACGACGTCATTGAATACAAGTTCATAAACGGAAACACCTGGGAAAATATCAACGGTGAATGTACAACAGGAAATAACAACAACAGGAGATTAATTGTACCTGAAAAATCGGAAACACTTAATTTATTTTGCTTTAACTCGTGTACGTATTGTATCGATCCAACGCTCTTCTCTACCAATCCCGGCGCCGGCCCTGTTTCATTCTATGGCGAATTGCAGGTAAATGGCAACCGCATATATGGAGAGCGAACCAATACCCCGGCACAGGTGAAAGGGATCAGCCTTTTCTGGAGTATCTGGGGTGGTGAAAAATTCTGGAACTGTGGCGCTGTTAATACACTGGTTGATGAATGGGATATTGAACTTATCAGGGCTCCAATGTCGGTCGAAAACAATAATGGCTGGGACTTTGGTTACCTCCACGAAAATGGAAGAGATAAGCAAATAGCCTTTATGGAAACGATAGTAGAAACTGCCATTGCCCGTGATATATACGTCATCATTGATTATCACTCACATTATGCCGACGAAAATTTGGATGCAGCCGTTGAGTTTTTCTCCTATATGGCTGAAAAATATGGACATTACGATCATGTAATTTTTGAAATTTACAATGAACCCATCCTTCCCGACTGGCAAGCCATTAAAACTTATGCCGAAGCAGTTATTGAAGCCATAAGGGAATATTCAGACAACCTTGTTGTTGTTGGGACAGAATATTATTCCACAAGGGTCGACAATGCCTCTTTATCACCTGTTGATGATGCGAATACAGCCTATGTTTTTCATTTTTATGCCGATCATCAGGATGAACTCCGGTCGATGGTACAAACAGCTTTAAACAATGGGTCTGCCCTTTTTGCATCGGAATGGGGCAATATTCATGTTGCCGGTGAAAATGAAGGACATACAGACGAGGAAGGTTTTGAAAACTCAGACACATGGCATGAGCTTATGGACGAAAATTACATTTCGTCAGCCAACTGGTGCGTATACATCGATGACTTTGAAAACGCCTCAGGATTGTTTTATGATGAAAACGGTTTTAATGGAAATGTTTCGTTCACAGGAGCAAACTGGACCGACCAGTCTATCATCTCACCTTCGGGGATGTACGTTTACAACATGTTGAAACAACAGGCGGCTGAAGCCCCCTGGCGCCTGGCTGAACAGGAAGTTTATGCCATCGAATATCACCTCAACGGGGGAATAAATGGTGCCAATCCAACATTATACCCGTTTAATTTGGATGAAAACATTGTTCTGGATGAACCAACAAAAGAAGGTTCCCTGTTTGATGGCTGGTATTACAATGGTAACTTTTTGGGAGATCCTGTTGCTGAAATTCCAGCAGGAAGTTCAGGTAATATCGAATTGTATGCAAAATGGACAGAGCCAACCGATCTCGAATTGCTTGATAATCCCTATTTTGATTCAGGAACTTACAACTGGATACATTGGAGCGATAACGATTCAGTTGCTGTAAAAGACGGACAAATTATCATTCGGGAGTTAACCGATAACACAGGTCAACTCTGGACTTACGGGTTCCATAATACATCCTATTTTACACTCAAAGAAGGATATCGATATACACTGCGTTGGAGGGCAAAACGTGAATCGGGGAAAATACATTTTGAAGCAGCACAATATGAACCTACTTTAAATGTGTTTTTTTCTGACACTCCTGAAATGAACGGTGAATGGCAGGAAAGTACAATAACCTATGATCATAAAACTGAATCAGAATATGGCGTTAGCTTTTCTGTTTTTGTAGGTGGATATACCTCTGATGTAACATTTGATTACATCAGCCTGACAGAGTCTGAAATAGTTGAGGTACCCATTTTAAAAATCAGCGAAATACAAGGAAAGAATGAAGTTTCACCCTATATCGATCAATTAGTTCAAACAGGTGGCGAAATTACTTTTACAACTGAATACGGATGTTACATTCAGGATGAAGAACAATTACGAAGTGGAATTTTCATTTTTGGCGATACCTTTTCTTCGCTTCAAATTGGCGATGGACTGAATGTGAAAGGCATTGTAACCGAGTACAATGGATTAACAGAAATCGCCGATGTTATATGGACTGAAACCTATACATCCACACTTGGAATTAATCCGATAATCATTGATGGAACCGAAATCAGCAAAGATCATGAAAGTGTTTTAATCACAATTGAAAATGTAATAGCGACTGGTGAAAATGAGAATTCAGACTGGATCGTTGAATATGATAACAAGAAACAAGTGCTTATTGACGACAAGTTTTATCCCCATGAACTGATATCCGGGAATCAATACAATATTTCCGGAATTGTTGTTTATCGCTATGAATTATACGGGTTGAACCCTCGGTTCGAATCCGACATCGAAAGCATTGAATTGACAAAGGATAAGACTTCCGTAACCTTCCGTGTCGATATGCAAAATGAAACGGTTTCGTCCAATGTATATCTGAGCGGAAGTTTTAATGACTGGGGATATGATGAGCCCCTCGAAAAAGAAGGAACAGTCTATTTACAAACCCTTGAATTAACTCCCGGTGAGACTGTTGAATACAAATTTGTAAATGGTGATCAATGGGAATTAGATATTCCGGATGAATGTGGAAATGGAGAAAATAACAATCGCCTTTTAACGGTACCGGAGAATAACACGGTGTTGGAAGTGGTATGTTTCAATTCATGTGAATCGTGTCAAACATCGGTGTTTGAACTGAACGGACAAACAGTGTCAGTTTATCCGAATCCAGTTGAAGAAATACTGGTAATTGATGGATTGAAAACGACCACAAAATATGCTTTGAAATGGATAAATGTTTCCGGTCAATGTTCCAGGCAGGAAACGTTATCAGGGAAAAGCCATTATCATTTGCAAACTGGAGACCTGCCTGCCGGAACATATACGCTGGTAATTGAAAATGAAAACCAACGGCAAACCATTAAAATCATTAATAGATAGAAACAACTAAAATCGGTCTACATGGTAGGATTAAAAAAACCGTTTAATGTTTGACCGGCATCGTATAATAATATTGATATCAGCAGATCAGAAATTTTCACAGTTCCCAGTTATGAAATATATTTTACCTTTTTTCATACTATTTTTAACCGTTGCAATAAATCTTCATACCAAGACCGGTTTTTCACAGAATACAACTGTCGACAGTTTGCTGAATATCGTAAGCCAAGATCAGGCAACTTCTGAAACCTATAACATGCTGGCACAGGAATATTGGTTTATCGACATGAATAAATCGAAAGAATTTGCATCGAAGGCGCTGGAATTGGCCCGTGAGGAAAAAAACATGGCCCAGGTGGGCTTTGCATTCAACCGGTTGGGGACTGCCTTTTTATATTTACAGGAATTAGATTCGGCAAGAATTTACTATAACAAAAGTGCCGATGTTTTCGAGGAGCAGGATATGTACACTGAATTTGCAGGTGCAACAGCCTGTTGTGCACGGATTTTTGAAACCACTTTTGAGTACGATAGCGCAATACAGGAATATACCAAAGCCCTGGATATTTTTGAAAGGTCGGAAAAATCAGAGTACTATGTTCAAACGCTTATTGTTGTTGGAGGTTTGTATTCAAAGCTGGGCGATTTCTCCAATGCCCAAAAGTACTTTGACCTGGCATTGCAAAATAAATCATACCTAAAAGCCTACGACCTTATAATGATGTACAATAAAATTGGAATCAATTATCAGAACCTGGGCGATTTCCCTAATGCGATTAAGTTTTTTGAAGAAGCTTTTAAGGAATGTGACCTTAGCGATAACAATATTGCTTTAGCTACAACCTATGTTAATACCGGATCATTATACATTGCCTGGGATAAAAAAGAAGTGGCACTGAAATACCTGGAGAAAGGGCTTGAGCTATCAAAAAAGGCAGGAATCGAATTTTTTCGACAGACCATACTTTCACTTATTGCAGGTATCTATTTAGACTTCGGGCAACTCGATAAAGCAGAAAGTTATTATAAAGGGGTGCTCGACTATACCGTTAGCTCGAAAGATATTTTCAATGAAGGCAAAGCATATAATGGGCTTGCAAAAATATATGCAAGGAAACACCAATATAATAAGGCAATAGAATATTCACTAAATGCGCTTGAATTATTTGAGAAAATTGAAAGGCCCTTTTATATTGCAAATTCACATTACCTTTTAGCTGAAAACTATTTAGCTTCATTCAATCTTGAAAAAGCTAAAAAACACCTCGATATTGCTGCTTCCATTGCCCGGAAAAACTCATTAAAGGAATTGGAAGCTACAGTTACTCTTTTGTATGCCAGGCATAACAATATCGCAAATAGAGGATTGGGAAGCAATAAATTCTACGAAAAATATATCGCATTAAAAGATTCGTTGTTTGCAGAACAAAATCAGGAATTACTGGCAAAGTTTCAAGTTGAACTTGACAACCTGGAAAAAGATTATCAACTGAAAGAAGCCGAAAATCTGAACAAATTAAAAGATGCAGAGCTTTCACAGAAAAAAAGACAAATTACCTACACCGCCATTATAAGCCTGTTGTTGTTCATAGGCATTTTTGTTTTTGCTGAAATGTATAGGAGAAAGCAAAAAGCAAACAGGATCCTGTTCCTGAAAAACAAGGAATTATTAGAACAGGAAAACAAAATTCATAAAAAGGGTGAAGGCGTTGAAATCTCAGAATCGTTACAAAACGAAATCATTCAAAAATTAAATAATGAGATTGATCAGAATAAAATCCATTTAAAAAATGACCTGACTTTGCACTCCCTGGCAAAATCAATCGAAACCAATTCGAGCTATTTATCAAAGATTATTCAAACAACCTATAATTCCAATTTCAGTACTTATCTGAATAAACGCCGGATAATTGAGGCTCAAAAAATGATTTTAGATCCAAAATTTCAACATTACACGATTGATGCAATTTCAGGGGAATGTGGCTATAACAGCAAATCAACCTTTAACAAAGCATTTAAAGAAATCACCGGGCTTACGCCAAACGAATACAAACGCCAGGGAACACTTTAGGCAGCACAAAAAATTTCATTTCATTGAGGAGGTTCGTCAGGAAACAATATGACTACCAAAAACCGTATTATTCATGCTATTGGGAAAATAATGCGATAAATGCAAATTGCCTCAATATATCCCAATAAGTACGGATTTATAAATTCATACATCACACACTTGCAATTCAATCAGTTAAGACATTCCTTTGTTTCAGATGACACTAAAGTCAGGAGTGAAATTGAAACATTTTCAAACAGACATATTTATCAATTATTATCTCAAATCTTAATTAAAATTTATCATGAAAAAATTAATTACGCTTTCTATTTTGTTAATTATCGCCTTTTCGGTAAAAGCTGTCGAACCAATCTTTGTTAAGGGCGACAAAGTAATAAATCTTGGCATAAGCGCCGACTGGTATACCACAGTTTCTGCATCGGGTGAAATGTGTATTGCTGACGGGATTATTGAAAAGGGTTCAATTGGTGTAGGCGCATTTGCGGGCTACGGTATTGCAATTAGTAGTTACTACAGCAATTCAAGCAGGATACTTGTAGGTGCCAGGGGTGCTTTTCACTATCCATTTATAGATAAACTGGATACTTATGCAGGACTTGCATTAGGCGCTCGTTATTCTATCTATACCTACAGTTCAAACTATTTTGGATTATCGTATGGTGGATTTGTTGGCGCTCGCTATTATTTTTCTGAAAAACTGGCAGCATTTGCCGAAGCCGGATACGGGTTGGGCTATTTAACCGTTGGAGTTGCTTTTAAGCTTTAGGTAATTAAAAAAGGCTGTTAAAATAAAGTGTCTCTTTTTATCATCCCATTTAAATCGATGCTTTTGAAACAGCCTTTCTAAATCTTTCGCAGGAATTGAATCCTGGTCTTACAATATGGTTTGATTACTGTCATGTACTAAGAGAAATTTTAGATTTCGTCATATGTAGTGTTTACTTGTTACAAGGAAATTCATTTACCAAATACCATACAAATTGGAAGAAAAAAGTAAATATTCAAAGGCGCTGCCTAAAGAACTGTACAGGAAAATTCAGATCGATTTAGAAATTGCCATGAATATTAAAAAAATGTATTTACGCCAGGATTTAACCATGCACCAGCTGGCCAAAGAAATAAATACAAATACAAGCTATCTGTCGCGGATTATCCGAGAAACATACCGTTCAAACTTTACCACGTATTTGAATTCCTTACGGATTATTGAAGCAAAAAAAATTATCACAAACCCTGGTTTCGAAAACTATACAATAACTGAAATTTTCAAAAAATGTGGATATAAAAACAAATCAACTTTTTATAAAGCATTTAAATATTTTACAGGTTTAGAACCTGACAATTATCGCAAAAATGTAATGGGCAATCCCACTAATAACAAATCAATTACTAACAAAAAATAAAAAATCTTATAATCATGAAAATCAGAAAATTATTATCAGTCTTTCTGTTAACTTTCACCATTTGGGGGAACGTTACAATTGCATATGCCGCAATCGAAATTTCAATTCAGGATGCCGATAGTGCTTCTGTAACTGTTGATCAGCCTGCAACGCAGGAAAAAGCTGAAAAGAAAACCGACTGGATGGAAATCATACTGGGAGGCAGTTACCTAATTGGCGTTTTTGTTTTATTCCCGCTTGTTGTTTATACAAATCTTAAAGAGGGGCTTTTCGACCGGATTAAAGGGAATACTGCGAATATTAAAACAAGAATTGACCTTAGCATTGAAGAGCGCAACAAAATTTCAGCAGAAATTCTGGAAAAAATCGAAGCACAGCTTTCCAGCTACAAAGCTGATGATGGTGCGGAAATGGTAACCATTACAAAAGGGAAACAAGCACGTTTCATGAAAAGAGGCCTCGACTACATTAATACAAGGCTATGTCCAACTGAACAGGAAATTCTTAACAGGGCTGATGAATTTACCGAAGTATATAAAGACAGGACAAAGCGTGAATTTACAGGCTCAAAATGGATATTGGGCTGTGCGATTGGCATACTCGTGTTTATGGGAATTGTCGATATACACATTTTACTTTCTTCATTTACTGTAATTCAAATAATCGGAATTACATTTTATTACCTGTCAAGCAGAACGCCACGATATTTGCTCGAAAAAAGAATGAAATGGATAGGTGGAAAAGGCACCGGGGTTGTTGCAGCAATTTTATCGGCATTGTTTGCAGGTATGGCAGCAAAGCATTATGTAAGCATTAATGGTGGAGCCTGGCAACGCGACCATGGGTCAGAGCTTACTTCGTCGGGCATAACATTAATCATCCTTTTTGTAGTAGCAATGTTTGTTGGTTTTATGGTAGCATTGTTTGGCATATTGAATTTTATCCTGAATTATTCAACATCTTTTTTAAATCCTTTAAAAACATTGGACAAATGGTACGAAGAGGATTATTCAAGAATGAAGCTTGCTGCGTAATTGAATGAATAACTGGAAAAACTCAGTTAATATTCGTTTAAATATATCTAATGCCGTTTACCCTGTTTTTTTATCCATCCATTTATAAAATAAGAGACTTTACTAAAAAGTGTAAAGTCTCTTATTGTTTTACACAAGACCTTATAAGTGAATGTTTTATTTTTGAAGAAACTCCAAATGCAAATTATGGATTGGGATAAAAAAAATGCACAACATAAAAACTGTTTTATCATGTCAAGAATTGCTGGTTTATTGTATTCGCTGCTTCTGATCGGCTCAGCAGTTTTAATCCATTTGATGGTAAACGGAAACATTAACTTACGTATCGAGTTAATTTATATAATTATAGGGCTTTTAATTGGATCAGGCCTTTTGCTCATACTCCAACTATTTTTAAAGAAAGTATAACTCCGCACGTGATATACGGTTATTTTTATCCACAGAAAGCGTTCCTTTTATTTTAAAATAAGGGGCGCTTTTTTAATTTATAATTGAAAGTTTTTGTTGCATTTTGATTAAATCTGTAAACATTTGAATCATTTTTCCTACCCTGATGACGAATTTGCCCCCCTGATGTTTCCATTTTGGTTTTACCTTTGCCCAATAATATTAAATTTGTAGGTCTTAATCAGAATTATTAAAAAGCTTAATCAATCTAATAATAACAAAGTCTAATGAGCAACTCAGAACACAAACTCTCTTTTAAAGAGAAATTTGCCTACGGTTTTGGCGATCTGGCCTCCGTATTATACTGGCAAACCTTCATGCTTTATTTCACCTATTTTTACACCGATGTTTTTCTGATCCCGGCGGCCATTGCCGGTACCATGTTCCTTATTACCCGCATATTCGACGGGGTAAACGATCCGTTAATGGGTCTCATAGCTGACCGCACGAAAACCCGATGGGGAAAATTCAGGCCTTACATGTTATGGCTATGTGTCCCATTTGCTTTTGTGGGTGTGTTAACCTTCACAGTCCCCGACTTTGGAGATACCGGAAAATTAATATGGGCATACGTAACCTTTATGCTCATCATGATGTTATACACAGCCATCAATATTCCTTATACTTCGCTGTTGGGCGTTATTTCACCCAACTCGAAAGAAAGGACTTCCGTATCATCAATAAAATTCATTTTTGCATTTGCGGCAGGAATCATTGTTTCGGCAACCCTTCTTCCAATGGTTAAAATACTTGGCGGCACCGATGCTGCTACTGGAGTTATTAATGAAGCCAAAGGCTTCCAGTCAACTTTCATAATTTATGGTATAGCGGCAATCGCCTTTTTCCTGATTGCATTTAAAGGAACCCGCGAACGTGTAACCCCCCCGAAAAATCAGAAAACTACCGTTGGAAAGGATCTGAAAGACCTTGTAACCAACCGCCCATGGATTATCTTGTTGCTTACAACCATTACATTCATACTTTTTGTTGCAGTACGCGGCAGTGTAACAGTACACTACTTCAAGTATGTAATTGGCAGCCAGGAACTGAAACTGCCTTTTATGGGACAACGGACTTACGACTTCCAGGAACTTGTTTCGGCTTTTAATACCGTTGGACAGGTTTCATCGCTCCTGGGTGTTTTCCTTGTAAACTGGATCGCTCACAAAATTGGAAAGAAAAAAACATTTCTGATTTTCTTTATTGTAGCCATTTTCAGTACTGGCATAATATATATACTTACAGCCGAACAACTTGGCCTCATATATTTCTTCCAGATAACCGGTTCATTAGCCGGAGGCCCGCTTAGCGTGTTGCTTTGGGCCATGTATGCCGACACCGCCGACTATGGTGAATGGAAAAAAGGGAGAAGGGCAACCGGCCTTGTATTCTCGGCATCAACCATGTCGCAAAAATTCGGATGGGCATTTGGCGCCTATGTTGCTTTAACACTTATGGCTTCGGTTGGATTCCAACCTAATGAGGCACAAAATGCTGATAGCATAAAAGGGCTGATCGCTCTTTTTAGTATAATACCGGCAGCAATGGGTATACTTTCGATGATTTTATTATTAATGTATCCGTTAAACGAGAAACGCGTTTTCCAAATCAGTGCCGATCTTGAAAAACGAAGAAAAGAAAGTGGAGACGAAGTTGACCTTTCATAAGTAAAATATATTTCAGAAATTACAACTCCTGCCGGATTGAACGTTCTTATTTCAATTCGGCAGGTTTGTCAATAAATTTATAAAACATCTATCTGAAAAAGAAAATAACATGATCAAAACAATCATTGGAACCAACCTTTCCAACATCCCTTGGGAAGAAAAACCTGCAAATTGCATTGATGTAATGTGGCGCTTTAGCGGGAACCCGGTTATTGGCTGGAACCCAATCCCCAAAGCAGCAAGGGCATACAACAGCGCCATTGCCCCTTTTAAAGGCCAGTTTGCCGGCGTTTTCAGGTGCGATCAGAAAAATGGCAGGGCAACCTTGTTTGCAGGAAAAAGTACCGACGGAATACATATTGAACTTAATCCTGATCCAATACAATGGGTAGATGCCAACGGCAAACCTAATCCAACCAGCTACGCTTACGACCCACGTGTTGTTGAAATTGACGGGACTTTTTATATAACCTGGTGCGACGATATGAGAGGTCCGTCAATCGGATTAGGCAAAACAAACGATTTCAAAACATTCACCAGGATGCCAAACCCGTTAATGCCCTATAACCGGAATGGTGTTCTGTTTCCGAGGAAAATAAATGGTAAATATATGTTGCTTAGCCGACCGAGTGATACCGGGCACACACCATTCGGGAATATATATATCAGCGAAAGCCCCGATATGGTTCACTGGGGAAATCACCGGCTGGTGATGACCAACGGAGGACAGGGCTGGTGGCAGGG
>JAFGEV010000445.1 GCA_016931385.1 Prolixibacteraceae bacterium
ATTATAAGGTGTAGCCCCGCCATCGGCGGGGTACCTGGTTTGGGACCAGGTGGTCGCGTGTTCGAGTCACGCCACCCCGACATTATAGGGTGTAGCCCCGCCAAAGGCGGGGTACCTGGTTTGGGACCAGGTGGTCGTCCCGCCGCGGCGGGACCACCCCGACAAATCTTCTTTTTGACAGTTATTGGGAAATTATGTATTATGTGTATATTCTGAAAAGTCTTAAAGACAACAGGCATTATATCGGATCAACATCCAACGTGGAAAAAAGACTTGCCTTTCATAACTCTGGAAGTCAAAGATCGACCAAAAGCAGAATTCCATTTATTCTGATATATACTGAGGAGTATAACGATAGATCTCAGGCTGAAAAAAGAGAAAAACAAATCAAATCATTTAAGGGTGGTGAAGCTTTTAAAGTTTTACTGAAAGGGGTGTAGCCCCGCCGATGGCGGGGTACCTGATTGAACTTTATACAGTTTCAATTCTGACAGTTACAATTTCTTTATCTTAATATTCTTGAACCACACTTCGTCGCCGTGGTCCTGAAGCAGGATGTGCCCTTCGGCTGCTTCGCCAAAGGCCGGCCAGATCGAATATTTGCTATAGTTTACCAGGGCCTTCCACATCTGGGTGCCGCGCTCGTACTCAATTATCTTGATGTCGTTGAGGTAATGTTCCACCTTCTGGTCGCGCACGATGATTTTGGCGGTGTTAAAAAAGCCTTTTCTAAAGGGCTTATTTTCGGGTGCAGGAATCAGGTCGTAGAGCGAACCCAGTGTACGGTTGCCTTTTACACCAAGCTTGGCATCGGGATGTTTTTGGTCGTCGAGAATCTGGAATTCGCAGCCGATGGATGACCCGGTACCCTGGTTCAGTCCGGGATCGACAAAATACTTAATACCACTGTTGGCCCCCTCGGTAATCTGGAAGTCAACAGTCAGTTCGAAGTTGCGGTATTTGTCGATAGTAATGATGTCGCCACCATTGGTCGATTCGCCACCAGTGGATTTCGATACTTTGAGTATCCCGTTCTCGATTGACCATCCTTTTTCGGGGAAGCCTTTCAATTTCGCCCCACGCCAACCTTCGCTGGTTTTGCCATCCCAAAGCAGGCTCCAGCCATTTGCCTTTTCTTCGTCGGAAAGGGTATTGTCGATGCAATTAGCCTGATAAACCTCTTTATTGTAGGGGCGGGCTACTTTTTGCAATTCTTCGGTACAGATGCGGATATTTTTCCATTGGATGGTTTTTCCCTCCTGTTCGGGGTTGTAGACCGAGTGGACCTGTAGGGCAATAAAACCCAAAGCAGTGGTGTTGTCGAGGATATTGGCACAGGCCACATCGTTCAGCCAGGTGCGTATGTGGTTGCCAATGGCTTCGATCCTGACTTTGTTCCACTCGCCCGGTTTGAAGGCGCTTTTGGCTGCGGGGTTCTTGTCGAGCGGGTAAAGCCAGCCACGGCGTGCCTCGTCGTAAAGGCCCCCGCTCCAGGCACGTTCCGAGGGGTCGATTTCGTATTGATAACCATGTACCCTGCCATTGTTGAATTCGGCCAAACTGTTGCTCCTGAATTGGATGCCTGAGTTCAGGCTCGGATCGACCTTGAATTCCAGTTCAAGGATGAAATCGCCAAAGTTCTTTTCGGTGGCCAAAAAGGTATTGGGAGTATTTATTTTTGAAATTCCGGTTATGATCCCGTCGTTTACCTGGTATTCGGCTGTGCCATTTAATTTTTTCCAGCCTTTAAGGTTTTTACCATTGAAAAGCATCTCCCATTTCTCCTGCGCGAAGGTAGGCAAGGCCACCATAAGGGCAAACAGTACAATAATGTTCCTGGTTTTCATTTGTTGATCGATTAATTATTAATTTTCAAATTTTCGTAATTGGACAATTTGAGCATTAAAGCGTTTAAGAAGCTCTTCTAATTTCTCCTTCTTCGCCAGACAGGCAATTTTTGAAACCACCTCACCCACAGCCGGATCGGAAGAGAGTACCGATACTAGCATGCCTTTGCCAAGTGCTGCTCCGGTCAACGGATTTATAACCGGCCATTCCCGGTTCTCGCGGTGGCCCGAGGTGGTAAGGCACTCGTTGCTCAGTATCCGGTCGATTGGTAAATCATTGGCTTCTGTATTGATTTTCCAACCTTTACCATACGGGTGGTTTCCTAAAGCATAAACCGAACTGTTGCCAAAGTTGATCAGTGCATTTTCGATACCTTCTGATTTTAACAGCCTCACCACCTTGCCCAATGCGTAACCCTTCAGGTAGCCCGACAGATCAAGATTCAGGTCCTTATGATGAAATCGTACTGATTGGGTTTCCGGATCAAGTTCAAGATACTTCATACCCTCAGGAAGGTTATTTGTCGAATTGATGCTGATGTCGAAAAACCCTGAACTCTGCCGATGATACTGTTGGCAATCGGCCAGCATTGTGAACAATTCTTCTGAAACCGGCATAACATGAGTGAAGGCACTTTGGTTGATATGGCTCAGCTCGCTGTGCTCGTCAAACCTATTGGCAAAGGCTTCAATTCTTTCGGTTTCTTTCCCTGCTTTTTCGGCAATACCCATCAAGTCGGCAGGCTCATCGCCGGTATACACGATCAGGTCGATCCGGGTGTGCATGGCCTGAAACCAGGCATAAAGGAGCTTCCTGCTGCCATCTATCTGTTTTTGGGTATAATGCATCACCGGCTTAAAGATGTTTTTGTTTAATCACACGGCTAATTAAATAGAAAATGATCCTGACCAATAACCATAAAAAATAGGCAACCAGGGAAAACAAAACGACATAAGGAACTGACGTTATGATTTCAATAAAGTGGGTTTTATATACGATGATGGCAACGATATTGGCAATGAACCCGATGAGAAAGAGCACCAACAAGGTAATCAGCTCTTTTCTTATGCGTAACGGGGTAATCACAATGTCCTTCATGGCTTATCATGTTATGGATTGATGATTCAGGTAATTAAGTTTGAACTGCTCGGGAAAAACGATTGCGCGTTCTTCTTCCATAGCCTGATGCCCCAATAAGCTCAAAGCTGTTGCATAATACCCTTCCTCGGCGATCAATTCGGGCTGTTTTTGAGTAATGACGGTCTCGGCAAAAGCCTCGAGCATCAGGCTGGTGCCATCGTCATCGGGCCGTTTATCGAGCAGGTAATGGACTTTGTTGCTGCTGGCCGTTTCGGGCACCCAGCTGGTCCCGGCAAAGGGTAACGAATCGAACAGCTTGTTTTCGAGGTCGTTTACCATCTGAAGAAAGGCTGGAGCAGGGGGAATTTCTTCGAAATAATACCTGCTTTTCTCGGGTTCAACAGTACCCTTGTTGCATAAAATCTGTTCTTCGAGGCCGTAAAAGCGGTTCGAAAGTATTGAGTCGTAAGTCATTTTCACCCCGTTATCGAAAAGGTAGATGCAACTTACATTGTCGTATACTTCGCGTTTTTCTTTCCAGAAGGTTATAGCACCGTGGCCCATTACTTTACCGGGGATCTGCCGCATGGCCCAGGTCCCTATTTGCAGTTGATGACAGGCCAGCTCGGTCATAATCCCTTTCGAGTGTTCCTTGTACAGTCGCCAATTGATGTGTTGGTCGAGTTCGGGCGATGGCACAGGCCTGCGCCAGTCGTTGTTGCGGTCCCAGAAGGTGCGCAACCCGCTAATTTCGCCAAACAAACCCGAATGCACCAACTCGATGGCTTTAATGTAACGCGGGTCGAAAAGCCGTTGCTGTCCCACAAAAAACACCTTGCCCGAGGAACGGTATTTTTGATAGATGGAATACGTTTCTTCAATCGTGTAAGCAAGGGCCTTTTCACAAAAAACATGTTTGCCGGCATCAAAGGCATCGATAGCCATGGTGTAGTGGCGGTCGAGCGGAGTGGAAATGATTACAGCATCGATATTTTTATCGTCGAGCATACTTCTGTAATCGTTATAAACTTTAGCTTTTGGCGCAATTTTAAGCGCTGCATCGATCGAGGATTGATACACATCGGCAAGGGCTACGATTTCCACTTTTGGGTTTTTCGCTAAAAAGCCCATCAGATGTTGTCCTCTCGAGCCCGGACCAATAATACCAATCCTGGCCCGCAAGCCCTGTGTTTTATCCTGTTGAGAAAAAGCCGAAAACCAGGGCGATGTGGAAAGCAGGAGCGAACCGCCAATAAGTCCAAGCTCTTTGATGAATTCCCTGCGGTTATGTTGTTCCATGATTTGAGCCTTGAATTACAAACGATAAAACTCTTTCCACGCTTCACGAGGCTCTGCGCCGATCAACAACTGATTGGCAACCTGGTTATTAGTGATTTTCTTCGTATTGCGGTCGAACTGCAATTTTGCATTTAACTGTTGGGCTATAACCCCCAGGCAAAATACCTGACACAGTGTCCCTGCAATGCTAAATGGTGAGCGGGTTTTTTCTATCCCTTTGCAAGCCAGCAAAAAATTCTCGAAATGATTCGATGGGCTTTGCGGAACCTCAGGCAGAATGGCCTTCATTTCTTTGTCCTTCTCTTCAGGGATAATGGATAAGGTAGAACCATGAGATCCACCCTTAAAGGTAAGTTCTTTGCTATAAATAATTTTCCCTGGATTCAGTTTCGACGGAACTATTTTCCCATCGGACGGAGCCGGTATATTGGGGTCAAGTACTACATTGCCATAACCTAGGGGTACCGGAGGCAGGTTGTCTAAACCATCGTACCAGGTAACATCGCAGGCTGGCATGTTGCCCCTTTCGGGAAACTTAAACTGTATGGTAGAAGAGTAGGGAAAGAAGAACGGATTGTGCCCGTTGGCATAAAGCATGTTAACCTCGTTGGGCAAACCCATGTTGAGGAATTCGTGGGCCGTGTCGAGGATGTGTGCTCCCCAGTCGCCCAGTGCCCCCATGCCGAAATCGTACCAGCAACGCCATTGGCCATTGATGTAATCTTTGTTGTATTCGTGAAATTGCTCGGTTCCCAGCCAGGTATCCCAATCGAGGGTTGATGGTATGGGTTCGCCCGGGGGCATGCTCTTCATGTTCGAGTCGAACTTATGCCAGCGGCGCGAATTGTTCATGTGGGCGGTAATGGCAGTTACATCCTTTATAATACCGGCCTCTTTCCATGCCTTGAATTGAAAATAGTTGGCTTCGGAATGCCCTTGGTTTCCCATTTGGGTAACTACGCCATACTTGTCGGCAGCACGCATCATCAGCTCAATTTCATTAAAGGTGTGGGCCATGGGCTTTTCAACATACACATGTTTTCCCAGCGACATGGCCAGCATGGTGGCCGGGAAATGGCTGAAATCGGGCGTACCTATGCTTACTGCATCGATTTGCCCGGCCATTTTGTCGAACATTTTTCTGAAATCCTGAAATCGTGGCGCTTCTGGGAACAGGTTCATGATTGCGAGGGTATGTTCGGCCCCCATATCTGTATCGCACAAGGCCACGATGTTGCAAAAACCGGTCTGATTAAGCGCTTTGATGATTTCGCCCCCCCGGTTGCCAATGCCAATGCAAGCCAGATTTACCTTTTCGTTGGCCCCCACTTTGCGGGGAAGAGGACTATTTGCCGAAAGCTGTGCAATCGACCAGCCCGAGAGCGCTGTTGTAGCACTTATGGCTGTAATGTGTTTCAAAAATTCGCGACGGGATGATGACATTGTTTTCTTTATTAGTTCAATTATATAATAGCTTAATATACATTGTTTTGATCATTTCCGATTTAATATAACTCAAAAATAGAAAAAAATCACTGTTGTCCGGAAAAAACTTTTTTCGTTCAAGCACTTCATCAATATATTCTTTTCCGAATTGTTTTCCCTGTTTTAATCGTTCGTCATCAAGCACAAAACCCTTGGTTATGAATTCTTTTAACACCTTGGTTACCCAAATTCTAAATTTTGCAGCTTTATTAGAATTAACCCTAAACCCAACAGCAATTATCACATCAAGGTTATAATCAACTATCAAAATATTTGATAGTTTTAAAGAGTCATTCATTGAAATTTCAGCGTAAATATTGTTTCAACGCCCGATGTAGATACAAATGAAATTTTCCCGCTATGTAACTGCATAATCTGTCGTGATAAGCTTAATCCAACGCCCGATCCATTCTCCCTGGTTGTGAAAAAAGGAACAAATACCTTATCGCGGATGTCCTCGCTAATACCTATGCCATTGTCTTTAACTTGTATGCATACCTTACCCGAGTAATCAGCAAAACCAGTCAGTGCTAATTTTTTTACAGAAATACCATTCAAAGAATGAATTGAATTGGTAACCAGATTAATAAGCACCTGTTCCAATAATTGCTTGTCGGCCTTTACAATTAATGATTCCGGATCAACAATAACAGACAATTGAATATTATGCTTTCCTATTTCCGATTCGAACAGGTGCTTAATACCCTGAAGCAGATCCTTAACAGATATTTTAGAAAGGTTAACAATTGGAAGAATTGTCAGGCTCCTGAATTTATTTACAAATTCAAGCATTCCCTGAGCCCTCTCATCAATTATATCAAGGCCGCGAATGGTATCTTTAATGATTTCTTCTGAATTCGAATTCATTGATGGATCCATCAACATTTCCTTGTTATAAAATGAACGGATTGTTTCTATTGTTGAAGAAATAGGACTAACAGAATTCATTATTTCATGAGTAAGTGTTCTGATCAGCTTCTGCCATGAAAGCAGTTCATTGTCTTCCAGTTCTTTCTTAATGTTCTGAATGGTTATCAATCTGATTGTTTTATCGCGCAACTTAAACTCACTTGCTCTCATTGAAAGTTGTAACTCATCCTGTTTTTTTTCGGATTTGAACAGGTAAGGCTCGCCTATCTTTAAATGCTTAATTTGTTCCAGAAGATTTTGTTCGAGATCATGGATGGATAAAACTTTTTTGTGAGGTACCAGGTTAAGCAAATTTCTTGCCGCCGGATTAAGAATGTCAATTTTCCCCTCAGCATTGTAAGTTATTATTCCGATTCCGGCATTTTCAACCAGGTGTTGTAAGTAAAATGAGCGCTCCGTATTTTCTATTTTAAGATTTTGAATCTTTTGATTAATCTGATCAAATAGCTTATATAGTTTTTCGAAGGAACGACCGGAGGCTTTTTTTCTGTACACCAGTGAAGAGTCATCACCTGAAACAGCACCAAAGAAAGAAGCCAGATCGCGGTTGATCCTGTTGAGGTAATTTACCAGTAAAACAACCTGAATAACAAGCAACAGAACCAAATTCGCTGCTATATACAGATCAATCTTTTTGATAGTTGCATATGCAATTAAAAGGCTGTTAAGTGTAATCAGAATTACACGAATGATTATAATGATATAAAATCTGTTTTGGATCATAGATAAATTTTTTCACAAATTCAGAGTTCGTATTTTTCAATCTTGCGGTACAGGGTTTGCCTTCCAATGCCCAACTCCCTGGCTGTTTCTGCAATATTGCCGTTATTGTTCCTGAGAGCAAGTGAAATCATATTTTTTTCCACTTCATCAAGCTTCATCCTTGGAAGAATGAAATCGAGATGTAGTTTGTCATCAACAAAGGAAAAGTCTTCGGGCATAAGTGTAGTTGTCTCCGCCAGTATCACTGCCTTTTCAATAGTATGGCGTAATTCGCGCACATTGCCGGGCCATTGATGAACCTTAAGTTTTTTTAAAGATTCATTTGAAAATTTTATTCCTTTCCGGTCGTATCGTGTTGAAAATTCATGCAAATAGTGTTCGGCCAATAGAATGATATCGTCTCCCCTTATTCTTAATGGAGAAATTTCAAGCTGGATGGTATTGATCCGGTAAAACAGATCTTCCCGGAACATACGTTGCTTTACCTGTGTTTTAATATCTTTATTGGTAGCGCTGATTATGCGAATATCCACATTTACCGGCCTGTTCGATCCTAATGAAGTAATTTTTCGTTGTTCAATCGCCGTGAGCAATTTGGCTTGCATAGGATACGACAGGTTGGCAATCTCATCGAGAAATAGTGTTCCTTTATCAGCTGCCTCAAAACGGCCTATTCTGTCTTCCCTTGCATCGGTGTATGCGCCTTTAACATGACCGAATAATTCGCTTTCAATCAGTGTTTCAGCAAGAGCCCCAAGATCAACACTTACAAAGTCATTTTGGCTTCGCTTTGAGAGCCTGTGAATTTCTCTTGCAACCAATTCTTTACCGGTACCATTTTCTCCCAGCAATAAAATGCTTGCATCGGTCTTTGCTACTTTATGAATTGTTTTATGTAAATCCAGCATTACTTCCGATTCACCAATTATACCTGTAAATCCGCGGCTTGCATCTTCCTTTAATTGTTTTTCTTTCAGTTGCAGATGTCTGATCTGTTTTTTTGAATTACTGAGACTCAACGCCGACTGCAGGGTGGCTAACAATTTATTATTCTCCCATGGTTTAAGAATAAAATCAACGGCACCTTCCTTAATGGCTCTGATTGCAAGCTCTACATCACCATAAGCAGTGATTAATACCACAATTGCATTTGGTTCAGCTTCAAGAATTTTATGAAGCCAATAAATGCCTTCATTACCCGTGTTCACTCCTGCTGCATAATTCATATCGAGAAGAATCACATCGGGATATTCGGATTTCAACACATTAAGAATCTGGTTTGGACTTCGAATGGTGGTTATCTTTTCAAAATGATGTTGCAGTAAAAACTGTAGTGAATTAAGGATGCTTGCATTATCGTCAACAATAAGAATATGTCCCTTGGTTTTTGACATGGTTTTTAAGGCTTTTGACCCAAAAAAACGGGCCATTTTATCTTATAAATTTAGCTATTCTGTTGCGGAACCATACACGTGGTGTATCATTATGGTACATATATTATAAATATTTTCGAATTTTAACTTGTATGATATTGAATTTATGTGATTTATATATAATGGCATACTACTTGGTAAGACGTTTAGGATTTTCATATAAATCATTTAATTTCCGTCTATGTTTATCAACTACCTCATGACCGCCTGGAGAAACCTGTTAAAAAACAGGGTTATCTCAGTTATTAATATTCTTGGCCTTACACTCGGACTAGCTTCGGCGGTACTTGTAATATTATATGCCTTGCGTGAACTGTCATTTGAAGATTGTCATGAAAAAGCCGACAGGATTTGCAGGGTATTTATAAATGGCAATTTTGGCGACCTGCAACGCGTGCCCCAAACCTTTGGACCCGAAGGAGAAGGACTAAAAGCCCTGTTTCCCGAAATTGAAAACCATACAATTTCACGAGGTATGGCTACAAACGTTCGTGTAGGCGAAAACTTATTTTTTGAGGATGACATCACATTCGCCGATAGCAATGTTTTAAATGTTTTTACAATACCTCTGGTGAAGGGTTCATTTTCGACTAATCCCCAAAGTCTAATACTGTCAGAAGAGGCAGCAACCAGGTATTTTGGCAAAGACAATCCTGTTGGCAAGGGCGTAAAGATCAATTGTTTCGGCATTCAGGCTGATTTTGAGGTAACGGGAATATTCAGGGATTTGCCTACAACGACTCATCTCGATGCTGATTTCATCATTCCGTTCAAATACGCTGAAAGATTTTATGATAACGGATGGCGGTACAATGAATACCAATCAACCAGTTATAACACCTATGTGCTTTTAAAACCCGGAACAAATATTGCTGAGCTGAATAAGAAGATACAGGAAAATTTCAAGATTCCTCTTGAAGGTGTTATTGAGAACATATATGTTTCATTAACGCCATTGAAAGATCTTCATTTTGAGGAATCTTATGAAAATACAAAAGGAAAATTCATTGTTTTTTTCCTGGGAGGTATTTTTGTACTCATTATTTCATGTCTGAATTACATTAATCTCACAAATATTCTGTTGTCATTAAGAACAAAAGAAACAGGTATTCGAAAGGTTAATGGAGCCAGAAGATACGAGGTATTTGCACAATTCATGACGGACACTTTCTTTGCAACCCTGATTAGCTTAAACCTGGCTATTGTGTTGATAAAACTAATAATTCCCTGGTTTAATAGAAAAATGGATACGCTGATCGAATTATCTCTTGGCTGGCCTGAAGTGATTGCTATAATTGTATTACTTATTATTACCTCCTTACTTTCGGGCTTGTATCCTTCTATACGATATTCGGCCATGAAGCCGTTATCACTGGTAAAGCCGGGGACGGTAAATTCTTGGGGTAAAGGATACTCAAGATGGATACTCACTACCTTCCAGCTTGTGCTGGGTGTGGTTTTCATTCAGGTTATCCTATTAATGAAAAAAGAGGCCCGGCATCTTGAAAGTATGGATATCAAACGGTTCAACGGTGACAATGTAATTTGTCTGAATGGATATCCCTGGGGTGATCTGAATAAAGTAAAAAATGAATTGTTAAAAAACACTGAAATTCAAGAAGTTTCCTGGGGTAATAATTATCCGGGGTTGGGTTATAATATTACTTCTGATTGGAAAGATAAGCAAAACAAGACCATGGCAATGCCTCTATCCTTTGCACCTGATTACATGAATGTATTCCAAATAAAGATGAAAAGCGGCAGGTTCTTATCAGAAGACTTTCCTTCGGATAGGGAACATGCCGTTGTTATTAATGACAAAACCGCCAGGGAATTGGGATATGATGATCCTGTTGGCAGGCAAATGATGATTTATGGGCGGCAATACACAATAATTGGAGTAACGGACGATTATATGGCTGTTGCGCCTCTGTTTGAACTTTTGCCAATATTCATATTGTATAGTAATGATGTAAACAATATCCTGTTCATCCGCGTCAGACAGGAAAACCTGGATTCCACACATCAGTTTATTACCAAAACACTCAGTTCATTTAATCCTGAATTCCCGGTTGAAATCAAATACTTTGAGGATATTGCAAATGAGGCCGCTAAATCCTATATATCAGCAGAACGATTAATGAACGTTTTCGTTACCCTTACCATAATAATGACATTGATTGGTGTATTCGGGTTATCTCTCTTTATTGGTCAGCGGTTCAGGAAACAGATCGGAATCCGGAAGGTTCATGGTGCTTCTGTACCTGGCATCATGCTTAAGCTATCGAAAGGCCTGATTATCCAGGTAATCATTGCAGTTATTATAGCCACTCCAATGGCTTATTTTTTAGGGCAACAATACTTGTCGGTATTTGCTTACCGCATTGAACCAGGTATTGCATTATTTATATTGGGCGGATTCCTGGTTATGGTAATGCTGCTTTTAACAGTCTGTTGGCAAATATGGTATGCATCCACTGAAGACCCGGTAAATTCGCTGAGGTACGAGTAATTCAATTAACAATTAGCAATGAGCAATTAACAATGAGGAATTAGAAGTGAACAATTAACAATGAGGAATTAGCAATGAGCAATTAGCAATAAGGAATTAACAATGAGCAATAGGGCTGCATCATGCTGAAACACGATTTCGCCTTGTGCATATACATTTTGTTCCTTGGGAATTAAGCGCTCACAGAATTCGATTTGATGAATGCAGAATTTTAACTTACCGGAAGGGCCTGGTAAAACTAGATTTCGCTTAGCCGAGCAATGAATTATTTTCAGGCAAACAGTCTGAAAGAGTATGGCCGGCTTAGGCAAAGCCCAAACCGAATGAGGACTCCGGAGGAGTCCGATATGTATAGAATGAATGATTGGAAGAAAAATTCGACCCCAGCCGGGGTCGCATAATCCGAATAATAGATTTTCTATAAACATATAATTCCTCCGGAATTAAAAGGGAATAAACCGAAACCGGCAAAGCGAAGTTGAGCTGCCCTAAACGCTGTTTGGGCAGTCGCAACTTCTCTTCAAATAAGTGTTGTCTGCTACCATATTTCCGCAAATCTTGTCGAGGAATAAAGCTTAGTAACAAACTAAGCCTCTGGCGCGGTGATATAAATAAGTCCTTAAAGGCATCCGCGTCAACTTAGTTCGTTATCACCTTATATGACAAGAGTATATGAATTTGATTTAAATCGCGGAGCGATTCAATGTGAATAGCGCCGGGTGCAACCCGGTGTGAATAGTCCATTGGATTTGTCCAACCACGGAGTGGTTGAATATGAAAAGCAGATTATTTTTACAATATTCAACCACTCCGTGGTTGTTGGGAATCGCGACCATCAATTACACCGGGTTGCACCCGGCGTTATTCAATTTCAAGCACTCTGTGCTTGGGAAAAATTCTTAAGTTGACTCGTATGCCTGTAAGCCTGCCGGTAGGCAGGGGCGTAAGCATTTCTTAAGTTGAGGAAATGGTTTGCAGCTTCGCCTCAAATAGATGTTGTCTGTTACCACATTCGGCAAATCTTGTCGTGGAAAACTCGGCTCAGTTGCAAACTATGTATAGCAAGGAATATTATTTTGATGAAAGTAATGCAAATTCCTCTTTGAATCCTGTAACATCTATATTAAAAACATATTCGGAATTATACTCATCATGAATTACAACCTTAATTTCGCCCAAACTTTTGTTGAGGAAGCTCATAAACTTTTTGCATTCTATATCAGAAACTTTAATACCTCCATTTTGATTCCAATCTCCGTTTGAGTTTACCTCAATAATTTCGTTTGCAGCGTTTTTCATCTTTACTTTTCCATTCCCTATAAATTTTGTAGGAGGCTTTGATCTCTCGTATTCATGCAGAAAAATACCAATATCAGTTTTAGTCACAAGAACTTCAGCATATAGTGGAGAATTTGAAGTAGCAGAATTAGAAAAGACTCCAGATAAGGTTGTTTTTAAATATTTTTCTGATGTTGGGTCACCAAATTCATCATTAAAAGTACCAAGTTTCCATGGTCTTTTAGCTTCAGCTACTCTTTCAGTTAAAGCTTTATGTATTGAATCATTCCTTTCGGTGACTAGTGTTACGACAATTTAATTACGAAACATAATATTTTGATAATTTTCTGTCAGCTTTTTCACGAGTAAAGCGCCAATA
>JAFGEV010000446.1 GCA_016931385.1 Prolixibacteraceae bacterium
TCAGAAAGCGTATTTGTGAAAAAGTATTAGTTTTGTAGCTTGTTTTTGAATACAACTTTTTGAGGGGTTATCGAAAATGATAGCCGCTCTGTCTAAGGGTAATGAAGATATTCCTTTAAAAACTCAAAATTTATTTAATTGTGCGTTTGAAGATCATATTTATTTTTATTCTCTCATTGGTGTCAGTAATGTTTGCAAGGGGACAAAAGCACTGGGAGAGCCTGATAATTGAGACAGATTCGTTTAAATACTTTGATGCAGCTACTGAACCCCCTGGTGAATGGATGCAGTTAGAATTTGATGATTCATCATGGGATTCAGGAATTGGAGGTTTTGGTTACAACGATGGAGATGATAATACGATAATACCGAATTCAACAGCATCAATCTACCTTAGGAAAGTTGTGAATATACCTTCAGATGTATCTGTTAATCAATTGATACTCGATATTGATTTTGATGATGCATTTGTAGCCTACATTAACGGAACAGAAGTGGCCAGGTCACAAAACCTGCAGCCAGGCACGCCGGCAAGAGTAGGTAGTGTAACGTCTGATCACGAAGCACAGTTGTATGCAGGAGGCTTGCCTGAACGGATTATCCTGGAACCTTCAGTGCTGAATGAAGGTGATAACATTCTGGCAGTCCATGTGATGAACATCAGTACTTCTTCATCGGACTTTTCTGCAAGAATATTCCTCAGCGCTGAACTCAATGCTGATCACGTTCTTTTCCATACACTTCCTGATTGGTTCCAAGAACCGGTAAGCTATGTATCAAGTAATCTTCCAATAATAAAGATTAATACCCAAGGAGGCACAATCGTTGATGAGCCCAAGATAATGGCTAAAATGCAGGTTATTAATAATGCCGAAGGTATAAACAGATTTGATGATACTGAATATGAATACGATGGCTATATCGGGATAGAAATCAGGGGCAATACAGCACAAATGTTCGAAAAGAAAAGCTATACCGTAGAAACAAGATTAAGTACCGGCGAAAACAACAACGTAAAATTGCTGGGTATGCCTGAAGAAAATGACTGGGTATTCCATGGCCCTTATTCCGATAAATCATTAATGCGCAATGCACTTGCATACTTCATCGGGAAATCAATGGATAATGGCTGGCATCCCAGAACACGTTTTGTTGAACTTGAGATTAACAATGAATACAGGGGGGTATACCTGGTAGCTGAGAAAATTAAAATTGATAAAAACAGGGTTGATATTGCTACGTTACAGCCAACCGATATTGAGGGTAATGAACTTACGGGAGGTTACATCATCAGCATAGACCGTGATCAGCCGGGGAGCTGGAATTCACCCTTTATGGGGAGAACCGGAAGTGTTGATGTTCCGTTTTCCTATGTTGATCCCAAATACGATGAACTTACAACAGAACAAAGAAACTACATCAGAAATTATATTACCGACTTTGAATATGCGCTGCATGGAAATAATTATCAAAATCCGGAACTGGGATACAAGGCATACATCGATATTGTAAGCTTTATCGATTATTTCATTATAACGGAGCTCAGTAAAGATCTGGATGGATATCGGGTAAGCGTGTTTTTCCATAAAGATAAAGACAGCAAAGACGGAAGGCTCAAAATGACACCTTACTGGGATTATAACATTTGTTTTGGCAATGCAAATTTTTTTAGTGCAGGAAACCCTGAAGGCTGGGCTTCTGACGGCATAGGCGCAGGTGACTGGTACGAGATCCCGTTCTGGTGGGATAAATTCCGTACAGATCCCTATTTTGAATCACTTCTCAGATACCGATGGACAGAACTACGAAAGGATATCATCAATACAACAACAATTAACCAGTTTATTGATTCTGTATCAGACATGCTTCGTATGGCTCAGGAAAGGAATTTCGAAAAATTCAAAATACTGAATACATATGTATGGCCTAATAATTATATCGGGGGGACTTATGAGCTTGAAGTAGAATACCTTAAAAACTGGATCAATCAGCGGATTACCTGGCTGGATCAGCAGATGGCAAAAATTATGCCTTCGAACTTTAGCCTTTCTGAAATTGAAACACTTACTGCATCTGATATTACTTTAAGCTCATCAACAATTGGAGGTAACGTATCCAGCGATGGCGGATCGTATATCTGGGAAAGAGGTTTTTACTGGTCAGAGGTGGATGATCCGGAAGATGACGGTGAAAAGGTTAAATCAGGAAAAGGATCAGGTAATTTTGCTGTTACGCTGACTGGTCTGGAACCTTATACAAAATACTATTACAGGGCTTATGCAAAAAATGATATCGGGACTTCGTATGGGGAGCTTCAAAGTTTTATTACCGATGATGTTAATTCTGCAACTTCATTAATAAAACATTCAGAAAAAGATATTGTTGCCTACCCGAATCCTTTTTCAGATAATTTTACTATCAGCATGAAACTTGATCGTTCCAGTCTGGTTGAAATCAGGGTCATGAATATAATGGGAGAGGTTGTTGAGTCTTATTCAAGAGATTGTTATGCCGGGAAAAATCAGCTCAATGTTAATGCAAATACGTTTGCAAGCAACGGGAATATATATTTCTATCAGGTTTTTATTGAAGGGATGCCTGCTGGCAGAGGGAAGATACTTAGGAAGTAATATATAAGTATTAGAATACTGACAACATGAATTAAGTTGATTTGCAGATTTTTATCCGTGATTATCCGCGAAATAAGTGTTCTATTTTATTTGTCGTTTTCGATTCAGACCGGCAAAATAAAAATAATTTACAAATCAGTAGTGTCCCGTAAAAATTACCAAAATTGGGTTAAAGCCTTCGTCATTAGCGTTTTTCATTAGCCCGGGGTTGCGCCACTGAACGCTGTTTCAGTAGCTTTTCCGGGATTACTGAATCGCATCTTTGAAACGGGATTTTAACCCAACATTACAATCAGGGTTATAAATAAATTTCCTTTCTCAATTTTATTTTGCTGAAATGGGTTCAATTATAAAAGAGTAGCTGTATGAGTTTTTCCACAGACGGTATTCTTTATGTGTCCAGGCACCCCAGCTGTTGTCGCCTCCAACACCCATTTGTTTATAATCGATGTTCACGGAAGTTAAATTGCGGAATTTTACATCATATGTATGTCTGTTTACAGGTTTTTTCCCTTCCTGGTGGCGGCCGTCGGTGCGTTCAGGTGATTCAAGGTCTTCCATGATAACATGGCTGGCTGTTACAGAAAGCAGGGGTAAACCTTTAAATAACAAACCCCGGTCTTCAGCATTTGTCAGTGACATCCAGCGAACATCGGTTTTGTTGCCGTTTTCCTGCGGGCGCAGGTAAGCCCAGAACTGATCTTTTACCGGGCCTGAATAAACACCTACCAAAGCACTTGTTTTTCTGTCCCAGTACGATTCATGCGGGCCCCGGCCATACCAGGTCATGTTTTCATATTCACGTGGCATCTGCATGTTCATTCCCATGCGCATGATTTCAGGGGAGCCTTCCACTTTATCGAATTGGTTGGAAACCTTAACAATGCCAGCCCCGTTGATGGAATAAACGGTTTTATAACCGGCAATAACCTTACCTTCCTGGTCTGATAATTTCATGGTGGATGTAAGTTCTACCGTTGAATCATTCTTTTCAGTAACAATTGAAACCTCTTTTACCCTATCACCGGCTTTTCTCCACATTTTTGACAGGATCGGGAAATCGTTCCCGTAATCGTTATCGATAGGCGCCCTCCAGAAATCAGGAGCCAAACCCTTCAATAATAAGTCTTTCCCGTTTAAGTGGTATTGGACTAACTGTCCGGTTTCTTTACTGATAGAAATGATAAAGCCATCGCCACTAATTTCAAAAATGCTGTTAGTTTCGTTAATTTCTGGTCTTTCCCCTTTTGCACAAAGTTTTTCAGATATTTCCGGTTCAGCTAATAAAAATTGCCCATAGGCAACCACGTGGCCTTCGGGTACCAGGTTTTCTTCTTTTGTAGTTTGTATGTAAACGTTTAAATAGTATTCTGATCCGGGCTTTTTATCAACTTCTGCAAAAAGGCTGATTTCTTTACTTTGGCCAGGTTTAATTGAAGGCAAAGTTAAACCACCTGATTTAACGGGTATCCCGTTTTCAAGAATTTCCCACGTTAGCCTGAACTTATTTAAATCGATAAACCCATATTTGTTTGTAAGGGCGATCGTTACATGTTCAGTATCCGTGATCGTAAATCCAACATATTGATAGACTTTCTTTACTTCAAGCAAATGTGGTTTTACTGCGCGGTCGGGATTGACCAGCCCGTTTAAACAGAAATTGCCGTCCGAAGGTACGTTTGCCGGGCCAAAGTCGCCACCATACGCCCAAAATGGTTCGCCTGTATCCGATTGGGTTAATAAGCCCTGGTCGACCCAGTCCCAGATGAAACCGCCCTGCAAAGGTTTATATTTTTCAATAACATCCCAGTAATCCTGAAGATTGCCGACACTGTTTCCCATGGCATGTGCATATTCACACAGGATTAATGGCCGCTCAGGATTCTTTTTGGCGTATTTTTCAAGGTGTATAATTCCTGAATACATGGGGCATATAATGTCAGTATTTTTTCCTTCTCCGGCTTGCTCATACTGGACAGGCCGTGAATTGTCACATTGCTTTAGATAGTCATACGTTGCGAAGAAGTTTGTACCATTCCCGGCCTCGTTCCCCAGAGACCATATAATGACCGATGGCTGATTTTTATCGCGTTCGAACATGTTTTTTGTACGGTATAAATGGGCACCCTTCCAGCTTTCATCTTTGGCCAGCGATTCCTTTCCGTAGCCCATACCGTGCGATTCTATATTTGCTTCATCAATAAGGTATAACCCGTATTTGTTACACAGTTCATACCAGCGTTCAGGCTGAGGGTAGTGCGACGTTCTTACGGCATTGATGTTGTGTGCTTTCATTAACTTAATATCCCTGATCATTGTAGCTTCATCCTGAACATGCCCCGTAATGTCGTTATGTTCATGCAGGTTAACTCCTTTCAGATAGATGTACTGGCTGTTAACCATTAAACTTCCTTCTTTTATTTCTACAGTTCTGAAGCCAACATCCTGTTTGATGACTTCGATGGTTTCACTATTTTTATTTTGCAACTCAATGAACAAGGAATATAAATCGGGAGTTTCAGCAGTCCATGGCCTGGCCTCTTCAACCAGGTAATTAAACCGAACTGTAGTATTACCCTGACTTAATTCTCTGGTAATTACATCCGATTTAATTTCTGTGCCTTTTAATTCGAGGCTCCATTTTAATTTAATGTCAACGGTTTCAGGGCTTGTGTTTGTAAGATCAACCGATACTTCCAGTTGTCCATCGGCATAATCATTTACGAGAGGAGATTTTACAATAATATCATTTATGTGTTGTCTGTCGCGCGCCAGCAGGTAAACATCACGTGTAATGCCGCTAAGACGCCAGAAATCCTGGTCTTCGAGATAGCTGGCATCGCTCCATCTGAATACCTGTACCGAGAGGGTGTTTTCGTCTTCTTTCAAATAGTTGGTGATGTTAAATTCAGCAGGTGTTTTACTGTCTTCGCTATATCCAGCTTCATGTTCATTCACCCAAACATACATGGCAGAGCTAACGGCGCCAAAATGCAGGATTATTTCTTTGTCATTCCATTCTTTCGGTATGGTGAAAGTACGTTTGTATGAACCAACGGGATTGTAATGCTCCTGTATTGTAGGAGGTGTTTTGGCATGAGGGTACTGTACATTCGTATAAATAGGAATATCAAAGCCTTCAATTTCCCAATTCGCGGGAACTTTAATATCATTCCAGTCATCGGTTTTATAAGTATCTTTATAGAAGTCAACGGGGCGATCAGCCGGTTTTGTTACCAGGTTAAATTTCCAGGTGCCGTTTAATGATTGAATCAGTTCTGATTTAAAAATATCCTCCTGATTCTTGGTTTTGGAAGTAAAAGGAATGAAATATGCCCTGGGTTCTTCTTTATTTATTTGCCATACTGTTTGATCTTGCCATTCAGTGCCTTTGGCTTGTTTTTCAACACTATATGCAGTTAAAACACTAAACAATAATACAAAAAGGAACAGGCTTACTTGTTTGCTCATTTTTTTCGTGGTTAATCGATATGGCATAATTTTGATCATAATTTCTACAGGTTAATTTTTTATTTTGATGTTTTTCTCTGGCAATATTAGTCTTGTTCGGATAAAGTTACAACAGACCTAGCCGGAATTTTTATTTTATTATTGCACTTGATTGAGGCCTCTTTCTTCAGGTTGTATCCACGAATGTCGGAAGTAACATACGGTTGCCAGGATATTTCTTTTTCCGATTTTGTTTCGATATTTATTTCTTCGTCTTTATTGCTATAATTAATGGCAACAACAACAAGTGAGTTGTCTATGTTTTTATAGGCTGAGACCATCAGTGAATGCGGATCAGTTTCTCCTTCAGGAATGATATTACCCGAGTTATCATAAGCAGTTATGTTTATACGGTAGGCGCCGGGCCTGATGAACCTGCTGTAATTGCCTAGCGACCACATCAATTTTGAATCGGTAAAAGAACCATCCACCGGATCATTATCCGGATTTGCATAAATTAATCCATCTTTATAATCGCCGGTAGTAACTGCCTTCCACCAGTGCCATGCCGAAGAGTTGGCATATACCATATCGTGATGGATTATCCGGGCAACATACAAAGCTGTTTTCATGGTAAGATCTTTTTTATGCCCACCACCAATCTCTTTATCATTGCTCATAATACAGAGTTCAGATTGCCAGAATTTTACTTTATGAACTCGTAAAACATCATTTAACTCTTTCCGAATGCTTTTCAGCCTGTTAAGAGGTGTATTTGTCCAGTAGCTGTGACCAACAACCAAATGGGGTACATTGTAAAGGCCACCAATATATGATTCTACACTGTCGATACTAAAATATGATTGAATCTGATATCCCCTGTCGCTTTTTATATGTGGTTCCAGGCCATAGAGGCATTGAAGATCAGAAGATTCAGGCACCAGAATTTTTGTTTGTAAATTTCTGTTTTCAAATTCTTTACTGATCAGCCTGATTGTTTTTGCAACCTCATATTTTGTTGCAGCCGTACCTTCCTGTCCGGTTCCATCCCAGTTCCAGTGGCCATCAGGTTCATTAAACAGAGAAATGTAATTAAACTGAATCCCTTCATGGGTTTGCAAACCTTCGACAACATCGGCTACATAACGTGCAAAATCATCATATTTATCTTCTTTTAAATTGAATGTACCCTTACGGCCTAAATTGGTTGCCAGCCCGTTTATAGTCCAGTAAACCGGAGCAGAATAAATGAAACCCAGAAACTGTTCAACGCCTTGTTCTTTTGCTTTTTGCATGAAGTTGCGTTGTCCGGCTTGTTTATCCCAATTATAGGAACCATCGGGCATTAAAAAGCATTCATTTCTTCGTAAAGGATTTTCAATCTTACTTTCATCTCCTTGCTCTTTACTCCCGGCCCCGATGTAAAAACGCCATAACGACAGTCCAATGCCTTTTGGGTTCCCTTCACTGTCGTTTTCTGTACTGAACAGCCAGGCAGCAATCTGTTCCTGTTTTTCTTCAGGCCATTGTGCGATTATTTGAACATTCCATGCGTCGGAAGCTCCGAAATTATCGATGACCTGGTGGGTAATATCAGGTTCAATAAAATACTTTCCAACCGTATTGTTATCCCCGGATTGTTTATCGCTGTTATTTGAATTAAAGTGACATCCTGAAAATAATGCAATAATGTAAATTGAAATGAATACTATGAATTTGTATTTTTTCATGACTGCAACATACAAATGATATTCTGAAACAGGTATCTACATTCTCGGCGTTCTATGGTCATAAATTCGCCAGGATGAGCAAAGAGACAGGTTGTGTTGTGTAAGCTTCATGAAAACAATAAGATATATTATATAGGGTTACGCAAATTATATCAGGCACTTTTGAAACATGATCTGATAATAGTATTTTAATGAGTTTCCTATGTTTATTTGACTAATATGCGACTTCAATGTTTATACTCCTTATATAACTTTGTGCA
>JAFGEV010000090.1 GCA_016931385.1 Prolixibacteraceae bacterium
CCGGGCGAGTAAAAATATCTATCCATTCTACAATTGTTAAAGTGCAGTAGTAAACATATCCGGGCGATATTTTGTTTTTTATTCCCATGTGTATAAAAATAAGGAATTTATTTAATTATAGGATCACAGATCCAAAGCTTGTTAGCCGCGGATGACATATCCGCAGCAGCCGCTGTAACGGGATTGAAAATCCCTAGCCTGTAGGCGCGGATAACATATCCGCACCAGCCGCTGCGAACTTCCCGACCAGCTAGGACACAAATGATTCAGCAAACTGAATGTCTGTTGGTGAAGTTGTAGCCTCATCGGAATAAATAAAAACAGCCGTTGTTGAATGGTGAATTTCACCTTCACTGTCGATAATCTCACTTTCCCAACTTAACATCTGGTTTAATTGACTGAGCTTTTCAAAGGGTATGGATTCTTCAGTTAAATTCTTAATATTTTCAAAAGGGTTGTATTGATTAAAACAGTCAGACGCTTTTTGAATTAATAATGGCAGATATACATTATAATCAGGTTCTTCAAACGAACAGGGCAACAAAGCATCCAATGTTGAGATATTGTTTTCGCACGAAATGATGTTTCCGTTATTTTGGATAAGCTTTAATCCTTGGGCAGCGATAGGAATACCTTCTGTTGGTTCAAAATCAATATCAAAACTTGGGTCACCTGTTTGAGTTAAAAAGTAGGTAAAGATTCTGAATCCGGGGATATTCAATTCATAAATAACGGCTTCCGGATTGGTTGTTGAATAAAGCTGGTTATGTGTAAAACCTGTTACGCCATTTGGACACGCTTTGGTATGAACAATACAATAAATGTCACCGTCAATGCCAAGCTGCCTTCCTTCCTGTTGAAGAAATGCTAAAACTTGTGCATTGATATCACTTGCTGCCCCCTCCTCATCGCTCTGGAATATCCCGCCGGCAATGGCGCGGTTATGGCAGGCATTCCACTGGAAAAGGTTCAGTTCGGTGCCATAGGGGTAATCGGCAGAGGGGTAGTCCATAAGGTTGGGGGTGGTGCCTTTGGTGTCGTCGCCGCAATAAAGGTCGGAAAAAGAATGGTGGAGCGACATGCGCCCGTGCCCAAGTTCATGGGCCAGCGTGCGGTAGTTAATGCTGCTGCCAAACAGGTAGCCCCACTTGCGGCCTATAGGTCCCGATATCACTTTGTTCATCGGGATTAGTTCGGTTTACGGTTTTCGGTTCGTCCCGATTTTTATCGCGGACTCCCAAAAACCGAACCTCACTGAACATATCGCCGCTACGGGCGGGTGAACCTGCTTCAAGTTCGGCAGGGGGTGTTGTCATAAGGAAAATAACCGAGCGCCCGGCTGCTTTGCCATAGGTGCTTAAAAAAATCTGGTGCAGAGCATTTTGTTCGGCAGAGTATTCGCTCAGGAAGTAGCAAAACCCGATGAGCAAGGGTATTCACTTAAAAAGGCATCGTTTGTGAAAATGTATTTTAAGCTTGCGTTGATAGTTTGACTAACTCTTCCCTAGTGTGGTTTTCTAAAAATTCAATTACTTTACGACATTTAGCGTACATGAAATGCCCCGGTAGTTTGGCCTCTACCTCGTTTGAATAATATGCCTTTATTTCATGATAGCGGGGATTGTTATTGAGCCTCGCAGCAATTAGACCTTTAATTATACGCCACGCTAAATCATCACTATATTTTACCCGTTTTGAAGGATCATCGTTTAAAAGCTTATCAATGGCTGAAACTGAGTTGTATTTCTCAAAAAAAGGAACAGCGTATTCGTTGTAAAATCTTTTTACAATCTGCATCCACAACTCAATGTCATGTTGTGTTTTAATATGGTAATTATAATTTACAACGTTAAAATAATCTGCCATTCCAGAGCCAAGTGTTCCCCTTAAACCTGATGTAGAATTTTCTTCCAGTATGAATTGTTGAATTTTAGCAATTTTAACTATTGTAATTCCAATATAACACCCTGTCTTAAACTCATCAATATAGTTTCTTACACCATACCCAATGAAAAAAAGCTGTTCTTTATCAATGATTTCGAATTGACACCCCTGACTATCAACTTTAGATTTATAACCTAGAGGTTTGAGAAACTTGTCAAAATTACTTTTTAGTTCTTTTTTAACTATACTGTAATTCATTTTATTTTACTCTTGATCTTGTAACATATTGTGTACAATCTTCAATTGAAGAATTTACCCAAAACTCAACTTCTTGCTCTATTTGAATTTCAAGTTTCCCATCAATAAACTCTTCGAATTCAAATGCTTCAATAGCATTTTTTCCTCTCATTTCCACTTTCTGCAAAACAATTCCGGCATCGGGTGCGCCATCAACTATCTTGTAGGCAACTTTCTGGTTTGGTGTACAGGTACCTGTTAAATCGGCCATATTAACCAAATCGTTTACCTTGCTGGTTTTAGCATCAATAAGTTTGTATTTCTTTATCCCTCCAATGTCAATCTGAACCAAATTGTCGGGCCGTATAGTTACTACCTTCGGAACGCCATTCTCCAAAATGTGAAAATCAAGGGTTATCTGGCTCCCAATTTTATTGTTAGGAAACACTTTCTGTAACTCATCGCTTACATGAAACTCAAAGTTTTTCCAGAATGTTTTACCTACGTCGGCAACATCCGCAATATTATCCTCAAAGTCTAATGCCTCTTCAAGAACTTTGTCGAAATCGCCTTTCTTTACAAATTTAGCAATAAAATCGTCAGAAAAGCCAAGCTTACGCAAACCTGCCCTTATTCCATTAGGGCCGTATTTGGCAAACATGTCGCCAACACCATCACAAATCAGGTTCAGGATAAGGCCTTGTGTAAAATCAAAACCAACATCCGAAATGGTATAGGGCAATCCATTATCATGAGCTTCCCCAATCGCGATAATTACATCGCCGGCTGCATACAATGATGCCTCACCAATAGCGCCCCCGGGAATCTTCCATGGAATTGCACCAAGGCAAAACTCTTTTAAAACACTCCAATAATTTACTTCATCGAAGGCCTTTCCCCAGTCGTTGGCACAAGCCGGGTTAAAGTAATAACCACAAACAACCTGAATACCAAAATCGACCAAAGCATTTGCACCAGCTTTAACAAGCAAAGGAATAATTGCAAATTCACCATCCTCGTCTGTTTGAAATACATCTCCAACCAAAGCGGGATTATGGCTTGCTTCCCATTGAAACCTGTTTAAAGCCCCCTCCTGGCCTCCCCCCAAGGGGGAGGAATCGGTTACATAATCCATTAGGTTTGGAGTA
>JAFGEV010000447.1 GCA_016931385.1 Prolixibacteraceae bacterium
CATTTGCGTATTTCACATTCAGCACAATGTCCAACTTTTACGCCTTCCATACGACAACCTGTACAATTAATCATAGCAGCAGTAATTTCCGGATTATTATACTGTACTTGCCATTTTTTAGCAGTCGTTTCACGAAGTTTATCGTCATTATTGATGGTTGCAATCCGTGCATCACATTCAGCACAGTTCAAACCACAGCAGGCAATTAGGTCTTTCATAATTTATTGGTTTAATGAGTGTGTTTTTTGCAATAATCAAATCAATTTAGTCATAATATTTTCAAATCGGCCGTTACTTATGGGATGATGGCTGATGACTTTGCCATTATAAATAATACAAAAGGTGCCAAAAGCACAGGGAACTCTTTGTGCCGATTCAAAATCCTTTAAATCAATGAGGTTGGGTTTTAGGTTAAATTTTTCCCGGGCTGATTCTAAAATAGCATTTACATTTTTTTCGGTATAAGGACATTGGGGCGAACGTATTATGGTAAGTCCTGTTTTGTATTCATTCAGGTTTTCAAGTATATCCGATTTGAAACGCGGTGTTGTGGCATTTTTGTCAAATTTCAAGGTCAATAGCTCAAAGTCAGGCTGGGCTTTATCCACGATTTCAAATCCTTTTTTCAGAAATATTCGGTTATTGGCCATAAACGACCCTTTGCGCGTAACCACTGCAATGCCCACCATCTTTTGATGCTTACTATCTTTAATACATTCGTCCAGTAAGGCCGATGCGTAACCTTTCCCTTTGAACTCATTTTTAAAACCAACAAAGATGCAATGTATAAACATATAACCCTCAGCATTCACCGGACGATGCGCATATTTGCCGGGAAGGTATTCGAGCATTCCCTGATATCCTCCCTTTTCTGAGAAAAGCACTTTTATTTTTAGTCCTTTGGGGTAGTATTCTTTAAACCATTTAATTTTGTTCTGTAGTTCCTTGTGTTTTGCTACATCCTTATACCCACACACGCCGTAATCGGCAATGTTTTCTGGTGTAAGATCAATTATTCTGATATCATCATTGTACATTGTTTCTCTTTTAAGCTGGTTTTAAAGGTGTTTGTGATGAAGTATGCAAAGCCCTTGAGGCTGTTTAAAAACACATAAAAAGCACTAATTAAATGGCACGAGTTGCCGCTAGGCTCTGCCGCTTTGCCGATGCAAAGAATTGAAGCGAGGCGAAATCGACGAAGTCCGCTCAGTTATGCCGCTTTGCTATGCAAAGAAACTCGTACCAACGTGGGTTCTCAGTGCTGCTATAAACCTCGATGATGTTCCATGAAATGGTGAAAGTCTTTTTTTAGTTATCAGTGTTTTCTGTCTTTTTGTTGATAAAATTAATAACCAATCTGCTATTGGTCATTAAAAGGTATCCAATAAGTGCCTTAACGGAATAGAAAATGACCCAGGCAAACTGGGGGTCTTCTCTAAAAACGGACTTTTGTTGAATAAAAGTGAAAATCTGTTGACATAACATGGGTAAAGCATCCACAAAAATAAGGCCCCCAATCACAATAGTCGCGATTGTGAGAACTGTTGTAAGTTTTAGATTCAGACCTAACGTTTCTTCTTCAATTCCCTTGTCCAGTTTCAACTTATCGATTAACCAGGTTGGATTAAATACCAATAGTTTCATTACCACTAGGTAAAGTCCCACCGTTAGAAGCAGTAAGGCGATGATATAAATAACTGCCCAAAGGTTCTCCTGATGGTTGTCTCCAAAGAAAGCGACGGAGCTTACAAATTGAGGTGTAACAGCCAATCCGCTTAATATAAGCCAAATACCAAGTATTTTAAAAAACAGTGTCCAAAAAGTTTTAATAGTCATTCAAATGGATTTTATTTCCATTGCCAGTTCAGGTCAATGGTATGGTTAATGTTTAACCTGGAAGCAATACTGGTTAACAGGTTATTTAATTCATTCAGGTTTCCGATTCTTTCCTTGGGTAAAATCAGGGTTTCTCCCGATGAAAACATAAGATAAATGTACTCCTTTATTTCATTGATTTCTGTTATCTCATTAATTTTAAGTTTGCTGTCACTTAAGTAATCCGTGGTAATTATATAGTCTCCATCAAACATTAAAGTAACCGGTTTCCCAAATCTGTTTTTATAGGTTTCATCAATGTATTTCTTGAAATGCTTTATATATCTGGTTTTCATAAAAATTGGATGAAGAAGATACCATATTATACCTACTCCAATAAAAGCAAGGGCGAAAACCAAGTCAGCGTATACAAAAAGCAGAAGGCCTAAAAGGAAGTAAACAATTGGCAATCGTATTCTTGAATTTTTCCTGCTTTTAATGATTCGTTCTGATTTTGATGCAGCAAAAAGTTGAAACGTTAAAAAATCATCCTTTTTCAAAGTGAATTCTATTCTCATAAAAAATGGGTTTAAGGGTTTATTAAGTGCGTTTTTAGGCAAAGAAATTATTTATTACATTATTTATTGTTGTTTTTAACACTACTACTGCCAGTAAAAATAGTGAATCCATTATTACTGCGCTTTTAATTTATATTTTTCCTGCAGGCTGAAGGCCTATAAGAAATTATTTCAGGGTGTTCCCAGTGGCTATTGCCTTAATACCTTCGGCCTTTTAAAGAAAGACAATCCTAATCTGTCAAAGAAGGACTAATAGTTTCAAAAAATAAAACCGGTCACCAAAGTAAAAAAACAACTTCTCAATTGAATGATTCCTACTGGTTTTTTTACGCATTATCCTGATTTATAAACCGGACTTTTCTCTGTAATTACAAAGCTGTTTTTTTCGGTATTATCAACAAGTGGTACCAATAGTTTGAATTAAAGGCCGATTTAAACATTTGAAAGGGGGTTGATTTCATATAGTTGACTGCAGTTTTTTCATTTTTATCAATTTGTCCACCCCAAATATCTAATCGTACACTGTGTTAAGAATCGTTAAAATTAATTTTATACCGTGAAAAAGAAAGCGGGTTTATTCCCAGGATGTTTTTAACCTGACCTATTCATAAATCCAAAGATTTATGGATTTAGTTCAGGTTAACCCCGACTTAGGTGAAGTTAAACTTTTGAAAAAAGTTTTTACTGA
>JAFGEV010000091.1 GCA_016931385.1 Prolixibacteraceae bacterium
TATTCGGCATTTTGGTCGTTTCTGATGCCCAGTTCCTGCAAATCGGACATCCGCATGGGTTGCATTTCCTGAACGGTATCGGTGCGGATAATGATTTCGTATTCATCGTCGTTGTGTTTAAAATAGAATCCCGATTCGATTTCTTTCCGAAACGATGTCAGTTCGCCCATCACGTTGGTCATCGATATATTGTTCCGCCCCACCAGCTCAGGATCAAAGCGCAAATGCACTTCAGGCCTGTTTGATGCAAGGTTGCTTCGGACCCGGTTTATTTCATCCATGTCTTCGAGGTAATACTCAATATCGTCGGCAATTTTTTTCATCAAGGCATAATCCTGACCTTTTATTAAAATTCGTTCCTCTTGCTGCCCAATGCCCATCATCCGTTCCATTCGCCTGTTTTGACGCATTCCACCACCACCTGTACTATATTGGCTGCCTGCCGACGATTGCTCAAAATCGAGGTCTGCGTTACGGTCGTGGTCATCCATTATTTCCTCAATTTCTTTCTTAATTTTTTCGAAATCGCGGCCGGCAATCTTTTCATAATTTTCCTGAAGGTTCAGGGTAACAATGGCCGTTTCTTCCTCAATTTTGCTGGTGATGCTTTTTTTCTCGGAAATTTTGTCCAGGTCTTTTTCCAGGCCCGAAACCAGTTCATCGGTTTTTTCGAGGGTGGCTCCAGAATCCATGGTGACATAAATTGTTATCTGGTCATCATTGGCCTCCTGTAAGGTTTGTGTTTGCGTGGCCAGGCTTAACAACAGGGTAACAAAAAACACCACAACACCACTTAACACTGTTGCAACCGGATTGCGCATGGCCATTTTCAACAACAACATATAAACCTGCACCAGCCTGTTCCGTATCGAAATATTCTCGAAAACCGGTATGGTTTTTTGCTTTTTCTGACGCCCCATAATAAGATAGGTGATCATGGGTATAAACAAAATGGCCACCAAAAACGAAATCAGGAGAGTGGAGATGATTGAAACCCCAATCTGTTTTCCAAAGAGCTTTACAATGATATCGTCGGTAAAAAAGAAAGGTACAAATACGCACACCGTGGTAAGGGTAGCGGCAAAAATCGAACGCCATACTTCCCTCGTACCTTTAATAACAGAATCGTATATCCCCTCTCCTTTTCCTGCCAGCCTGTAAATATTTTCGAGCACAACCACGCTATTGTCGATGAGCATGCCAATGGCCAGCGCCATGCCTACCAGTGTTATGCTGTTGATGCTGATATTAAAGGCATAAAAGAAATTAAATGCTGCATACACCGAAATGGGGATTGAAAGGGCAACGGCTGCCACGAGCCTGATATTCCGCAGGAAAAACCACAAAATGACCACAGCAAGCAAGCCGCCAATTATTGCAAGGTTAATGATCTGATCGATATTTTTCTCCATTATTTCGGCAGAATCTTCCTGAATAATCAATTCTACACCAATTGATTCCATTTGCTCATTAAGCGCTGCGATGGTTTCGCGGGTACGATGAGATAAGTCGATCAGGTTGGCCGTATTATCATTGATGAGTAAAATAGTGATGGCATCCTTGCCGTTAACCCTGCTATACGAGGTTTCCTCTTTAGTGCCAAATGTAATTGTAGAAATATCTTTCAGCCTTGTCCCCGAGTCCTGATCAACGATTACGCTTCCTATGTCGTTAATATCTTGAAACTCGGCTGAAATGTTCACAAAATACCGGCTCGACGAATTGTAAACCTCACCGGCAAAGGTCCTGTCGGTTTGGCCCCGCTGCAGCAATTGCCTGATCCGGTTTGGTGTAAGCCGGTAAGCATCGGCTACATCGGGTTCAATTTCAATGGTAATGGTTTTTTCCCGTCCACCATAAATATTCACACTGGCAATACCGTCGATATTCAGCAAGGGGTTTTGTATCTCCTTGTCGGCAACATTTCTCAACCTGTCAACCCCGCCCTCGCCCAGTAGCTGTATGCTCATGAACTGGTTCATCATCGACCTCAGGTCAACTTTGTCGACCTGAACAACAAATTCGGCAGGCAAAATTGCTTTTGCTTCATTAATTTTTTCCTGAAGGTGAAGCTGTGCATATTTCAGGTTTGTACCCTGGTTGTAGGTAATCTCGATGGTACCGGACCTCCGCGTGGCCATCGACGATATTTCTTCTACTCCTTCGAGCTGGCCAATAACCCCTTCGAGGGGAATAATTGCCTGGCTTTCCATGTACGACGGGTCAACCTCGATTGAGGCATTTACCATCACCACCATCACCGGCATTTCGGGTACAGGGTACAACTCCATCGACAGCCTGTTGTATGAGATAACTCCAAGCATGACCATGGCCAGGAACACCATGCTGATAAATGTCTTTCTCCGGATAATAAAATCCATAAACTTTTAACTGATTTCGCCTTTTTCAGGCAATTTATCTTTTCTGAAATCGATTACATCGTATACACAAGGGATAACCACAAGGCTAAGCAAGGTTGATGTTACCAAACCACCAATTACAGCCAGCGCCATGGGAGCCCTTAAGCTTGCACTTTCACCAAAGCCAATGGTCAGTGGCAGCAATGCAAGGATTGTTGTGAGGCTTGTCATGATTATCGGACGTATCCGCTGTCGCCCGGCTTCAAGAATTGCATCTCTTTTGGCCACCCCTTCATTTCGTAGCTGGTTTATCTTATCAACAAGGATTATCGAATCGTTCACGGCAATGCCCACCAACATGATCATTCCTATGAAAGCCATAATATTGAAGGTACTGCCCATTAAAAAGAAAATAAGAACTGTACCTACCAACGCAAGGGGTATGGTAAGCAAAATGGTAAACGGATGCAAAAGCGACTCAAACTGGGAAGCCATAACCATGTATACCAACACTATGGAAAGGATCAAGGCAAATGTCAAGCCTCCCATCGATTCTTTTCGTTTCACTTCTTCACCAGCCATTCTTAACCTGTAACCATCGTGCATTGGCATTTCATCAAGCCTGCCCTGCAGGGCCAAAACAACCTTGTCGAATTTAAAATTATCGTCAACATAAGCGCTTACTTTGCCTACCCTGCTCTGGTTGCTCCGGTGAATTTCGCGAGGCAGGTTTGCCTCGGTAATGGTGGCCATATCGGTTAACCTGTAACGGACAGTGCCATTTGTTATTTCGAGATTTGCCAGTTCGGATACACTTACCTTTGGCTGTTTTATGGTAATATCGCGCATTTCACCTCCGGTCTCATATTCGCCGGCTTCGGTTCCTGCCAGGCGGTTTTTTACCTGTTCAATTATCTGATCGATGCTCAATCCGAATATTCCAGCCTGCATTCTGTCAATGTTAATATCTATCTCGGGAGCCCCGTTCTCAACCGAGCTTTCAACATTGTACAAACCATTAACCTGAAGGGCTACCTCTTTCATTTGAGAAGTAAGTTCGTTAATGGTTTCCAGTTCTTCACCAACAACTTCAACAACCAACGGTGGCTCGTTATTTCCCATTATCGACTGAAGGCTTCCTTCTTCCTGCTGAAAACTGAATTCAATGTCGGGATTCGAATTCATAATGTTGCCCAGGGTTTGTGCGATATCTTCGTAATGTTTCATCCCGCTTTCCGACAAGGAAATATACATTAAAGCGCTGTTCTCGCTGTTTACGGCCGAACCGCTGGCAGTTGATTCAACTTCTCCAACCTGGGTATATATCCATGTTAAGTCTTCAGCAAGGGCGTCTTCAACCATATCTTCAATTCTTTTCAATGCCGAAGCAGTGTTTTCAAGCCTTGTTCCTTCGGGTAATGTAACTTCAAGTGTGAAATTCCCTGACGATGATTTCGGCATAAACTCACTGCCAATTCCTGGCACCAAAAGTAGCGCCCCTCCCATTGCCAAAGCAGCCAAAGCGATTACCAACCACTTGTTTTTCAACACACGGGCAAGTACGCCGACATACCAGTCCATTTGTATTGGCTTCACAGACTTTTTGTTTTTCTTGCGCCTGTCGATTTTTGTAACCAGCACAGGTATGACCAGAATAGCCACAACCAGCGATGAAAGCAACGAAAAAGCAACCGTCCAGGCCTGGTCTTTAAACAATTCGCCCGAGGCTCCCTGCAGGTAAACAATAGGCAGGAAAACCACGATGGTAGTTAGTGTTGAAGCAGTAATGGCGCCACCTACCTCGGCAGTACCCTCAATTGCAGCTTTTACTATACCCTCGCCCTTTTCAATTTTCCGGTAAATATTCTCCATTACAATTATCGCATTGTCAACCAGCATACCGGCGCCAAGCGCCAGGCCTCCAAGTGTCATAACATTCAGGGTTAAACCTTTAAAATACATTAAGGTAAAAGTGGCCACAATTGAAACCGGAATGGCAATACTTACCACAAGGGTGGTATTGATCCTTTTCAGAAAAATAAAAAGGATAAAAACAGCAAGTACAATGCCGATAAGCGCCGAATTGCCAACTTCGTTAATGGCCCCGTTAATAAAAGTACCCTGGTTTTTCACAACAGTGAACTTGTAACCCGGAAGCGCTTTAGTGATTGAATTAAAGGCTTCATTAAGCTGTTTAACAGCTTTTACCGTGTTTGACTGAGGTTCTTTAAAAACCGAAAGCCCAATACATTGTTCGCCATTCAGGTAAACAATGGTTTCGGGGTCTTTGTTTTTTACTGATATTTTGGCAACATCGTGAAGGTAAACCGGCACCTGTTCGGTTGAGCCATTGGTTTGCTCTTCGGTTTTTGTACCTACAATGAGCGATTTAAGGCTTTCGGGAGAAGAGATCATGCCCACACCTTTAACACTATAATTCATCCCGTTCTCCTCAATTGTACCCCCCGAAACGTTACGGTTATAGCTCTGTATTTTCGAACTCAATTCTGAAACGCTTATTCCATAAGCTTCGAGCAGATAAGGATCGGTTTCAATCAAAACCTCAGCAACCTCCTCCCCTGCCATGGTTACATCGGCTATGCCCTCGAGCCTGATAAGCTCATTTCGGATGTAATTCTCAGCTACTTTCCTTACTTCGTCAAGGTTGAGAAGGTTTTCGTTACTGAGCGCAACCACCATAACAGGCGCTGAATTGGGGTCATATTGCGTTATCCTGATATCATCGATTTCAGCATTTTGCGCGTAAGAAGTCATCGCTTTCTGTAAATCGAGGAAGGCTTCGTCCATATCCTTTCCCCAGGTATACTCAACGGTAATGCTGGCATTTCCCACTTCCGAAACCGAAGTTACATTCACCACATCGCTCTGCCGTATAGCCTGGGCTTCAATATTTTTTACATAAAGGTTTTCAATCTCCTCAGGAGGCCTGTTACCGTCCTCAATTTCGACAAACAGACGTGGATTGTTAAGTTCGGGAAACAGGTCGATCCCGAGCTTTGAAAATGAAATGTAACCCAGCAACAATACCGCCAGAACCATCATCAAAATGGTTACAGGGAATTTTACCGAAAATTGTGTGATTTTTTTCATAACTCACCCCCTCTGCCTTCGGCATCGTTCCACCAAATGGTGGAGAGATTCGAATTAGTTAAAAGCAGTAACTTAATTTTGTTAAATCCTATATTCATCTTCTCAATTATTGAATACTCCCATTTCACCCGGCCAGCTGGCGGGGGCAGGGGGGTGTATTATCTTTGCACCTTAACTTTAGTTCGGTTCGAAAGCATTTCGTAACCTTCAACAACAAGTTTCTCACCAGGCTGTAAGCCGCTGGTAATTTCAACTTCATCATCGGTTTCTATTCCGGTATTGATGCTCTTCTCAACCGCAGTGTTTCGTTCAACAACATATACAATTTTTCCCCTTCGTTTGCTTTGTATCACTTCCCTGTCGACAACAATGGCGCTGTCGCGTTTTTCAACTACAATCTCGGCCTTAACAAACATACCGGGACGCATGATCAGTTCAGGGTTCTTTACTTTCATAACCCCTTTAAACGTGCGTGTGCTTTCATTAATGGCTGGCGACAATTCAGTTATTGCTGCCATAAGGGTGTCATCTTTAAGATTATAATTGGTTACAAATGCCTCTTGTCCAAGGTCAACAGTCGAAATAAATTTCTCGGGAAATTCTACGTTTAGTATGAGCATACTATAATCCATCACTTTAAGCACCGCTGTTGCACTTGCCAGTTTAATATCTGGAGTAAAGTAAGGCAGGTCGACAATAAGCCCTTCAAAGGGAGATACCACCTGAAGCTTTTTCATCTGGATCAAAGCATTCTCGTAGTCATACTTTGCGTTGATATAACTAACTTCCGAATTTTTAAGTTCACTCAGGGTTACCCCGCCTTTGTCGTAAAGCGACTGTTGTTTTTCATATTCCTGTTTGGCATTTTCAAGGTCGAGCTTTTTTGCATCAATTCTTATGCTTATTACATATTCTTCATTTTCGAGCACAATAATTTTTTCGCCTTTTTTAACCTTGTCACCCATTCTGTAGGGTTTTCCAGTACGTGGATTAACCTGCAACATATACCTGCCTTCGGCTTCGGTTTTTAGCTCCATACTGCCGGCAGGTGTAACTGTCCCGTTTATTGTTAGCGTGTTGAAAATTGGTTTTTTAATTACATCGGCAATCCTTACAGGTACGCTTACATCGGCCCCTTGTGTATCATCTTCGTTGCGGCAACCAAAAAAAAGCGCGATGGCCAATACTGCGATCAGGAAATATTTCTTCATAATTCTGGTATTAATAATTTTCAAATTCAGGTGAATACTTATCAGGAACAATTGATTTCCTGTTTTCAAAATCCCAAAGTGTTTGGATCTTCAAGTTTAAAAGTTCAAGTTTATAACTTATCAATGCGTTAGTTAGCTCGTTCTTTTTCGACGATAGCTGATTTTGATATAAACTCAGATCCATACTGGTAAGGTCTCCATTTTCGTATTTTTCGAGATTAAGCTCGTAAGTAAGCTTTGCATTTTCGACACTCTTTTGAGCAATTTCAATTTGTGAAACAAGGTTCTGCAAGTTACGGTATATCTGCCTGATGTTTAGCTTTATCGATACCTTTTCTTCATCAAAGCTTAACTCCTCCCTTGCCAAAGTAGCTTCGGCAGCTTTGATAAGCGACTTGCGCTGTCCCCAATCGAAAATTGGTATTTCGAAGGAAAGTTCAACCTGTTCATTGTCGGTTGGCGACTGGTATATGTTTCCAAAGTTTTCATTTTCACCAAACAATCCAACAGCCAGCGAAAGGTTTCCTTTAAATTCGTTGGTTGCATTAGCACGAATCAGATCGAACTGGGCTGATTCAATGTCGATCTCCCTTTGTCTCAACTCCATGCGCTGCCTTAAGGCATAATCTATTGCGTCGGTCAGGGCAACATCGGTGGTTTTAACCTCAACATTTGCAAGAATATCGATCTGATTGTCGAGGTCCATTCCTATTGTTTGTTTTAGCTGGTCTTTTGCATTCTCAAGAGACACCTGTGCATTTTGTACCGAAGAACGGGCATTGGCAAGGTTCAATTCGGCCTGCCACAATTCCTCACGGGCTGCCAGGCCGGCTTCGACTTTATTTTTTATGATTTCATACGATTTTTCCTGGTTTTCGAGTTCTTCCCTGCTAATAAGAAGGCTTTGCTGCTCCTGGTAAACCTGGTAAAAATACTGGCTGACAAGCCTTTCAATATTAAGTTTCTGCATGGTATAACTCAGCATGGTATTCTCAAGGTTAAGTTCAAGTTCACGCAAGCCCATTTTAGTCTGGTTATAAGTAAAAAGTGGCTGTTCTAACCTTAGCTGTATATTGTTGCTAAATGTTTGGTTGGTAATGTTGGTGTTGTCGTTGTAAGCATTTTGCCATCCAAAACGGTTATATAAAGAAACAGTTCCATCAGTTAAAGGAATAGGTTGCGAAACACCAAAGGTTCCTGAACTTCCCATAATCTCGCGGGTATACCATTTCGAGCTGAAATCGTCGTATTCGCGTGTATGGTCGTAAGTAAAAGGGCTCACATTCAGGAAGAATTTCGATTTAAGCGATGCTTTCTGTGCATTCATCCTTTCACGGCTATTCACAAGGTTATACTTCGACTGTCTTATAGAGGGACTATTCTCGTATGCCACCTCAAGGACACGTTCAAGGGTATACAATTCCTGGGCCGATGTTGTAATGGCCAGGGCTAATACCCCTATAAGCATAATCGTTCTTTTCAATTTTTTAAAACATGAAATGTTCATATCTAATTTTTTAAAGTCATTAAATATTGATGCCCCATGCTGGATGCTGGATGCTGGATAATGGATACCCGACTGACAATATGCATCGATATCGTTTAATCATCGTAAATAATTTACACTCCATACATGTTTGTTTTATACATTTTTTTCACTTTACCCACTAAACCAAACGTATCCGGGTGTTGTATTTGCTATTCTAACTTTTTTTCATATTTCTCTCTCACAAGAACCTATCTGCCAAATTAGGTTGTTTCTATTCTCCCCTTTTTAGGGGCTGGGGTGTATTACCGTTGCAACACCCACTTAACCGCATCGGCAATAACACGATCGGCGCCTCCCTCGTCGGAAAGTACCACTTTTGCCGTATCGGACGAAATGTAGAAAGAACCAAGCAGATTCCAACCGTCTTCAAAGTCCTTCACCTCAAGGCCAATTTTTTCAGTTCCATCATCGTGAGCAACAGTATATACAAACTTTCCTGGCGGATCGCGCCTGTCTCTGCCCCTCCCGGGGCCAAAGCCGCGTTGCCTTTCAAGGAAAACATAAACATCGTAATAACCAGCTTCTTTTATTGGCATTTTCCATGCGGCAGTTTTGCTGCCGTCGCCTGAACGGACAACCATTGCCGAGTGTTCAATCTTGCCAAAATAGTCGGAGTTGGCTACTTTTTTCCAGGTTGTTGGCGGGGGGCCAAACTCACCCCTTACAAATTCTTCTTCTTTTTCCTTCCTCCGGCTTTCAAAAAATTTTCTTATTGGATTTTCAAGTGAGGGATCGAAAACCTCAAAATTGTGATCGGTATTGTCGGCAATCAGTTCGCCTGGCAAACTTAACTCTACAGGTTTTTCAACAATACGTTCGTATTCTTCGGCTTTTCCGTTTTCATCTTTTTCTGCACGCAGACCCCATTCCATCGAACTTACAGGAATATTCTGCGAAAGCAAGGTGTTAAAAATTACCGATCGGGGCGATTCATCCAATAACATCTGGAATTCTTTTGTTTGGTTTCCATCAATCAGATAAATCCGTTCTTCGGTTTCCTGTTCTGCTCCGCCGCCCATAAAAAAACCTCCGCCACGGCCACCTCCACCTCCTCCAAGCTGGAAGGAGAACTTAACCAGTCCATCGACAGAACTGAAATTGGTTACTTTTGTTTTTACAACAAAAAATGCCTGTGAATTTTCAATAACCTCCTTTACCTCGAAATTGCCAAGCCCGAATGCCGGCAGGTCCGATTCGTTATACCAGTTGGTAAGAAAGTTACCCATTTTAATACTAAACCTGTTTGATATGTCACTTTCGAGTTGCCTGAACTTGATTTCTTTATAACTATTGTTGTACAAATAATCAAGAAGGAACTGGTCGAAATTGCTGTCGTTAATCTGCTTCTCCATCCATGTTAACAAATAAGAACCTTTGACCCGCAATACATTATTGATTTGTTGCTGGTCTTCTTCTTCGGCAATAACCCGCTTCAGGCTTTTTTCTTTTAGCAAAAGGTTTGCTTTTTCATCGTTGCCCAGGCCCATTGCCCTCGACATAAATATCTGCCTCGGATCGTCTTCCCCTTTCCTTAAATAACTCTCGAAAGCATAATTCAACACAGGGCATTCTTCCGAGGTAATATAATTTACGTAGTAATAATAATTTGGGTAGATGCTATAAGGATTCGATTGTGAAGATGTTCCCGGGGGGCCAAAGCGGATATCGGCGTTCTCTTCTCCAAGCACGCCATTCATGAAATTTGTAAAAACCCTGGCCTGTATCTCCTTTTTGGTAAGCCCTTCCTTGTTTCTGTCACTGTCGCGTTTAATCATGCGATAGTTCGATTTAAAATCAGCCTGCCTGATGTTAAAACCTCCTTCGGGATAATAAACCATCTGCGGCTGGCTTTGTTGTAAGGCCGCAGTCCATGAGTGAGGTTGTGACGCAAACTGAACAGGTGCCTCAACCAATGTGAATTTCCGGTAGGGATAATACATCCCCAGAGGCCGTTCATAATCGTCGAGAAATTCGCTTATAAGGTTTTTTATTGTGTCGCCAAGTTCCTCCAATTGATTATTGAAATAATCGTGCCCCCTGTACCAGGCAATACCTACCTCAATGCCGTCGATATCAATTTTTTTCTCTTCAAAATCGGAGACTGCCAACGACAACTGCGGAAGTGGGTCCCTGATATTGAACCTATATAACAAACTGTCGTCAGTTTGCCTTACGCCCTGCGAAACCGGAACCATACCGGGCCTGACCTTAACCGAAAGACCGAATTTTGTGAATTGCTGCCTGAAAATTGCCGGGCGCGATGGATCGTAAGCAATACCAGGTACGGGATACCATAAATTCTCTTTTGTAAGCAGAATATAGTTGTTGGTATAAAATCCATATTTTTTGTCAATACGGATGTTCATAGCCTGCACGTGGCCATATACATCTTCATGGTCAATATCAAGGTAGGAAACGTCAAAATCAGGGATGCCCGAGTAACAAACCTCAATTGTTGTTATATCGCCGGGTAAAAAATCTTTCGAAGGAACTACCTTAAGAAGCAAGCGGTCCTGAAGAAAAAAAGCCCCTTCACCTCCGCACGTGACCTTTTCGACAATGAATCCGGGATTTATGGAAAAAAGAAGGGTGTCGAGAGTTTCATCAAAAGGATTTTTTAAAACCATTGTCGAAACAGCATCAATGGTTTCTCCAAGTTCAATGTTAATCGAAGCTTCCTTCATCAAAGGTGCCTTTACAGAATAATTTTTTGTTGAAAGCCCGGCATAAGCTTCACGGTTGTTGATTACCTTTTTGTTTTGTCTGATCATTTCGGAAAAACCCACAACCGATAAACTTAAAAGCACCAGGGTTGATATTAAAACCAGGATATTATTCCCCTGTGAGTTGGGTATTCGTTTTAACCTCCAGGCCGAAAACAGGATAAGCCCGGAACCAAGAAGCAAATAAGTTGCACGGTGCCAAATCAGGTAACCAGCATTACTGAAGCCAATGATATCGGAGAAAGGCACAGGCATTGCAAAAACCATATAATCGAAAATGTAGCCCGGCCTGTTCCCGAGGTAAAACAATTCAAGGGCAATATAGCCAAGCAAAATGATGAAAGTGATTGCCTGGTTTTTTATCACAGTCATGAGGGCAAACGAGAGCCCGGTGATGAAAATGAGCGAAGGCAGGCTCACCAGGAAAAAATAGGCCATAAATGGTATAAGCCTGAATGGCACCTGGTCCGAGATAAAAATGTAAACCGAAGTCAGAGCAGCAAGCAATAAGTTAAGCAAGATGAACACCCATAACAAACCCATTGTTTTTCCGGTTATATATTCAAAATTCGACATTGGCCTTATAAAAAGCACTTCAGAAGTATCGAGCTTTTTGTCACGTTTTATAAAATCGGTAGCCAGAAATACTGCAATAACTGACTGGGCGATATTGAGTAAAAAAAAGTTTGAATATATTACTATCGATGGAAGGCTTCGGAACATCCAGGTAAACGGCCCCCTTTCAAACATGGTAACACCACTGAACAAGCCAATAAAAAAGAGTGTTAGGATTGCAAAAATCCGGAAGAACCAGCTCCTGAACAAAATCCGCCTTTCGTAACGGGCAATTGTGCCTATATTTCTAAACGATATCATTGAATTATCTGCTTTCCTTAAGGTTCAATTTATTAAACAAACGTCTTTATCTTATTGCCATGCTCTAAAAGACTTTCGTGATGCTCCATGTAATACACGTATGCATGTTCGAGGTTTGGATCCATGGGCGCTGCATTATATCCGTCTGGCGAATCGGTAACAACTTCGAGTTCCCATCCGCCTACTGAGGGTATAGAGGAAATCACGTTGAAATGCACGCTTACCTCGTCGAACTGCTCATGGCTTGCACTTATTTTCCAGACCTTTCCCCTGGCCATATCAATCAAATCTTCGGGCGAACCATCGTAAACCAGGCGCCCGTTACGCAATAGGGCCATGTGGTGGCATGTACTGGATATGTCGCCAACTATGTGGGTCGACAAAACAATAATTACATCGCGTGAACTGATCTTTGTAAGCAAGTTACGAAAGCGTATTCGCTCATCGGGGTCGAGGCCGGTAGTTGGTTCGTCGACAATGATGATTTTCGGATCGCCAATCAATGCCTGGGCAATACCAAGCCGACGTTTCATCCCTCCCGAAAGGTTGTTGGCAAAGCGTTCTCTCGCCTCGTACAGGCCAACTTCTTCAAGCATTTCGTCAATTTCATCACGCCGTTTCCGCTTGTCCTTAACGCCTGCTAAACGGGCTGAATAATCGAGAAACTCCCATGCTCGCAATTTCGGAAAGGCACTGAAATCCTGAGGCAAATAACCGGTATAGGAACGGACTTTCCTGCGATGTTTTTTTAAATCCATACCGTTAACCAAAACCTTTCCCGATGTGGGGTGCATCAGCGATACCAAAATCCGCATCAGTGTTGACTTCCCTGCACCATTGGCGCCAAGCAGCCCAAACATACCATTCCCGATTTCGAGATTGATGTCTTTCAAAGCCTTGTGCCCGTTAGGATATATTTTCGTAAGTTCCTGAATTGATATGTCCACTATTTTTCCGATTTAATCAACACGTTGAGTTAGATAAAGCCATTTGTAAAAGGTTTAATGCAATTTTCAAATTAGTATGAAAACAATTGAAAAATTACAACCCTAAAAAACCGGGAGCCTTGGATTATAAAATTCGACCCTGATATTATAAGCAAAATTCCAAATACCAAAATCTCCACCTTCGCTAAAGCTACGGTGGACAAAGCAAATTCCAAAATCATACAAATTTACCACTTCAAAGTGTTAATTTTTTAATTCATTTATAATATATCACTTATTATTTAAGGTTTTTAGCCAAAAAAAAGTATTTTTAAAAACTTCAATTTTTTTTGAAGAGAAACGGAGAAATATACACACAGATAGTTTGCTTCACATGATAAATGCCTGAACTATTTCTGGTATTGTATGATTGTATTCGGCCAGGATGATATCCCTAAACGCTGTTGTTTTTTTTACATTAATGACCGTGAGGCTGAAAATGTATAATTGAGCTTTAAACCATTGCTTTGAAATTTGATCGATATTGACATTAGAAATTGAATTAACTAACTTTTGATATGGATAAAAAGATACCGGGCAATTCCAGTAATAAAGCTGGAAATACCGTTAAAATGAAAAATTTGTTTTCCCGTATTACATTTTTGTTTATTGGGATTATTTCAACAATATGGTTTTTGATCAGGGTAATTCCCAAACCATCAAGAGCTACATATCCTTGTATGAAAGCGGCCGCTCCTTTTATGTCGGGTTTTGTTGTTTATTTGCTTGCGATAACCGGCTCGGCTTTTGCTTATCAGAAGTTTAAGAAGAAACTATCTGGCGCAAAATATTTTGCTGCTTTTTCTTTTTTGATAGTTGCATTTGTAATGTTGATCATTGCCAATACTTCAAACCGAAATGAAGCCAGGGCTATTGAACTGGTTACATCAGATTATTTTGTTGCTAACGAACCTATTGGTGAGGCAAAAGGATTGAAACCCGGCCGTGTTGTCTGGATGTGGGACGACAATGCTACTGATGAAAGTTGCGATCCATCGGCAGGAGACTGGTGGGCTGAATTTACCGATGCCGGTGTGGTTGATGATATGCTTAAAAAAGCCATTATTAAATATACCGATATCTCATCTTTGCCCCTTGCATGGGATGCCCTTTTTAAGTACTTCAACAATGAACATGGCAAAGGAAATGTCGGGTATCAAACCGGAGAAAAAATTTATATAAAGATTAATGTCACAAACTCATGCTGTTCGGTATCGGGCACAAAAAAAGTGAACGATTTTAACAGGATGGACTCAACACCCGAAGTTTTGCTGGCGTTGTTAAGGCAGCTAGTGGAATATGTCGGTGTGCCACAGGAAAATATTTACCTTGGCGACCCGTTTCGAACATTTCATGACCTTTACTGGGACATGCTGCACGGCGAATATCCTAATGTAACATATTGTGATGGCAATGGGCGAAACGGCAGGCACCAAACTGTACCTTCAAGCAGTCACGAGATGTTTTTCAGCGATGGCAGGCTGGAATACCGAATTCCTCAGGAATACATCGATTCAGATTATTTCATCAACGTTCCCTGCTTAAAAACGCACGATTCAGGAGGGATGACGCTTGGAGCAAAAAACCATCAGGGGTCGATTTTACAGGATGGCGCCGGGTCCGGAAGTCAATCGGCTTATGATATGCATTATGCATTGCCCGACCACGACGGGAGCGATGGAGGGCATTACCGTTACAGGCACCTGGTCGATTACCTGGGCCATGAACAATTAGGAGGTAAAACCCTGCTTACGATTATTGATGGTATATGGGCTGGGCGTAGCTGGGAAGGATTTGTCGAGAAGTGGAACATGGCGCCTTTTAACGGCGATTACCCTTCTTCTATTTTTGTGTCACAGGATTTGTTGGCCATTGATGCCGTTTGCTACGATTTCCTGCTGGAAGAATATAAAAACAAACCGAATAAAACAAAGTATGCTTACATGGCAGGAACCGATGACTACCTTTTCCAGGCTGCCGACCCGGCAAACTGGGCGCCAGGGGTAGAGTATGACCCTGAAGGCGATGGCACCCTCTTGAAAAGCCTGGGTGTATATGAGCACTGGAACAATGCAACCGAAAAAAAATATACACGAAACCTGGGGACAGGAAATGGAATAGAACTTATTGCCATATCGAAAAACGACCCAGTAGCTTCGCCCGACCTGGAAACGTACAGAAATGCTTTTGAGGTTTCGCTCTTTCCAAACCCGGCTTCAACTGAGTTAAGCTTAATGTTAAACCTCAACGAACCTTCGCTGGTTTCAGCCAGGGTGTGTAATTCACTGGGACAAAAAGTTCTTCAAATCAAAGAAAGGGCTTTGGGGTCGGGCAAAAATTTATTAAAATGGGATGTAGCCTCAATTGAACCAGGCTTTTATATTATAAATATCGATGTTAACATAAACGGAAATATCCGCTCATCGTCGTTGAAATTCTATATTGAACGTTAATTTAATAGAAAAAAAAGAAATAGTGTTATGAGAAAATTAGCTCAGAAAGAGAAAAATAATAATAAGGGGAAACTTTGGATGAAAATCACATTTTTCCTTTTAGGAATTGCATCAACTATCTGGTTTCTGATCAGGGTAATCCCCAAACCTTCCAGGGCAACCTATCCGTGTATGCGCACGGCAGCCCCTTTGATGTCAAGTTTTGTTATTTACCTGCTTTCGATAGCAGGCTCTGCTTTTGCTTTTCGTAATTTTAAAAAGTCAATTGCGGCAACCAGATATATCGCTGCTTCGGCGTTTTTTATAGTTGCATTGGTTATGTTAATGGCCGCAAACCTTTCAAATACAAGAGAGGCCAAAGCCATCAACCTGCTCGAAGCCGAACATTTTGAAGCAAACAACCCGATTGGTGATGCCCAGGGATTATTCCCCGGACGTGTGGTATGGGTTTGGAACAAACATGCCACCGACGAAAACTATAATCCCCCATCGAATTCACGTGACAAAACCATGTGGTGGGCATATTTTACAAATGGTGAAGAAGTTGAAAAAATGCTTGAACAAGCAATACTAAATTATAGCGGAGAATCGGAACTTGATGAAGCCTGGGATGTACTTTTCAGGTATTTCAACAATCAGCGGGATAAAGGTGATGTTGGATATAAACCTGGCGAAAAAGTATATATCAAACTGAATATTACCAATTCGGCATCGGGCGAAGATAAAACAAGCAACTTTAACCGGATGGATTCCACACCAGAACTGGCTTTGGCGCTTCTTAAACACCTTGTCGAAATTGTGGGGGTCAATCAGTCGGATATATATATAGGAGATCCGTTCCGTACATTCCATAGTTTGTACTGGGATATGTGTCACGATGTATATCCGGATGTGAATTATACCTGCGGCAGGGTTTTAAACGGAAGGCATCAAACAGTTCCGACATCGGAACCAGTTATGCATTTTAGTGATGGACAGTATTCGTGGCGGATACCACAGGAGTATGTTGATGCTGAATATTTTATAAATATGCCATGCCTTAAAACCCATAACGAGGGAGGAATTACTTTGGGCGCTAAAAACCATCAGGGATCTGTATTACAGGATGGTGCAGGGCCCGCTGATCAGTATGCAATAAATATGCACTATTCTCTTCCGGCCAATAATCCCGGTTACGGAAAATACCGCCATATTGTTGATTATTTAAGCCATAAGGATGTTGGAGGGAAAACCCTTATAACCATAATAGATGGCATATGGGCTGGACGAAGCTGGGAAGGCTATATCGATAAGTGGAACATGGCACCTTTTAACGGCGATTACCCCTCTTCACTTTTTGTATCACAGGATCGTGTGGCAGTCGATGCTGTTTGCTACGATTTTCTACTGGAAGAATACAAAGACAAAAATGCAAGTATTCGTTACCCATATTTCGAGGGGTGCGACGATTACCTTTTTCAGGCAGCCGATGCTTCATACTGGCCCGAAGGACTTGTATATGACCCGGAAGGAGATGGAACTCCAATTTCAAGCCTTGGGGTTTATGAACACTGGAACAACCCGCTTGATAAATTGTATTCACGCGATTTAGGCACAGGAGATGGTATTGAGCTGGTAAAAGTAAACTTAAATAACGACCCGTTAACTTCGCAGAACAGCGGGCTGGCAAGTTCAAAAGTCAAAAAAATTGTCATTGACAAACATGGTGTAAAATGGTTTGGTACCGATAAAGGAATATCACGTTTCGATGGCACGAACTGGGAAACGATAGATAATACCAATAACCTGCGTGATAATAACATCAACGATTTGTTTTATGACCGGACATTTGATGACGATAATTTATGGGTCGCAACAAATGGCGGGGTATCAGCATTGAAAATTAATGCCAATGGCGTGGTATCTTCTGAAAATTATTATGTTGGCAGCCCAGGTTCCGAAATTCTTTCCAACGAGGTTGATGCTGTAGGTGTTGATGCAAACAATAATTGTTGGATAGCAACAACCGACGGGTTAAATGTTTTCGATGGGGAAAACTGGGATGCAATTTTTACATTCATGAATGCCGACCGTGAAACAGAAAGCTGGAACAGCCTTCGGGTTAACGATATTGCCAGCTACGAAAACGATGCAATGGTGTATGTTGCCACTGCAGGCAAAGGCGTATTCCGATATGGATACAACGATGTTGACGGTTTTACCAGCGCTTCGGCCATGACAAGCCGCTGGAGCGGATTCTGGAGCGATTCAATAAATTCCATACGTATGGTCGATACAATTCAGTGGTATGGGACTACACGCGGGACTTTTCAACATTTAGGACCTTCAACAAAAAACTATTGGGATTTTGCTTTTACTGAATACGAAGGCATTGTCGACCCGGTAGTAAACGATGTTGAAGTTGATGGTCAGGGAAACATCTGGATGGGTACAAATAATGGTATACACATTCTTTCTTCTGATGGGATATTCAAATATTCTTCAGGAATTCAAACTTCACAAATAAAGGCTTCTCCGGGAAGCGAAACCGTTAAGCTTACATGGACAAACGGGAATGGATTTCCTGAAACCATTTTCAGCAGTAAAATAAACGATATTGCAACCGATATGAATGGTGATGTTCTTGTTGCTTCAGATAATGGCGTTGAAATTTTCAAGGAAGTACCCGGCGTTAGCCATGATCTTGAAGCTCGAAGGGTTGTTTTTATAACCAAAAATGAAGCCTCCGATTATCCGGCCGTTCAGGCAGGTATGAGCTATAACGGAAGCAGCGAATTCCCTGGTGGTTCAAAGATTGGCCAGTGGGTTTGTGTATATAACGGCACCGGAAACAGTGTAAATGTTACTGGTTTGAGCCCTGAAACCAATTATCGCGCCATTGCTTTCGAATACATGGGCAACGAGGGTAAAGAAGTATATTGCCTGCTCGAAGGCCCCGGGAACCCGGTGGCTTTTTCCACCAATCCTTCAGGCACAGAGGGCTTTATTAATGGCTCATTCCAGGTTTATCCTGTTCCCTTTACCGACAATCTCACTATTGAAAGGCCTTCAATTGGAAATGGATTTGCAGCCACTTTTTATACTTCCGATGGAAGGGTGTGCTTGCATGTTCCGCTTAAAACACAAAAACAGATTGTGAATACATCAACCTTAAAATCCGGGATTTATTTTCTTGAGATATCAAACGGGGAAGTAACCGAAACGGTTACAATTTTAAAATAACCTCATTATTTTGATAATGATAAAAAGCAAGGGTTTCAGTTTTAATTGAAACCCTTTTTTTAATATCTTTCTGGAAAAAAATTATGATTGAAAAACAAATTATTGAGGTACTTGGTCGCCAAAAGGCCTTTTACCAATCCCATCAAACCAAAAACATCGCATTCAGGAAGGAAGCCCTCATGAAATTGAAAAAATGCATTTCAGCCAATGAATCCCGCATAATGGAGGCACTATGGAGCGACCTTCATAAATCAGCTTTCGAAAGTTATGCTACTGAAATTGGGCTGGTGTACAATGAAATTGGTTTCCACCTGAAGAAATTAAAACAGTGGTCAAGGCCAAAGATTGTTTCGTCGCCAATAACCATCATGCCTTCGCGAAGCTACATTTACAAAGAACCTTTCGGAAACATCCTAATAATTTCCCCCTGGAATTATCCATTATTCCTGTTGATAAGCCCGCTTATAGGGGCTATTTCGGCAGGTAACACTGCCATTTTAAAACCCTCACCCTACGTGCCACATTTCTCGCGATTGATTGAAGATATTATCAATACGGCTTTTCCTGATGAATATATACATGTTTTTAATGGGAACCGTGAAGTGAACCAGCTTCTTCTTAAACAAAAGTACGATTACATCTTTTTCACAGGAAGTTCTACGTTGGGGAAAATAGCAATGAAGGCTGCAGCCCAAAACCTAACACCGGTTACTCTTGAACTTGGAGGTAAGAGCCCTTGCATTGTCGATGAAGATGCAAACCTGAAGTTGGCAGCCCGTCGAATTGTCTGGGGTAAGTTTCTGAATGCAGGCCAAACCTGCATAACACCAGATTATATTCTTGCACATGCAAAAGTCAAACAGCAATTAATTGAAAACATTAAAAAGGAGATAATTCTTCAGTTTGGTGAAAATCCGAAGAACAGTCCTGATTTTCCCCGTATAGTTAACGAAAGGGCTTTTGAAGGCTTGTGTGAATTTTTAAATGAAGGGAAAATTGTAGCAGGGGGAGAAACATCGAAACAAGATTTGTACATTGCTCCTACTGTTATTGATGAAGTGAAACCGGAATACCCCATTATGCAGGAAGAAATTTTCGGGCCACTTTTGCCGATACTCGAAATCCATTCGCTTGAAGAAGCCATACAGTTTGTAAATGAACGGGAAAAACCCCTGGCTTTGTATTATTTTTCAGGTAACCGTAAAAAGATACAACGTGTATTAGAAGAAACATCATCGGGTGGATGTTGTATAAACGATACCATTCTTCATATTGCAAACAACAAACTTCCTTTTGGCGGGGTTGGAAACAGTGGTATGGGTAAGTATCACGGCAGGGCGAGTTTCGAAACGTTTTCAAATACACGTTCAGTTTTAAAGTCATCAACGGTAATTGATGTTCCGTTAAAATATGCTCCGTATAAAAAATACAAGCTCAGTATTCTGAAAAAATTAATGTAGATTTTGCATAATGAAAAAAGCTGCTTCATATAGAGGCAGCTTTTCTGTTTTTAAAGGATTAGTATGCGATTCCGAACAGCACCCTTTTATTCGAAGGTTTACCTGAATATATACATTTTCCATCTTCCTCAACAGCATCGAAAGGGATGCAACGGATGGTGGCTTTTGTTTCGTCCTTGATTTTTTGTTCGGTTTCAGGTGTTCCGTCCCAGTGGGCTGAAATGAAACCACCTTTGCTTGTAAGCACATCTTTAAAGACATCCCAGGTATCAACAGAAGTTATATGTGAATTGCGGAAACCGAGTGCTTTTTGATAAATGCCTTTCTGTATTTTTTCCAAAAGGTCGGCTACAAATTTCTCGATGCCTTCAATATTCACGACTTCTTTTGTGAGAGTATCACGTCGGGCAACTTCAACAGTGCCGTTTTCGAGGTCGCGTGGCCCCATTGCAAGACGCACCGGCACCCCTTTAAGCTCATATTCGGCAAATTTCCAGCCTGGTTTTTTGGCATCGCTGTAATCGTATTTTACGGAGATACCTTCAGTTTTCAGACGTTTTTCAATTTCGGAAACCTTTTCGGAAATCGCTTTCAGTTGTTCTTCATTTTTATAAATAGGAACAATCACAACCTGAAAAGGGGCAAGTTTTGGAGGCAATACCAAACCGCTGTCATCAGAGTGAGCCATCACGAGCGCACCCATCAAACGGGTTGATACGCCCCATGAGGTTGCCCAAACATATTCGAGTTTACCTTCTTTATCGGCAAATTTTACATCGAAGGCTTTGGCAAAATTCTGCCCAAGGAAATGAGATGTTCCAGCCTGCAATGCTTTTCCATCCTGCATGAGCGCTTCAATGCAAAGGGTGTCGAGCGCCCCGGCAAAACGTTCATTCTCCGATTTGTGCCCTTTTATTACAGGCATAGCCATAAAGCTTTCAGCAAAATGGGCGTATACATTCACCATTTTCAATGTTTCCTCAATGGCTTCATCCTTTGTTGCATGGGCAGTATGCCCTTCCTGCCAAAGAAATTCGGCTGTGCGTAAAAACAAACGGGTACGCATTTCCCAACGTACAACATTGGCCCACTGGTTGCAAAGTATAGGCAGGTCGCGCCAGGATTGAATCCAGTTTTTATATGTGTTCCAAATTATTGTTTCGGATGTTGGCCGTACAATTAATTCCTCTTCCAGTTTAGCTGCCGGGTCAACCACTACACCTTTCCCATCGGGGTCATTTTTCAAACGGTAATGGGTAACAACGGCACACTCTTTGGCAAAACCTTCAACATGGTCGGCTTCCTTACTGAAAAACGATTTTGGAATAAAAAGCGGGAAATAGGCATTAACATGACCCGTTTCTTTAAAAAGTTGATCAAGCGCGGCCTGCATTTTTTCCCAAATAGCATAGCCATAAGGTTTTATGACCATGCAGCCCCTAACGGCTGAATTCTCAGCTAAATCGGCCTTTACAACAAGTTCGTTGTACCACTGAGAATAATTTTCGCTCATTGAAGTTAATTCCTTAGCCATCTTCTGTTCTTTGGTATAGTATTTGCATATTTTCGGTTGCTTAAAAAGCGAGTACAAAGAAAACACAAAAATATTAAAACATAAAGTCAAAAGGAGGACAAGTTATGAAAAGTAATTTAACCATATTAACCTTTATCGCCCTGATTGCTTCTTCTTGCAGCACAAGCTTTCAGACGACAGGCCGTTATGTCGACGACCTTTACTACTGGCCAGGCGATGCCCCGCTTATTGTAGCGGATGAAACCCTCCCTGAAATTGGTGTTGCAGAAGAAACTGCCGCTAACGATGTGTTAATCATTAGCGAGGCAGCTGAAAACCCCGATGGCACCAAAACCCTTAACAATTATATTTATGCCGACGAGGAACCCGATTGGTATTCTGAAGTGCAGGCAAACAACCTTGAGAATATCGAAAATATGGAGGCAGATACCCTGATTGTTCCTTCAGAAGAAGACGGAACTTACATCGTCAATAATTATTATATGGACGATGATTATTCCTATACTGAAAGAATCAGGCGTTTCCACGATCCATATTACTACGACCCTTACTGGAATTTCTCGATTGGATGGGGTTGGGGCTATCCTTATTACTCTTACAATCGCTGGAACTCGTGGTACTGGGATCCATGGTACTATGACCCATGGTACTACGACTCATGGTGTTATTCATGGGGATACAGGCCATATTATAGCTCATGGTATTGGGGCGGTTATGGATATTATGGAAGATATTCACCATACTACTATAACCATTACAGTCCATATCACGGAAACTGGCATAATTATAGCTGGGATTACAAAAAGGACACCTATGATGGCGACAGGCAGTCGCGCAGGCCCAACTCAATTTACAGCGGAGGTGGCGGCGGAGCTGTAAGCGCTTCATCGGCACGAAGCAGCAGGGAGTACACTGCTACAGGCAGTCCCACAATCAATAAATCGGCAAATGCTGAAAGCAGCCGCAGGCGTGTTGTCAGCGACAATACATCAGCTTCAACTCAAAAGTCGGTTTCTTCCAATACACAGAGCCGTTCAAGCGCCGTACTTACAGAAAAACGTCGGTCGGTTCCAGCATCAACTAGCAGTTCTGTTCGTTCGAATACTGACTACACAAGGACAGATGCTACCCGTAGTTCCACTTCTTCGTACAGGACGAATTCAAATTCTTCACAACCCCGTGTTGTGACAGGAAGCAGCTCATCGACCAGGAGCAATTCGTATACACCCAGTTACAATAAACCCAGAACGAATACAAGGTCTACTTACAATACCAACCGTTCGTCGGGCACACAATCACGTACTTATAATGCTCCATCGGAGAGCCGTTCACGGTCGAGCTATCAGATTCCGTCAACCAGCAGTAGCAAAAGCACAAGTACTTCGAGCCCAACATATCGCTCAAGTTCATCTTCTTCTTCATCGAAGAGTTCCAGCTACTCACGCTCAAGTTCATCAGGTTCGAGTAGCAGTTCATACAGCAGGCCATCGACAAGCAGTAGCAGCCGGAGCTATTCAAGCGGTAGCTCGTCAGGGAGCAGCCGCAGTTACTCTAGCGGAAGTTCCTCAGGCAGCAGCCGTAGTTATTCAAGCGGAAGCAGCGGAAGCAGCTCAAGAAGTTCCGGTAGTTCCGGTAGTTCCGGCGGCAGTTCATCGAGAGGAGGCAGGCGCTAAATATTAACCCAAAAAAAATTACAATTATGAAACGATATATTATTACCGTTATCATTGCCCTGGTGGCAGTGACCGGATATAGTCAGGATTTCTTCGATGCAGTAAAGTTTGCTCAAACAGGTTATGGCGGAACAGCCCGATCGATAGCAATGGGAAGCGCGTTTGGCTCGCTTGGTGCCGACTTTAGCTCGGCAAGCATAAACCCGGCCGGGATGGGACTTTACCGTTCAGGGGAGTTTACCCTTTCCCCAACACTTAACATTAACTCGGTTAACGCCTCTTACCTGGATAAAAACAGGATGGATGATAAATTCAATTTCAATTTCAACAACCTGAGTTATGTAACAACAGCTAATACCGGCGTTGAATCGGGCATAGTATCAGTAACCATAGGCCTGGGTTATAACAGGTTGAAGAACTTTCATTCACGGATTATGGTTTATGGAGAAGATGCACAAACATCTTTACTTGCCGAATACAGTGATAATGCAAACTTCGATGCTGGCCATCCCGATTATTTTGATGCCTTTAACGAAGGATTGGCATGGAACACTTTCCTTATAAACGAAGACCCTGATTTATCGGTTATCGAAGGAATATATTACGACGACCTTTCGGAGTATGCCAAGTACGAAATATATGAAGACAACAACCTGATCGGTTACGGATACGAACGGACAGCTGTAAGCCCCCATAAACAAAAAAGCTCAATTGAACGTTCCGGACGTATAGACGAGTATCTTATTTCGCTAGGAATGAACGTAAATCATAAAGTGTTCTTCGGGGCTTCGTTAGGGCTTGTCGATATTGAATACCGTGAAAATACTGCCTTTACTGAAGAAGATAATTACAATGTGAGCGAGTACCTTCAGGAATACACCCAGACTTCCGACATTTATCATTCAGGAATGGGGATCAACCTGAAAACAGGAATTATTTTCAGGCCCTTTAAATCGTTGCGAATTGGCGCTGCAGTTCATACGCCAACATTTTATTCGCTCGATTATGGTTACGAGAAAAGCATCGATGCATATTTTGACCAGGAAGTTGGGGATGATGAGCTTGGATATTCAACCAGTCACTCAGATGAAATATCCGACTACTACGATTACAATTTTGAAACCCCAATGCGTGCAATATTCAGCGCCTCTTATCAGCTAGGGCAAATAGCGATTATAAGTGCCGATTATGAATTGATAAATTACGCAGCTTCGAAATTCCGTCATGCTCCAGGCGATAATTACGATTATTCATCGCAAAATGGCGATATTCAGAATTTGCTTAAAGCCACCGGAAACCTCCACCTCGGAGGGGAATTCAGGCTTACCCAGAATTTTAGTTTGCGGGCAGGATTTGAAATGTTCGGAAACCCATGGAATAAAACCCATACATTCGAAGATGGCACAACAGGTGACATCCTGAACTTCAACGATATTTACAGAACTTATTCTGCCGGTTTCGGTTATCGCCAGCAACATTTTTTCATCGATTTTGCATACCGCCTGAGCCAGATAACTGAACAGTACCAGGTGCATCACATGTACTATTCCAACGGAGAAAACATTGCAGGTCTGACTGAATTCAACAATCAGGCTACACTTACCCTTGGATACAGGTTTTAAATCAAATATTTGAAAGATAAAATCGGGCCCTGATAATTTCAGGGCTTTTTTTTATGCAGTGATTCAAATTGTAAAAAAACAGATGTTTTTCAACATGCGAATAGTGTACAACTTTGAGGGGGGAAAACGTTTTAAAATTGTATTAATGTTATAAGAAAAAAACAGGAAAGTCTTTTAAAAAATCAAAAGGATGTGTACAACAAAAAATATCGAATTCCTTGTAGCGAAACATTTCTTTACCGAAGCTGAAGCAAGAGGCCAGAAATTGATTTTAGGAAATATCGATACAAACATATGGCTTCATAAAGAAAAAATTAATTTCAACCATGTTGTAGAAATTGCAAAACGATATAACGATTCCTGTATATTTATCATATCCAAAGGCCCCAACAAAGGATTCTATGTTTATTCCAATTCTAAAAAGGTTTGTTTCAAACTTGCAAATGAAACTCTGCCTATAAATCATGTTGAAATGGTTTGAATTTGTATATTTGGTTATCTTATAATCAAATTGCATGTTGTATAAACCTGAATACGATCCGCTAGGTTTTGCCATATTTAACTACTACCGTAACAAGGATAACACTCCTGTGCTGGTAACTTCAAAAATAGTTGAAGACGAAGCACTGCCCCCCGATTATTTTTTCAGAGAATATGCCGACATGCCACTTCTTGAGCGGATAGCCCTGAAAAAATGCAGGGGCAAAATTCTCGACATTGGCGCTGGTGCTGGTTGCCATTCATTATTTCTCCAGAACAAAGGTTATGATATTACGTCACTTGAATTATCAATGATGTGTTGTGAAGTAATTTCCGGACGCGGTATAAACAAAGTCGTTAACAGAGATATATTTGACTTTGACGGAGACAGGTTTGATACCCTGTTGCTATTAATGAATGGTGTTGGCATTGCCGGAACGTTGGATGGTTTAAAAGAACTCCTGAAGCAATTAAAGAAACTCCTGAACCCCGGGGCATCAATTTTACTCGATTCGTCGGATTTGATATACCTGCATATGAACAAAAGCGGAGAATTGGAATTTGATATTAATTCATCAAACTATTATGGCGAAATTGAATATCAGTTGAAATATAAAGAAATTATTGGTGAACCTTTTTCGTGGTTATTCATAGATAATGTACTTTTAAGCGAAATTGCAGAGGAATGTGGCTTTGTAACAAAAGTTATTGAATATGGGCCCCATTACGATTATCTTGCAGAGTTAACAATGACCTAAAAAAATGAACCGTTGTGAAATACAGAAACCTTACCGATGAAGAAATTGCACGACTTGAATTACAAATGTGCACCTGCGAAGAATGGAGCAATGTTTTTGTAGCTTCCGATTTTCAAACCCGAACAATTTATAACACTCATTTCGTTGGGGTAATAAAGATAGCTTCGCAAAATAAAAAGATTAAGTTGTTTGGCGGAATAAAACGCCATGCCGGCATTTACAATTCCACCCTTCACAATTGCAGTATAGGTGAAAACTGCTACATAAACTATGTGAAAAACCATATCTCGAATTACAATATCGGGAATCATGTTATTATTAATAACGTTCAGATCATCGCCAATGAAGGGGAATCGAAATTTGCAAATGGGCAAAAGGTTGCTGTACTGGATGAGTCGGGCGGACGGGAAATAATGATATTTGACCAGATGACGGCACAGATAGCTTACATTATGACCCTTTACAGGTACCGGCCCAGGTTAATCGAACAACTTGAATCTTTGATAAATGATTATGCCCGGCGTAAAGCATACCCCAGGGGATACATCGGCAATAATTCGGTAATTACAAATTCAGGATCAATTAAAAATACCTGGTTTGGAGAACATCTTAAAATTGATGGAGCACGCTCGATCGAAAACGGCACCATTATCAGCAATAGCCATGCACCGGTAATAATTGGCAACAATGTTATTTTAAAAAATTTCATTGTTCAATCCGGGGCAAGCATCGTTGAAGGCGTTATTTTGGATAAATGTTTTGTTGGACAAGGCACAGAGCTTGGAAAAAATTATTCTGCCGAGAATTCAGTGTTTTTTGCAAACTGCCAGGGCTTTCATGGTGAGGCCTGCTCAATATTTGCCGGCCCCTATACTGTAACTCACCACAAGTCAACTCTTTTGATAGCCGGAATGTATTCATTCCTGAACGCAGGGTCAGGATCGAACCAGAGCAACCACATGTACAAGCTTGGTCCGATTCATATGGGGATTGTTGAAAGGGGATCGAAAACAACATCTGATTCATACATTCTATGGCCTGCGAAAGTTGGCCCCTTCACATTGGTTATGGGGCGGCATTTTAAGAACTCCGACACATCCGATATGCCCTTCTCATATCTTATCGAGCGTGACGATAAAACCTGGCTGGCGCCTGCCATCAACCTCCGGAGTGTTGGCACAATAAGGGATGCCATGAAGTGGCCAAAGCGCGACAGAAGGTCCGATCCTGAAAAATTGGACCTGATCAATTTCAACCTATTAAGCCCTTTCACCATACAAAAAATGGTTAATGGTATAAAGATACTTGAAAACCTCAAGAATGTTTCGGGAAGTGCTTCCGAAGAATTTATTTATAACAATACCTCAATTTCCCGTAATTCACTCGAAAGGGGCATTGAGATGTATAACATTGGAATTAATAAATTTCTGGGGAACTCGATTATTACCAGGCTTCATCAGTTTGAAATGAAAAATAAGGAAGATTTCCAGAACCGTTTAATGCCCGATTCAGAAAAAGGGATGGGCGACTGGGTGGATATTTCGGGGATGATTGCCCCAAAAATGGAGCTTGATAACATTCTTGATGAAATTGAACAAGGGAAAATCGAACATATTTCAGATATAAAAAACAGGTTCAAATCTTTGCATCAGGCTTATTACGATTATGAATGGAACTGGACGACCAACCTGCTTCAGTGGCGCATGAAGAAACCGCTTCAGGATATCACAGTAACCGATATTATTGAAGTTGTAGAACAATGGAAGAAGAGCGTTGTTGAACTGGACAAGATGTTATACAACGATGCCAAAAAAGAATTCCAGTTAAGTTCAATGACCGGTTTTGGCAGCGATGGAGACTGGGAAACCCAACAGGCCGATTTCGATATGGTAAGGGGTAAGTTCGAAAGCAACAGTCTGGTTGTTGAAATCAAATCGCACATTCAACGTAAATCGGAACTGGGCAACAGGATGATTGAAGAACTTAAGGCACTTCTCGATACTTGATACTGGATACTCGATACTGGATGTTCGATGCGATTGCTCGATTTTGGAATTTGGTTTTGGAATTTGTTCTAACCGATATATCAAAAAAAGGCGCCTCTCAGGGCGCCTTTCTGCTAACTAATTAACAATTACATTATAACTAAATCTATCTTGGGTAGAGTCAGTTCTATTCGTAGCCGGGGTTTTGGTCAATAATGTCTTTCATAAGATCCAGCTCGCTTTGAGGAAGCTGGAACAGGCCTTTTTTATCAACAAAATTACTGCCATCAACATCTAAGCTTGCAAGGTCCATAGAATTTGCATAGTCACCTCCATCAGTGTCATCAACATAGGTCAATATATCGGCAAGCTTTGAGAAATCGCCCTTACATGAGCGAAGGATATCCCAGTACCTCAGGCTTTCAAAACAAAGCTCCAGCCTGCGTTCAAGCATAATATTGTCGATTGATGCCGAAGTATAATTATGGCTGCCATCGCCAAATGCTCTTTCACGTACACGGTTTAAATAGTTAAGTGCAGTTCCGTCGCTGGCTCCGTTTAAAATTGAACGCAATTCGGCTCCCATGAGCAATACTTCAGAAAAACGAATGACCATGCGGTCTTCAAATCCTTTCGACTGCCAGTCGCCACCCATGTAATTTACTTCATTGGTAGTTCCAACTGCTGCAATCATGTATTTTTTACAGTTGTATCTCGAAAACTGGGCCTGGGTGTTTGCTTCCCAGTTCCATTCAAGTCCTTCATCTTCCCATGAGAGGATGGATGCTTTTTTCCGTGTATCGGCATCATCGAATAAATTCCAAAGGGCAGGTACAACCGGGCAATAACCCCACCCGTTTCCATACGGTTCAACATTGTATCCCCTTGGCCCTACCATTCTGTGAAAGGTTTCAACGCTAGGTGTACGGTCGAGGTTAAATGTAACAGACCACACACACTCCTTATTTATTTCACCTGCATATTGTCCAATATCGCCAAGTTCGGAATAGGTAGGCACCCTCCACAGGCTGGCAAATACCGGAACCAGGTCATGCCCGCTGTTGTTGATTACATCCTCGATGTGTTCCAAAGCCTGTGTTGTTGTGAATCCTTTAAGGTCAGGCTTGTTGTAATAACCTGTATAGTACATATAAACACGACCAATCATTGCTTTGGCAGCCCACTTGGTTACCCTTCCCCAGTTGGAAAAGTTCATTGTGGTGTAGGGGGCGGCCAAAGCATTATCGGCTGCATAAAACAGGTCTTGCAGGATAAATTCATAAAGGTCTTCTGCCGGTGTTCTTTCAGGAACAATGTCAGGAGCAATAGTTCGTTCCAGGGCAGGTACTTCACCAAAAAACTTAGTAAGTTCGAAATGGTAATATGCTCTTATAAAACGTGCTTCTGCAAGATATTGCTTTTGCAGGTTTTCATTGCCTGTCCAGTCGACCAGTTCCTGGTTTTCGATGTAGGTATTTGCCCGGTATATTGCACCATAATAAGTTCTCCAAAGTGTTTCGTGTGTATTGGCCTCAGGCCATTGCATCCCACGATCAATCCGTGTGGCACCTCCGCCATCACCAGAACCTGCACCACCGGCAGCATTGTCGGAAGCCATTTCTGAATAAAAAAACGGGCTCCAATAATCGTCGCGGAGCAGCATGTTATAAACAGATGTTAATGCCTTTGTAGCATCTTCAGGGGTTTGATAAAAGTTTTCAACTACCAGCGATGTGGTCGGTGTTTTTTCCAGAAACTCTTCGCTACATCCTGCAAAGAGAAATATCAATGTTGTGATTATAAATATTTTCTTCATGATTTCAAGCTTTTAAAAGGTTACATTAACTCCTACCAGGTACGTGCGAGGTGACGGATAAAAGCCCATATCTATTCCTGATGCATATGCATCGCCTGAACCATAACCAACTTCGGGATCAAACCCGTTATATTCGGTTATGGTTAGGATGTTTGTTGCTGAAACATAAACACGGAAACGCTCAATGCCCGATTTTTTCAGGATTGAATTGCATAAGTCATATCCCAGGTTGATGCTTTTTATGCGCAAGTAATCTGCATCATGTATGTACAGGTCGCTGAATTTACGCCAGTTTTGGTTCGATTCTTTCGAGAAGGTAACCCTGGGCATAGTTCCCGGAATTTCTTCGCCCGGATCAATTTCCTTGTTGCTGTTTACATCGTCCCATTGCCAACGGTTTTCAACAAGTTCACGGTTGTAGTTAAAATATTCGCGTTCCATTGCCCGGTACGACTGAACTATCTGGTTGCCACCCTGTCCCTGAACATTCATCGAAAAATCGAAACCTTTATAATTCAGGCTAAGTCTGAATCCGTAAATGAAATCAGGATGTGGATTACCAATCATAACTTTGTCAGCATCTGTCAATATCCCATCTCCGTTAAGGTCAACCCTTTTCACGTCGCCAGGTTTGGCTGTGCGCTGTATGAGATTCCCTTCTTCGTCAACATAGTTGTCAATTTCTTCCTGAGTCTGAAAAATACCATCGGTTTGGTAGCCGAAGAAGTATCCAAGGGGCATCCCTTCCTGGACACGATAAAACTCATCGCATCCATTATAAAGTACCGATGAAGAACCGTGAATGATACTGTCGGGAACTTCTGTAACCTTATTGCTATTATAAGCAAAGTTTGCAGCAGCTTCGAAGTAAAAATCTTTTCCAAAATTCTTTTGAAAGGCAAGTTCAGCTTCAATACCACTGTTAATAACATTACCTCCATTAATATATGGATTTGTTGTTCCACTTATACCAGCAATACCCGACAGACCAGGAACTGTAGCCTGCATAATCCAGTCCTTACTCGATTTCTGGTACCAATCGAAGGTGAACCTGAAATTTTCAAGAAACCGCGAATCAATACCGATGTTAATTTGTTCCGAAGCCTCCCATCTTAAGTCGGGGTTGGCGTAAATAATCGGGGAAATCCCCACTTGTTCAGAACCCCCGAAAACATAATTGCGATTGTCGGTTGTTGTAGCACCTGTACCTACCCTGGCCATATATATGTATCGGTCTGAAGGTTCTTTACCGTTTTGCCCCCAACTGGCACGAATTTTAAGGAAATCGAGCCATCCCTGGTCTTCCATAAAACTTTCTTTGGATATGACCCATCCAACCGATGCTGAGGGAAAGTAACCGAAACGGTTGTTTTTACCGAAACGTGAAGAACCATCACGACGCAAAGAGATTGTAGCCATGTATTTTTCGTCAAAGTCGTAACTGACCCTGCCAAAAACAGAGAAACGGCTGTCGCCTTCACCAAAATCACCTTGGATTGAATAACTTGACACAAGTGTGTCGGGGCCAACATTTGATAAAACAGGTGCAGGGTTTATTAAGAAACCTTCCCTTACCGAGCGCATATTAAAATATGTACCGTCCTGTGCATTCATCCCTACAAGCGCCATCATGTGGTGTTTTCCAAATTCTTTCTGGTACGAGAGCACATTGTCGAAGTTATAATTAAATGTTCGTGACATACTCTGTTCGTAGTCGGGATATGGTAAATTATAGGTTTCAGATGTAAGGGTAAAGGTGTCCCTGTAGCTTGAGTAATAGTTGTAACCCAATATTGCACCAAAATCGGTCCGGAATTTTAATCCTGGTATAATTTCAATTTCTGCATAAATATTTCCAACCAGATCATCCCAGTTATTCACCCCATTATAATTATAGTGCATACCAGCAATTGGGTTGGCTTGCGTTTCATTGTATTCTGAGCGTCCATAGCCATCCCAAACATTTTCATCATAAACGGGGATTAGAGGACTGGCCCCCAGTATGTCATGCATAAAATTGCTGTAAATATTGCCGGTTCCCAATGCTTTGCTTTTGCGGTGAGTATAAGTCAGGTTTTCACCCACTTTCAGATACTCTTTCAATTTGTGTTCAGAATTGATTCGGAGGCCAATCCTTTCATAAAACGATTTGTCTTCGTAATCGTAAATGCCTTCTTCCGAATTGTAGGAAACAGAAACCGAATAAGTCGATTTATCCGAACCGCCCGAAATGCCAATATAATGGCTTTGTGAAGGGGCATTTTTGTTTGTAATCTCTTCTAACCAATCGGTACCCTCGCCAAGAGAGTTAATGTATTCATCGGTAAAAGGTAATGCCCTTGAAGGCCTCTCGTTATAGCTTGCTTCATTAATGATCATGGCATACTCTTTTGCATTGAGCAGGTCGAGCTTCTTTGAAGGATTTGAAATACCATAGTATGCATCGTAGGTAACTTTCGCTTCACCGGCTTTTCCTTTTTTTGTTGTGATAAGCACAACGCCGTTTGCAGCCCTTGAACCATAAATGGCAGCTGATGCAGCATCTTTTAGTACATCGACACTTTCAACATCCGAGGGATTAATCATGTTCATGTTTCCGGGAACACCATCGATCAATACCAGCGGTTCGTTTCCGTTGATGGATGAAAGACCGCGAATGGTGATATTGTAATCAGAACCCGGTTGGCCCGAACGCTTTACAATTGACATACCCGGGGTAAGTCCCTGCAGGGCATTCTCAATCCGGTTGACATTATTCCTGGTAAATTCTTCGTTTTTGATCTGAACAGTAGCGCCGGTAACCAGTTTCTTTTTCTGAACACCATACCCGACCACAACAACTTCATCAACTTCCTGAATATCTTTTTCGAGGAAAATTTCGATAAAATCCTGGTCGCCAACAGGTACGTCTACAGATTTATACCCGATATAAATCGCACTGAGCACTGGATTGTCTTCCAGAACTTTGATTGAAAAGGCGCCGTTAATATCGGTGGTTGTTCCAATGGTTGTACCTTTAATGACGATGTTCACACCAACAAGGGTTTCCCCTGTTTCATCCTTGACAACGCCAGCAATTGAGCGTCCCTGGGCAAATACGGTTGCACTGAAAGCGAACAATGAAATACAAAGAATTATCATTCGTTTCAATCGCATCCTGTATAGCCATTTAACAATTGAAAAATGTTTCATGGTAGTTACGATTAGATAAATTTCTTTTTGAATAGGTTCTGTTAATAATGCGATTTCAATAATTGAAAGCAACAGCATAATTACTGCTTTTTCTACACCGCGGGGTAAGCAATTTGTTTAAAAAGAGGGTGTAATTTGTAAAAAAGGCCAAATGGAGAAAAACATACAATTTTATTTAAAAGGAGAAATATTCAATGGGGAAATATTGAAAAAACGACAGACAGTTCTTTACCAGCTTTTTGAAAGTTTTAACATAGCCCCAAGCCGGTTTTGGTATAGATTGCCGAAATCGGCTGCCAGTGACAAGGATATGTCTATGGGAAGCTTTTGCTTTATATAACCTAGGTTCAGTAAAAAAGAAAACTGGTTAGCAGGTGGGTCAAAAGGTGTGTTGTAGGTACCAAGGTTATAAGTATAGGTAAGGCGTGAATCCCAGTTAATTATTCCGGCCAGTGTTCCTATGATGCCAAGGTGGTGCATTGCAACGCGCGTGTTCGAAATGTTTATGACCATCCCTTGGTCATTATAAACTAAAGGGGCAAAAACAGGGGAGCACATCAAGTATCCTTTATATGTGTATCCCGAACGGTAAGTGCTGTGGTTATAATAATTATCGCGGCCCCGCATGTAACCGTAGAGGTGTGTGTCACCACTTTGGTGGATGGTGTACATGAATTCGTAAACGGCTTTTTCTACTATTCCTTTTTGCTTAAGATCGATATAAGCCCCTATAAGGTTATCACGCCAGTTATCGCCTTCCATTCCCGATTTATCTTCAAACGGATGGCTTAAGTATAACGATAGTTTATAGTTTGGTTTGTCGATGTTGTACTGAAGGTAATACGAGCCAAACTGATTTCCAGCAATATTTAGTTGATCGGTATTTAAAAAGGTAGAGTCACCCGGTTTTCCAGTAACATACAAAAAATAATGTTCTATTCCAGGTAATTCGCCATATCTTGATGAAGTGCCCCCCCACATCACAAAATGGTTTAAGCCTACGGTAAGGTCAGATTGTTTGCTGATTTTAAAATTCAGGTAAAATGACTTGTGATGCAAATGGGCATCCTTCACATAGCGGTTATCATCAAGTATCCCCTCGTCGTATTCAGCTTTAAAAAGCAGCCAGTTTTTCCAAAAGAATGGATTTACAAAGCCATCGGTCGAAAAACGGATCTTTGGATATGGGCGTGCATTTAAAGTCCGGTCAATGTTCATATTGGTTGA
>JAFGEV010000448.1 GCA_016931385.1 Prolixibacteraceae bacterium
TAGGTGGTTTCAAAATATTCTTTTATGGAATCGGATCATCTTCCCTATCGAACACATACGAAATGATGTTGGCGCCCATTTTAAGAGCCAGCAACCGCACATGCTCGGGATCTTTATGCACGGCATACGACTCCCAGCCATCGCCAAGGTCGCATTCATAAGTGTAAAACACAACCAGCCTGTCTTCAAAAAAGAGTCCGAATCCCTGAGCGGGTTTGCCATCGTGCTCATGAATTTTTGGCAGACCCTGGTCAAAATCAAAAGCCTGATGATATATCGGATGGTCAGGTGATAATTCAACAAATTCCTGATCGGGAAATACTTTTTTCATTTCCCTTCTGATATATGGATCGAGCCCGTAATTATCGTCGATATGCAGAAAGCCGCCCCCCATGAGGTAAGCCCGCAGCATTTCCACATCACGGTCGGAAAAAAGAACGTTCCCATGGCCGGTCATGTGAACCAACGGATAATTGAAAATTTCGGGGCTGCCAACCTCAACGGTAGCAGGTTCGGGGTAAATGTTCGTGTTAAGGGTATTGTTGCAAAACTCGATAAGGTTTGGCAACGAAGTGGGATTGGCATACCAGTCGCCGCCTCCACTGTATTTCAGCAAAGCTATTTTGACAGTTGTGTTTTGCTGTCCAACTGCAAAAAATGTTACCAGTCCAAAAATAAATATCGTAAAAAGTCTCTTTAACATCTCAATCTGTATTCACCATCGCGGCAATTGCACAGGCAACCACGCCTGCTGTTTCGGTCCGAAGCCTGCTGTTGCCCAGCGAAATTTCTAAACAACCCGATGCTTTTGCCTGCTCAATTTCATTAGCCGAAAAATCACCTTCAGGCCCAATCAATACAACATATTCCGAACAAGGGATGATTTCTTTCCCGAAAAAAAATTTCGGTCCATCTTCGCAATGCGCAATGAATTTTTCCCCCTGAACTGTTTTTCTACAAAACGCATCAAAATTAATTAAATTATTTAATACAGGTTTATACGCTTTCAACGACTGTTTCATTGCCGAGATAATTATTTTTTCGAGGCGATCGGGATTAAGAATTCTCCTCTCAGAATGCTCACAGATTAAGGGGGTAATTTCATCAACGCCAATTTCTACAGCTTTTTCGATAAACCATTCAAAGCGGTCGATGTTTTTTGTGGGGGCAATGGCTACATGCAAACGGTAATTCTTTTTTTCAAAATCGGGGATATGCCCGGTAATTTCGATCAGGCATTTTTTTGGATTTGAATCGGCGATTATGCCTGTATACAAACCTCCTTTCCCATCAATGAGATTTATGTTTTCGCCGGTTGTTAAACGGAGGACACGTGTGCAATGTTTCGACTCAATTTCATCAAGCACACACTTTCTTCCTGTAATATCCGGTGCAAAGAAAATATTCATTTGAACAATTTGGGGTACAAATGTAGAAAGAAATTTCCTTTCCCGGGTTTTGCATCCTTCCAGCTTTCGATGTTGAAATCAATCACTACTGTTGAACAGGTTGGCATATCGCCGTTAAAGTTGCCGCACATGTGTTTGGCCATGTAATACATAAACGGGTTGTGCCCAAAAGTAAAAAGGTTAGTGGTTGTGTCGGCTGTTTGTTGCACCAGTTCTGCAAACTCTCGTGATGTATAATCGAAATAAAAATCCTTAATTTCGATTATTTTATTTTCAGGAAAATTCAACTCTGAGGCAAATATTCGGGCGGTAGTTAGCGCACGGGCAGCCGGGCTTGATATCATTTTATCGGGGAATATTTCCCATTCAAGAAGGTCTTTGGCCACTTTATGCGCATCGTCTATGCCCCTCTCGGTTAGCTCCCGTTCAAAGTCGTTGTGGTATCCACCCTGTTCGGCTTTGGCATGCCTTACAATAACCAATCGTTTCATAACTTCGTGTTTAATATTTTCCGGATTATTCTTAAATTTTGTATCAATTTACAAAAAAATATTACTCCCTTTGACACCATTAATGTCAACTTTGAAAAAACCAAAAGAAATGAAACAAATCGGGTTGCTTTCCGACACACATGGATTTTTAGATCACAGGGTTTTCAATTTCTTCAAATCTTGTGACGAAATATGGCATGCAGGAGATTTTGGGAACATCGAAGTGGCAGAAAAACTTGCTGCCTTTAAAACGCTGCGTGGTGTTTTTGGCAATATCGACGGTACAGAGATCCGGAAAACGTTTCCCAGAATACTTAAATTCAGATGTGAAGAAGTTAAGGTTATGATTGCCCACATTGGTGGTTACCCTGGCCACTACGATAAATCGGTTAAACCAATAATGGCCGATAACCCCCCCGACCTGTTTATTTCAGGGCATTCGCATATCCTCAAAGTGATGAACGACAAAAAATATAACCTTTTGCACATGAACCCCGGCGCTGCCGGAAACTCAGGCTTCCACAAAGTGAAAACCCTTTTGCGTTTTGAAATTGACGGGAAAAACATCCGCAACCTTGAGATTATGGAAATACCCCGGAAAACCGATGTTGAAGGCCTTGTTTAGAATTTTGAGTTTTCTGTTTAGATTTGCAACCGTTTTGAAAAATTATTAAAAGAAGCACAAAAGTTGAAAAACCTGATTTTCATATTACCTTTATTGTTATTTACATCTTGTTTCGACAAGGAAATAATCCCCTTCAATTACACACCTTTTATTGCCGATAGCATTGCCATTTCTGCCGACGATGTTGATGAAAACAGTATCTACCCCGAGATTGCCGAATATTATGAAAACCTTTCAATAGTAGCCAGGTGGTATGCCAGTCACCCCAAGCTGATTGAAAAAAGCGCCCTGGCTTCACCACTGAATTATAATCCGATACTTGCAAAATTGCTTCAAATAAAGATCACCGGCAGCAAGGGAGAAAACTACTCAATTTTCGATCTTGATAAAAATGATATGGAAATTTTTCTCGAAAGCTGGAAAAAAATTGAAGCTGCCGAAATGTCGTATAAATTCCGTAAAAATCCCAAGGATAAGCCTATAGCGGTTTTTCAAAACAGAAATAAAACATTAGCAGGCAAACTGTCAAAATTAAAATCGGCAGGAATCGAAAACGAAGATCCGTTTTCATGGCCAATCGCTGTTCTGGATAATATGGATGCAACTTCTTCTGAATATTCAGAAAATAATGAATACAGCGAAAATGATTTTCTGGAAACGTTAATCGCCAACTATAATTTAAGTTACTCAATAATACAGCAGGGTCCATTGCAACTACCTGCCAGAACATTCGTGAACCGGATAAAACCATCTATTATAAAGGGGCACATTCTTTTAGCTTTACCAGGCGGATGGACAACAAACAACCTGATTGTTTTTTACCCCGATAAACAGTTTTTCGATGTCGGGCATGTGGCCGTTATCTCAAAAGACTGGACAGAGCTTGGGGACAGCATACACAACGATATCTCGTTTTCCATTGGGACAAGCCTGAAATACGATACAAATTTTGAAACTATCGGCCAGTCGTGGCTCTTTAAACACAGCATGGCATTTGTTTGCCAGGTATGTGATGTGAGATGGAAAGCATTTAATGACGAGAACAGTAAAACAATAACCTGGAAAAGAATTCAGACCGATGCCGACAACTATGCGATATACAATGAAACGATAAAATACAACAAAACGCCTTATTGCAACCCTGCCGAAGCTTTCTATTCAAAGCTTGTTGTTCCGGAAAGTTTCATTTGCAGCAGCCTGGCATGGTATGCTGTTAAAGAATCAACCGGATTAAAGATCGACGATAGCTGGGGACCCTCGGTATACCCGATTGATATTTTATTATCGGAAAACATTAAAGTTATTGACGACACCTTTGAATAACATTCATTCAATTTTAATTGTTTCACTATTTTTGCCACGAAACCAATTTGAATATGGCCAATATTTTATGCATTGAAACAACCACCGAAGTGTGTTCGGTTGCCTTGATAAACAACGGAGAGCTTATCGATTTGACAGAAGACCTCAACGGGCAGAACCATTCAAAACTATTAACGGTTTTTATTTCCGAACTGTTTAAAAGGAATAACCTTAAAGCTTCAAACCTCGATGCAGTAGCTGTAAGCAAAGGCCCGGGATCATATACCGGACTCCGCATTGGCGTATCGGTTGCCAAAGGAATTTGCTATGCAGCACAATTGCCCCTGATTGCCGTTTGTCCGCTTGAAGCCATGACCAGTCAGGTTTTGCAGCAGGATACTGCCCCAAAAAGCCTTCCGGGTGAAAACTTTTTAATACCAATGATTGATGCCCGGAGAATGGAAGTATACACCATGGTTTTTAACCAAAAAATGGAAAAGTTACAGCCTGTTTCTGCAACTGTTATCGATGAAAATTCATTTAACAATTTTACAGAAAAAGGAAACATTTGGCTCTTTGGAAACGGGGCTGCGAAATGTAAAGATGTTTTGTCGGGCAAACAGGTTCATTATGTCGACAGAATTTATGCTTCGGCTAAAAACATGACTGAACCTGCCAGCTGGGCTTTCGAAAAAAGCGAATTTGCTGACCTGGCATATTTCGAACCGTTTTATTTGAAAGATTTTATTGCCACCACCCCGAAAAACAGCGTATTGGGCAACATGTAAAAACTCA
>JAFGEV010000092.1 GCA_016931385.1 Prolixibacteraceae bacterium
AATGCAATCATACGGTTTGTTAACCGCTTTATCCCTGAGGCAAATTTGATAGTAGCAACTCCTGCGAAACCGGCTTCATCGGCAATCGATCCAAAAATAATGGCTGTTATTGTTAGCGCTGTGAAAATTGTCACTGCCGGAAAAGGAAATGTTGTGAAAATTGAACGTGAAAAAAAATAAGTTCGACAGAAAAATATTTAAATAAATTATGGAGAAAAGAAAAGTAAAATTTTCATTGGTTTACAGGGATATGTGGCAGTCTTCGGGTAAATATTTGCCACGGGTTGACCAATTGGTAAAGGTTGCACCTCATATTATCGACATGGGTTGTTTTGCCCGTGTTGAAACCAATGGTGGCGGATTTGAACAGATAAACCTTCTTTTTGGGGAGAATCCTAATAATGCTGTACGTAAATGGACACAACCATTTAACAAAGCAGGAATACAGACACACATGCTCGACCGCAGCCTGAACGGCTTACGTATGAGCCCCGTGCCTGCCGATGTGCGCAAGTTGATGTACAAAGTAAAGAAAGCACAGGGGACCGATATTACACGCCCGTTTTGCGGATTGAACGATCCTCGCAATATTCTCGACTCAATTAAATATGCCAAAGAAGCCGGGATGATAGCCCAGGCAGCTTTAAGCCTTACCTATTCCGAGGTGCATACAGTTGAATCGTATGTTAACCTGGCCGACACCTTAATAAAAGGTGGAGCTGATGAAATATGCCTTAAAGATATGGCAGGAATAGGACGCCCTGCATGGTTAGGGAAAATTGTTGAGGGTATTAAAGCCAAACATCCTGATGTTCCTTTGCAGTACCATTCTCACTCAGGCCCCGGTTTTGCAATGGCATCGATACTGGAAGTATGCCGTGCCGGTGTAGAGTATGTTGATGTTGCAATGGAGCCCCTTTCATGGGGGACCGGCCATGTCGATTTGCTGGCTGTTCAGGCCATGTTGAAGGATGCAGGTTTCGACGTTCCCGAAATCAACATGGATGCATACATGAAGGTGCGTAGCCTCACCCAGGGTTTCATCGATGATTTCCTCGGGTATTATATCGACCCGAAAAACCGCTACATGAATTCTCTCTTGATTGGCCCCGGGCTCCCGGGAGGCATGATGGGATCGCTTATGGCCGACCTTGAAGCCAATCTCGAAAGCTTAAATAAATGGAAAGTTAAGAATAACCAGCCCGAATTAACCCAGGACGATCTGCTGGTGAAATTATTCAACGAGGTTGAATACATTTGGCCAATGGTGGGATATCCTCCATTGGTTACACCCTATAGCCAGTATGTAAAAAACCTGGCGCTGATGAACGTGATGCAGCTTGAAAAAGGCAAAGAACGCTGGAGCATGATTGCCGACAATATCTGGGATATGCTTATGGGCAAAGGCGGAAAACTTCCTGGTGAACTGGCGCCCGAGATTGTAGCATTGGCTAAAGAAAACGGCAAGGAAGCTTTTACTGAAAACCCTCAGTCGTTATATCCCGATGCACTCGGTAAGTTCCGAAAAGAAATGGAAGAAAATGGCTGGGATCTTGGCCCCGATCAGGAAGAATTATTCGAACTGGCCATGCACCCTGAACAATACAGGACATACCAGTCGGGTGCAGCCAAAAAAGCTTTCGAGGATGATTTGGCAAAACGCAAAGCCGAAGGTGGAGGCCTGTTTGTTAAACCGTCAGTTGCTGAAACAGTTGAACCTGCAATGCCTGTTTTAAGCGGCCAGCCTACAACTATGAACATTAATGTGAACGGCGAAACCTTCAGGGTTACCGTTTCTTATGGAAACGAATCGGTTACGACAGAAGCCCCTGCACAAGCAGCAACTCCTGCCGCTCCGGTTTCAGCACCTGCCGAGGCTAAAGAAATCCTGGCCCCACTCGAAGGTAAATTTTACCTCACTAAAAACAGTTCGGAGAAACCAGTTATGGTTGGCGACGAAATAAAAGAGGGCGATTTGATCGGTTACATTGAAGCCATGAAAACTTTTAATGCGATCAAAGCCGATAAAGCTGGTAAAATTATCCAGATTGCTAAATCGAGCGGCGAAGAAGTCGAGGAAGACGATTTGCTGGTATTGGTTGGTTAATCTACAGGAATTTAGAATTTGTTCTGAAACCTGTAGGAATTGGAATTTGTCCCGATGTACATCGGAATTTGAATTTTCTTTTTTTTATGGAAATACTTAGGAAATTATACGAAATGACTGCCTTTGGCAATTTGATTGCCAATCCCGGCCCACTTTTGATGCTGGTGATTGCTGCAATTTTATTGTACCTGGGCATTAAGAAACAATACGAACCTCTATTGCTTATTCCTATAGCATTTGGAGTTGTGCTGGCAAACCTGCCCGGTGGGCAAATGAGTGTAAACCCCGGGGAATTTATTCAGCTTGAAGGTTTAAAACATATCAATATAACTCCCGAGGGAAAGGAGATACTGATTGATATGGAACACAGGTATCTGAACCTGTTTGAAATTGCGCATGAGTACGGAATTATGAATTTTCTGTATTATATGCTTATTAAAACAGGCTTACTTCCGCCAATAATTTTCATGGGTGTGGGAGCGCT
>JAFGEV010000093.1 GCA_016931385.1 Prolixibacteraceae bacterium
CTAAACGATGCAGAAGCAAATTCACAGATTGATATTCTTGGAACACACCTGTACGGTACACCAAAAGCAAACTATTATTATCCGCAGGCTGTTGCAAAGAACAAAGAAATCTGGATGACCGAGCACTTGTTGGGGAGTAATGACCCTGTGCCCGATGCCTGGTCATTGGCCATGGAAATTGCCGATGAGATAAATCTCTGCATGGATGCCAGCATGAGCGCTTTCGTGTACTGGTACATCCATCGTTTTTACGGTTTGATTGACGATGGCGGCAACATAACCAATAAAGGGTATGTAATGTCGCAATTTGCCAAATTTGTTCGCCCCGGAGCGTATCGCGTTTATGCCGATTTTGATGCTGTGTCAAAAGTGACCACAACGGCTTACAGAACCGATACGAGCCTGGCAATAGTTGTTGTAAACCACAACAGGACATCTGTTGATGTGAATTTCAACATAGAAAACAACATTGAAGGCATTACTTCCCTTACCCAATTCACAACAACAGAAACAAAAAGGGTTTACAACGATGGCATTATCGAACTGAACAATGGAAGTTTTTCCGCAACGGTTGATGCCATCAGTGTAACAACCTTTACATCCGATGCATCAAATGGCAGCCGGTTTGGAAACGAGTTTCCTGTTGCTTCGGGGGGTGGTGATATTGAGATTCTGGATACTCTTGGAACTAAGTACAGTTTTACTCTTAAAGGCTCGGAAAGCTTCGACCCCGATGGTGAAATAGTAAAATATTCATGGTCATTGGATGGTAATCAAATATCTACTTCGCCCGACATTGATATAAGTGTTGGCTTAGGCAGATACGAATATATTCTGACAGTATTTGATAACGATGGTGCAGTTGATAGAGATACAATAAAAGTGAACATCTATAATCTGAACTCTGCCGAGATATGGCTAGAGGCTGAATGTACAAAAGTTGGATCAAACTGGAACCAGTTGTACAGTAGCAGTTGTTCAAACAGTAAATACCTGACTGTGAAAACCGGAATACAGTCAACATCAGGAGCGTCGACCAATACCAACGATCATTTGATTTACAGTTTTTACCTGCCATACAGTGGCAATTATAAAATCTGGGGAAGAGTTTTGGCGCCATCAGCCGACGACGATTCATACTGGATTAAAGTTGACAATGGAAGTTGGATAAACTGGAACAGCATTGTAGGTGGAAGCGACTGGCAATGGGACGATGTGCACAACCAGTCAAACGATAACCCGATGGTGTATGCACTCGATAGCGGTTACCATACCCTTTCGGTGTGTTTCAGGGAAGACGGGGCCGCAATTGATAAATTTTATATCACAAATAATGGAACTGTTCCTGCAGGCATGGGGGAAGATGCAGAAAACTGTGATATTAACAACAGTGTTGATGGCCAATTCTTTGAAGGAGGGGTATATATATATCCAAACCCGGTAGGCACAAGTTTGGGCATCGAAGGACATAGTCCTTTTCGTTCAATTGAAATATTTGATTCGAGAGGATGTCTTGTGATGACTAAAGAATATGAAAATGCTGTATTTAACGATATCATTCAGGTTAATCTTGTTCAAGGCATTTACATTATAAAATTTTATGGTGATTCATTTGTATCTGCCAAAAGGTTTATGGTTAAATAAAAATCTAATAATAATCTAAAGAAATGAATGTTAAACTTTTTTTGTTAGCGCTTGTATTGCTTATTGGGTGCAAGCCTGAAATACACAAATGGCATGGCGACAATGGTGACGGGACATATACCAACCCCGTAATACCGGCCGATTTCCCCGACCCGGATGTAATTCTGGTTGATGATACGTATTATATGGTAACTACCACCATGTTTGTATTTCCCGGAGTCACAGTATTAAAATCGAACGACCTGGTTAACTGGGAATATTGCAGCAATGCCGTGCCCCGTTTCGATTATAGTGAATGTTACAATCTTGAAGGTTGCAGCCGTTATGGCCACGGTCAATGGGCTACGAGTATCAAATACAATAATGGCAAGTTTTACCTGCTATTTATTACACTTGATGAGGGAGGGTTCTTATGTTCGGCCCATAATGCCGAGGGACCCTGGGAGATTGCGAAATTGCCACGCGGTTTTTACGATCCGGGTTTGTTTTTCGACGATGATGGAAAAATATACGTATCGCATGGCTATGGAAAGATATCGATTACCGAACTTGATGAGAATTTTGCTCCTTTAAGTAATGATTCATTGGTTTTTACAGGTGATATCAGGGGCGGCCTCGAAGGAATGCACATGTACAAAATAAACGGATATTATTATTTATATGGTACCTATGGTGGCGTTAATGGAATACAGGTTGCGCTTCGATCAGAAAATGTGTATGGCCCGTATGAACAAAAAGTGGTAATTAGTGATTCCACCCGGGGTGTTAATTTCGGGGTTCATCAGGGGGCGTTAATTCAAACCCAGACAGGCGAATGGTGGACTATGCTATTTGTCGACAGCGGGCCTTTCGGGCGTTTCCCTTCGTTGCATCCTGTAACCTGGGTTGACGACTGGCCGGTGGCAGGTATTAACGGACAAGGGGTGATTACCTTCAAAAAACCCGATGTAGGGAAAGAACATCCTATAACTAAGCTTCCCACATCCGATGAATTTAATGGTGATAAATTGGGGCCACAATGGGGTTGGAACCATAATCCCGATTCTCAAAAGTGGTCGTTAAAGCAGGGAAAACTCAGGCTTGAAACGGTAAAGGTTGCCTTACGACTACCCGAGGCCCGGAATACCTTGACACAACGCCCATTTGCATGCTATGACCAGCAGATACCTACAACAGGCACAACCAAAATGGAAGTGGGCAACATGAAAGATGGCGATATTGCCGGACTGGCTGTATTTCAGGATCCTTATGCTTTTATTGGGGTGAAGCAGGAGAACGGAACAAGACAGGTTATTATGGTGAACAATGGCGAAACGATTGAAAAAGTTCAATTGCAAAATGTCAATACAATATATCTGCGCACAATTGCCTCAAACAGCAATAAAAAGGCCTTATTTGAATACAGTTATAACAATAAGGATTTTGAACAACTCGGCAATGAACTCGTCATGCGTTTTAGCCTTAAAGTATTTACGGGCAATAAATTCTGCTTATTTAATTACGCAACAAAGGAACCAGGAGGTTATGTCGATTTTGATTGGTTCAGGGCTGAGCCTGCCAAACTGTGATCAATATATTGCAGATTAATGAAAATGAACTAAATTGCCATTTCTGAAATTTTTTTGCTAAGAAATCTGAATTTAATATGAGGCTGATAAATATCTTTACATGCCAGCAATTTGTGGCAAAAGGGAACAGGTTTTCCCGTAAAATCAAAACCTTTGTTCTATTGTATTTTTTTATTTTGACGGGCAATGCATTTGCACAGGAATTAAAAATTAATGAACAAGGGTACTTCGAAAAACAGGGTTTGAATGTGTTTGTTTTCAGTAATGAATACAATGGCTTGTTTTTCGATGAAAAAACAGCAGGAATAGAACTTATTCACCATGGAGTAAGAACTTCAACCGGCGGGGCTGTCCGCTTACAACATACACCTGAACAGTGGGATTTGATCCCCAAAGTGATCGACAGGAAAGTTGACCATCGTAACAATACCATTGAGGTAACATTGCGTTACGATGAATTCGATTTTGACTCACGATTGCTGGTTACTTCTAGCGGCAATGGGGTAAACATCAGTGTTTATCTCGACAAGCCTGTACCTGAGGCCCTTGAAGGCCAGGCAGGTTTCAATATGGAATTCCTCCCCACAGCATATTTTGAAAAGACCTGGCTCGCTGATGATAAACCCGGGATTTTTCCAAAATATCCTTCCGGAAATACGATGATTGAATCCGACAACAAGAAAATAAAGCAGTTTGCAGGTCACAACACATTTGATGACCGCGGACGGGGAGAATTCATTGTGCCCTTTAAATTAGCTTCCGGAAAAACCTTTGTTTTGGCGCCGGAAGATACAGAGAGAATGGTAACTGTTAAATCCGATTCTGAAATAATGCTCTTTGATGGACGGAACCTTGCACAAAACGGATGGTTTATTTTGCGCAGCATTCTTCCGGTGAAGAAAGCAGGTAAGGTACTGGAATGGTACTTAGAACCCGGTACCATACCAAACTGGGTGCGCGAGCCTGTTATAGGTTTCTCTCAGGTGGGCTATACACCCTGGCAGGAAAAAGTGGCAGTAATTGAACTGGATATTCATGACACGCCCCTTAAAGAGGCCTCGCTTTTTCAGGTCGCTTCAACCGGGGAAATAATAGAGAAGCATAAAGGCGAAGTAGTTGTTTGGGGTAAATATTTTCGTTACAACTATGCCAGGTTCGATTTCAGTAAAGTTGATGAAACAGGACTTTACTTTATTCAATATGGTAAATGGAAAAGCAACATTTTCCCCATCAGCGCCGAAGTATACAAAAATATATGGCAACCTACGTTTGATGTCTGGTTCCCTGTTCAGATGGACCATATGGAAGTAAATGAGGCCTATCGTACATGGCATGGCGTGCCTTATCTCGACGATTGCCTTCAGGCTCCGCTGAACCACGAACATTTTGATGGTTACCGACAGGGGCCTACCACCGAAACGAAATATAAGCCACTGGAACGTATCCCCGGAATGGCCGTTGGCGGCTGGTTCGATGCCGGTGATTTCGATATTCAAACAGGCTCACACAATAATGTGATATTAAGCTTTGTTGAAGCCTGGGAAAATTTTGGGGTTAACAGGGATCAGACTTTCATTGACCAGCAAACACGCTATGTTGATATTCACCGCCCTGATGGGCACCCTGACATTTTGCAACAGATTGAGCATGGTGTATTAAACCTGGTTGCACAGGTTGAAAATATTGGACATCCTGTAAGGGGAATTGTTGTTCCAAACTTACATCAATACCATCATTTAGGTGATGCCTGTACCGAAACAGATAACCTACCGTACAATCCAGCACTGAAGCCTTACGAAACGGATGGTAAATCAAGCGGTACACCTGATGATCGTTGGGCATTTACCAACCGCAATGCTTTTCTCGATTATCAAACGGCGGCATCGCTGGCAGCAGCAAGCCGAGCATTGAAAGGACACAACGATGAACTGGCTGAAAAGAGCCTGGCTTATGCTCAAAAACTTTTTGTTGAAGCCGATGAAGCAATTGCAAATTACAGGGAAGATGAAAATAATCCATGGATGCGCTGGGCACGCGGCAGTGATATGAATGCCGTTCTTCAGTTATTCATTTCTACAAAAGAGGAAAAATATGCCGGCAGGTTCATTGAGCAGGTGTGGCAATTGCTTGAAAGGCCCGGGAGTAGGGGAATGAAACTGGCATTATTGGCATTGCCCTATATGGGTAGTGAATATAAAGCAAAATTGAGGGATTATGTCATTAAATACAAGGATTCAATTGATGTGATTAATGATGAAAACCCATATGGTGTACCTATTGCTTCCAGGGGTTGGGGCGGGACTTCGCTTGTTACCGAATGGGCAATTACCAATTATTTTGCTCACAAAGCTTTCCCCGATCTGATTGGTTCAGAATGCATTTACAAGGGACTTAACTATTTGTATGGTTGCCATCCATACTCCAATGTTTCATTTGTGAATGCAGTTGGGGTGCGTACCAAACAAGTTGCCTATGGTAACAACAGGGCCGATTTTACCACCATAGCCGGAGGGGTTGTGCCCGGTTTAATATTGTTGAAACCCGATTATCTGGAAAATAAAGACGACTGGCCATTCCTTTGGGGCGAAAACGAGTGTGTAATCGGGGGGGGAGCTTCATATGTCGTTCTGGGTAATGCTGTAAATGAATTGATAAATAGTGTAAAATAGTTTTGTATGTCAGGGCTAAATAAATAATATTTTGATATGGGTTTTAAACTGTATGGATGGTTAATAATTATTTCTTGCGCTATACAGCCATTGTTTGTTTCAGGACAAAAAATACGGTTTTATAACTCAGCGCAAGGCTTACCTAATAGTTTAATTCATAAGGTTTCACAAGACAGTTGGGGGTATATCTGGATTGCAACCGAAAATGGTGCAAGCTTTTTCGACGGTATGCGTTTTACTACTTTTCGCCATGATAAGAACAAGCCCGGTACACTTTCAAGCGACCTTGTTAAAGCAATTTTTACCGACAGCAGGGGAGTGACCTGGATTGGCACATCGATGGGTTTGCAGATATACGACCGTGAGAAAAATATTTTCAGGGAATTTCCCCTTCAGTGTCCTTCTTTTACAGGAACTCCTTATGTAACATCGATTATCGAAAATCGAAAGAACGATAAATTACTCGTTTCTGTAGCAGGGTTCGGAATTATTGTATACGACGGGGAAACACATCAGATTGATAGGGAGACAACAAGTGAACTACAAAGTTTATATAAAACCTTCTATCCGGGAACTTTGTTTTTTGATAGCGATGGGTTTTTATGGTCTTTTTCGGAACAGGGGTCTTTTTTTAAAGTTAATTTTGAAAAATTGGAAACCGATGAAATTAACTGGAGCCCGGCATTAAAAGACCTGGCACAAAAAATTGTTGTTTCGGCTATCACCGAAGATCCTGTTACCCGTAACATACTTATCGGTACTTACAATCACGGTATTTTTATATTTGATCGTGGCCTTGGTCTTATTCGTAAGTCAAAAGGCAAGTCGGGTTCAAAGTTTCGTATCAGGGCATTGCTGGCAGAAACAAAAAAAACCGATGGCAATGAATTGAACATTTGGGTTGGTTCAGAAGATACCGGTCTTAGAAAATTTTCCAGAGAGCAGGAAGAGATCATAAAACCCGATTTTCAGTATGCTCCCATCGACCTTGAAAATTGCAAAGTACATTCAATAATGCAGGATTACCAGGGCAATATATGGGCAGGTATTTTCCAGAAAGGATTATTGATTATCCCCCGTTCATCCAACGATTTTGAATATATTAAACTTTCTGACTCTCAAGGCTCTATGAGCGTTAACATTGCATGTGTTACTTCCATTACCCGTGACATAAATGGCAACTTATGGGTTGGAACCGATGGAGGGGGATTGTTTAAGGTTTTTAGCGATGGGACAAAAAAACGCTATACCAATGTGGATACAACATTGCCAAATAATGCAATACAGACAATCGCAGCCGACAAAAGGGGAACATTGTGGATTTCAACATATATGGGTGGAATTACAACCTACAATAGTCAAAAGGGTTTTGAAGCATATAGCAACGATATTGAGCTGCAAAGGGTAATCTGTTCGTATTACGATTGTAAAAAGGATAAGCTTTACATGGGCACTCTTGGCCACGGGGTAAAGGTACTTTCGCTCGAAAATAATAAGCTGGAAACATTCCCGCGTGAGGATGATCTTTCATGGGTCAATTCCTTGCTTATTGACAGCTCAGATAATTTATGGGTTGGAAAAACAAGTGGGATTAGTTGTTTTAATACTGAAACCGGAGAAGAATTGTATACCGGAATAGGAGAGAAACTTAAGGAAATAAACATAAATTCTTCACTCGAAGATAATGATGGATCGTTATGGTTTGGGTCTCCCGAAGGATTGTTCCATATTCATCCGAAGGAAAACCAACTGGAATTGTACTCAAAAACCGACGGATTGCCCGGGAATATTGTTTGCTCATTTCAACAAGATAAAAATGGAATATTGTGGATAAGTACTTTTTACGGCTTATCTCGATTCGATATACATTCAAAAACGTTTAAAAACTTTTATGCTTATGATGGGATACAGGACAATGAATTTCATATAAAAGCCAGTTATGTCGACAATGATGGAAAAATGTTTTTTGGTGGCATAAATGGCATAACAGCCTTCTACCCTGAAAAAATTAAGGGTGAAGAAAAACTTATGTCAAAATTATACTTTTCACAACTTACTGTTCTTAACAAGAGCATTAATTTCGATGAAACCCTGGGAAAGAAGAATATCCTTGACAGGCACATTTCACAGGCCAGGCAAATTACGCTGAAGAAAAACCAAAATGTATTCACATTGGAATTTAACGTTTTGGAATATGCCAATCCCCACAAAGTAATTTATGGCTATATGCTGAAAGGTTTTGATAACGATTGGCGTTATACCAGTTCAAACCACCGGTTGGCAACCTATACTAATTTACCCGAAGGATCATACGTTTTCCATGTAAAAGCCTTTTTTGAAGGCTGTTCCGACGAGGAGAATGTAGTTTACAATGAAATTAATATCAGGATTTTGCCCCCCTGGTACAAAACTTTTTGGGCATATCTTGTTTATTTGGCTTTGGCCATGTTCGCCGTATGGGAATTTTTGAATTACCTTATCAGAAGAAAACTTCGTAATCAGGAACGCCTTGAACTTGAAAAGAAAGAAATGAAACTTAGGATGTTTACTGACTTGACACATGAAATACGCACACCATTTACTTTGGTTATGACCCCTTTAAAATCGATGAAGGATTCGGAAACAGATAGCAGTCGGAAGGAAATGTTCAATTTAATGTACCGTAATATATTGAGGATTTTGAGGCTGCTAAACCAATTAATGGATATCAGGAAAATTGACAATCACCAGCTTAAAATTCATTTTCAGAAAACTGATTTGGTATTGTTTGTAAAAGATATCATGAATTCTTTTGAACAACTGGCCATTATGCGAAATATCGACTTCAGGCTGGTATCGAATATCGAAGCACTCGAAGTCTGGATCGATCAGGTAAATTTCGATAAAGTTCTCTTCAATATTTTTTCAAATGCATTTAAGTTTACTTCCGACAATGGCTATATCCTGATTAGTTTAGATGCCATTGATAAAGTCAATAGTGAAGGGTTATCGAATAATGTAGACGGCTTTGTTGAATTAAGCATTGAGAATTCAGGGAGCAAAATCAATGAAGATGAGATGGAGCATATATTCGATCGTTTCTATCAAAGCAGCAACAACATTTCAGGAAGTGGATCCGGAATTGGTTTGCATCTGGCAAAAATGATCGTACACATGCACCATGGCAAAATACTTGCGAAGAATGCTGAGAACGGAGTTGTTTTTATTATTCGTATCCCTCTGGGCAATAAACATTTGTCGCTTGAAGAAATTGGCCTTACTGCAAAGAACAACAACAATTATACAAGGATCAGTAATAATGAAGATTATCCCTATGAAAACAAATACATTGAAATGCCTCAAACCGATGATGACATTGTTTTGTCAAAAGGGACCAAATCGAAGAGGAAACTGATTTTTATTGATGATGACGCCGATTTGGGGAAATACATCCGAATGGCTCTTTCAGATAAATATAATGTTGAAGTTTGTAACGAAAGCAGGGAGGCCTGGAAGATCATTACAACCAGTATGCCCGATGCAGTGATTACTGATTTGGTAATGCTCGAAGTTGATGGCATTTCCTTGCTCAAAAAAATCAGGCAAAACCCCGAAACAAACCATCTGCCAGTGATCATTGTAACATCACAGATTGATGAAGAAAGCGAGCGCCTGTGTTTTGAAAGCGGCGCTGACCATTACATTACAAAACCAATTAATCTTGAGCTGTTAAAAAGTTCAATTACACAGGTAATACAAACACGCGAAATGATCAGGAATAAATATAGTGTGAATGTAAAACCTGATTTTAATGCGATTAGAATGACTTCTCCCGATAACCGATTGATTGCAAAAGTGATAGAAACGATAAAGATGAATATTGAAAATTCTGACTTCAGTGTCGACGACTTAAGCCGCAAAGTGGGTCTTAGTCGCGTCCATCTTAACCGTAAGTTGAAGGAGAATATTAACATATCACCAAGCAACCTTATAAAATCAATACGCTTAAAACAGGCAGCTTATTTGCTAATCAACAATAAAGTAAACATTTCGGATGTAGCTTATAAAGTCGGATTTTCTTCCCATTCTTATTTCTCAAATAACTTTAAAGAATATTTTGGTATGGCGCCTACTGAATATGTACAGAGGCATACCGTAGCAGATGATAAAGAATCGATATCAAAATTGTTTGAGAACTGATTAGTTTTCTTTTTTATACCCCAAAAACATTTACAATGTAAAATTAGAAACATTGACTGCTGAATATGAAACATAAATGAGGTTTAAATTAATGATTAATAAATATTTAATCATAATGAAAACTTAGGTCACGGTTAATGCATGATTACAGGTTTTAAAAAAAGGATGTTTTAAAATCGACAACATTTGTATCATAATCACAAAAACAAGAGGCGTTTAAATGCGAAATTTGCATATCAAAGGTAAATGTCAGATGCTTCAAACAAAGATTGAAGGTATTTTTTGTTTTATGCCCAGAAGGCCTTTAAAATATTTTTAATATTTCTGTTTAAGATTTTAATTTTTATAATTTTAATACCCGAAAGTGTTCCGGTCAGTATTAGAAACATTGTGGAAAAATATATTACTAACTTAAAACTAATCTTATGAAGAAAAAAAACCGATTGCTTCAAGTGGCAATTTTGATATTGCCAATGATATTCTTCTCACTTTGGAGCTTTGGTCAGGCCTCTGAAATAGGAGGTATTGTTACAGATGAATCCAATAATCCTTTACCGGGAGTTAATGTTGTGGTACAAGCCACAACCAGGGGAACTGTTACTGACATTGACGGTAAATATTCAATTCAGGCTGAACCCAAAGAAACGCTGATATTTTCTTTTATTGGTTATAAAACCCAAAATGTCATCGTTAATAACCAAACTTCTATAAATATTAAACTGATTTCATCTTATTTAGATATGGATGAAGTAGTGGTTGTGGGTTATGGTACTGTTAAGAAAAGTGATCTTACAGGATCAGTGACTTCAGTAAAATCGGAAGAGTTGATGGCAAGCGCCCCAACATCAGTTCAACAGGCTCTTCAGGGCAAAGCAGCTGGGGTTTTAATTACATCTGGAAATACCGTGAATTCAACTCCGAATATCCGTATACGTGGTAACCGTTCAATAAGCGCCAATAACGACCCTCTTTTTGTTGTTGATGGATTTCCTATGACCGGTGGATTGGAATCAATCAACCCGAATGATATTGAATCAGTTGAGATATTGAAAGATGCTTCGGCTACAGCAATTTATGGTTCAAGGGGTGCGAATGGTGTAATCCTTGTTACTACCAAAAAAGGTGAAGCCGGTAAAGTTACTGTTGAATATGACGGATATCTTAGCATTGGTACGCTTGACCGTTACCGTAAAGCTCAGAATGTTGAGGAATACATTGATTATGTTCGCGAAGGAAACCGTAAGTACATATTTGACGGTGAAGGCGGATGGGAACTTAATCCCAGCAGCAATTACAGTTCTTTGATACCTGATTATAATCAAGACATGAGCATGGTGTATTTCACTCAGGATCCATATCTGAGAGAATCAATCAACCGTGGTTGGGTTGATGGCGTATGGACACCGGAAAATTTGCGTGGTTTCGACTGGCAAATGGCAGGTTATCGTGATTTTGCCACTTCGCAAACACATAATATAAGCATAAGAGGAGGCACCGATAAAACTAGGGTATTCCTCTCTGGTTCATTTCTTGATAAAAAAGACATACAGCTTCAGTCGTTCCGTAAAAGGTACACACTTCACCTGAACCTTGATCAGAAATTAGGTGAACTGATAACGATGGGTGGAAATGTTGATTTTTCTTATCTTAACTGGAACGATGGGAAAGGCATTCCAATTTTCTGGAATCCTCTGGGAACACCCTGGAATTCACCTGACGGTGATATTACCCTTGATGGTGATCCCGCGTATGGGCTTATAGAACATCCTTGCGGAGAACCTTTACAATACAATTCATTCTACGATTTGGATGGTGTGGTAAGAAGAAACCAAAGCAACAACTTTATTGCTAATCTATATCTGGAAATCCAGCCCATAAAGGGATTGACCTACAGGGCAAATTTCGGAAC
>JAFGEV010000094.1 GCA_016931385.1 Prolixibacteraceae bacterium
GATGTGTTGAAAATCGGCCCAAGCGGTGCGATCATGGGTAGCGTTGATGAAGATGGTGATATTGAAGAAGACATGGATTACGTAATTGTGTTTGAAGCAATATAATATTTGATCCATGATAAAATTTTGGGGCTGTCTTTTAAAGGCAGCCCTTTTTTCTTTGCTTTCAGATTAAAGTTATTTCAATACAAATGATACACCTATTATTATGATGCCGCAGAAGCATGCCTTGCATTTGCAGCAACAATGGCTTTTCTTACCCCTTTCGAAAGCTCTATGATATTTTCAAAATCCCGTGTATAACTGTTCCCGTTTTTGATAATCTGCTTCATGGTTTCCCGCATTCTTTTCCGTTCAACACGTTGGTCCGATAAGGCATGGTATAACCTGCATACATGGAGTAAAACCAAAAGGAGCAATTCTTTGCTATTTGGTTTTTCATTTCGAAGGAGAATATCGCGCAACCTGCGAATTTGGGCCATTCTTTCGTCATTTTTTAAATGGAAATAACGGTTATACGGAATGCCAATGAATTTTTTTCTTACGCGGACAATGTCCTTGTTGTTTAACAATATTTCGATTATCCGCTTTTTATAAAAGCCGCTTCGAAAAACCATTGTTGTTAACAGTGAAGCAACGCTTACCGGCTGTTTTTTTTCAATGGTTTGCATAGCCCTGTCGAAAAAGGGGTAATTGGTTGGCATTGGGTTTATGCAAACCAGCTTCCGGTTTTCAAAAGCGATTCTTTGATTATAATAAAGGTCACAGAGGATTGCACCTGGTAAACCATATTGAAACTCGTTTCCCATGATGAAATAATAACCTCTTTTGGGATTCAATGATATAAGGTAAAAGCTTCTTGTAATATCAGGTTCCATTCTTTTTACTGGTTTATTTGAATTTGTATCAAGATAGGGCATTTTGTTTCATTTTTAAAGAAATTCTTTAAAGATTATTCACAGATAAAATTACATTTGGGCTTTCATTAAATAAAGTTTTCCATGAAACGTACCCGATTAAAAAACTGGTTTTTGTTATTTCTACTGATCGTATTGATAGCAGGTTGCGAAAAAGACGAACAGGAGGCCCCAACACTTGAAGAAAAAATTGGCCAAATGCTGCTGGTCGGTTTCAGGGGAACCGAACTTGAAGCGTCAAACCACATTATCCGCGACCTTGAAGATTATAACCTTGGAGGCGTAATATTGTACGAAAAAGATGGACCTTCACAATCGAGGCCAAGGAACATTGAATCGCCCGGGCAGGTACATAAACTTATTCTTGACCTTAAAACCCATAGCCGGCAAAATTTATTTGTGGCCATCGATCAGGAAGGGGGCGTGGTCGACCGGCTCAAGGCATCGTATGGCTTCCCCGAAACTGTTTCGGCACAATACCTGGGCGAATTAAACAACGGCGATTCAACCCGATATCGGTCATCTGTACTGGCATCTACCCTGCAGTCGATGGGTATTAACGTGAACTTTGCACCCGTGGTCGATTTGAACGTAAACCCCAAAAGCCCGGCCATAGGGGCAATTGGAAGAAGCTTTTCGGCAAACCCTGATACGGTGGTTTTTCATGCAGGAATTTTTATTGACGAACACCAGAAGCGGGGCATCCTGAACTGTTGTAAACATTTTCCGGGCCATGGCAGCGCTACTGCCGACTCGCACCTTGGACTTACAGATGTGACCCAAACCTGGAGCGAAATTGAACTGGAACCTTACAGGCTATTAATAGAAGCCGGGAAATGCACAATGATAATGAGCGCCCATGTATTCAATCAAAACCTCGATGCAAATTACCCGGCAACTTTATCGCACGAAATACTTACGGGCATTTTACGCGGGCAACTCCAATTTGCCGGGGTAATCGTTTCCGATGCCATGGAAATGAAAGCCATAACCGAACAATACGGTTTGGAAGAAGCCATCGGGATGGCCATCAATGCCGGGTGCGACATCCTGGTGTTTTCGAACAACATTTCGGAATACAACCCTGATGTTGTGCCTGATGTTGTTTCGATCATTCTTGCCCTTGTTGATGAAGGCAAAATTTCAGAACAGCGCATTAATCAATCGTACGAACGGATTATGCAGCTAAAAACCAGTCTCTAATTGTTCTTTGTGACCCTTTGTGCCTTCGGGCCTTGGTGGCGAATTCTGTTCCATAAACGGGGTTTTATTCTGTTCAGAAATTTTTTTAGTCCTGGCCAGGCAGTTTTATCCATAATCCTGCAACGCCAAGATATTTTACTTCTTCGAGGTTGGCCCAGGCATCAACAGTTGCTGCAATGAAATGATTATTGTATTTGTAGGTGCTTAATACCTGCAATTCAGTAGCTTTATTAATGCCCTTTTCCGCCAGTTGGTCAATAACATTTTTTTCCTTCACTCTTTCCCTTTTGTTGGCAAAATCTTTTTTCACCCATTTTTCGAAATCATCTTCAGTAGGTTTTAAGAAAGCAAGGGCTCCGGCCACGATGATCAGGAAGATCACAAAATTTCTAAATTTCTTCATTTTATAAAATGTTTAAAAGTTCTTTCAATTCGAAAATCATAAACGTAGGTTTTTCATATTCCGTATGATCAATTTCAATTTTTTTGGGATTGAAAAACACCTGGTCGATCCCAAAATTTTTTGCCCCAATAATATCACTTTCCCACGAATCGCCAATCATCAGGCTCTCTTTTTTTCGTGCATTGCTGCTTTTTATGGCATATTCAAAAATTTCGCGTGAAGGTTTTGGCGACTTAATTTCTTCCGAAATATATACATCGGTCAGGAATTTGTTGAGGCCGGTATTAATAAGTTTATCGTGTTGTACCTCCTTGAACCCGTTGGTGATGATGTGTACTTTGTAGCCTCTTTTTTTCAGTTCGCCCAAAACTTCTTCGGTTCCGGGAAAAAGGTTGGTCTGGGTGGTCATGATGTGAAGATAAAGGTCATCGATTTCAATTGGAGAATGGGGAATTGAAACGCCGAATTCAGCCAGACTGTCGGCATGACGTTTGCCTCGCAGAATTTCCTTAGGTAATTTTTGGTCACGGTATTGCGCCCAGAGTGCATCATTGATGCGGATGTATACCTTAAAATATTCTTCGAACGATGGTAGCAGCGGTGTGATTTGAAGTTGCCTGAATGCCTCTTTCATGGCCAGGAATGCATTGGCATCGAAATCGTACAACGTGTTGTCGAGGTCGAAAAATAAATGACGGTATTGTGGCATTGTAGAAAACTTTTGATTGCTAAAATAATGAAACAAATTCAGGAAGCAATGGATACCGGGAGCTTGTGACCGGGAACTGGTTTTTCCCAATTTGGAATTTGGTTTTTGTCCAACGCAACCATTCACTATTTTGAACCATCTTTAAGGTGTTTTTATCAAAAGCCTGATGCTATGAAACTCTTAAAAATATTTGTAATTCTGAACTTTGCGTTTTTTCTTCTTCTTACCGCGTGTGATAAAGAACCCCAGGAAAAGGGGCCGACATTAATAACAGGTGAGCTTATTTCTGATACCGGCTGCAAGTCATTCGGAAAATCGGTTTCTCTCGAAGATGAAAAGCCTGACACTTTAAGCTGTATTGAATATTCATTTGATGAAACCACGAGAGTGCTTTCTATCAATCATATTAATGCAGGCTTTAACTGTTGCCCCGAAAGTTTGTATTGCTCTGTTTCCTGTCATGAGGATACAATACTGATTGAAGAGCATGAAACCGAGGGTTTGTGCGACTGCCTTTGCCTTTTCGACCTGGAAATTGAGGTAGCGGGTGTTGTGCCCGGTGAATATGTTATACAGGTTATTGAACCCTATAACCACGAGGAAGAAGAATTAGTTTTCAATGTAAACCTTGAAAGCCAAAAGGAAGGCGCCTATTGCGCTGTCAGGAAGAAATATCCGTGGTGATTTATAACATGAATACGAAGTTTGTATAAACTGCAAGTTAGAAGCAAGCAAAAAACACCGTTACAAATTACAGATTGATATTTTGATTTCGTATTTTTGAAAAAACAAATGATTATTAGAACGATTCAACTAAATGTACCAGATAGCGTTGATTTGAAAGACTACGATTTTTCAATGATAATAGCGGCAAAATTATATGAGGATGCAAAACTTTCGGCAGGACAAGCTGCTGAGATAGTTGGATTATCCAAAAGAGCATTCATCGAAATGCTTGGAAAATATCGAGTTTCAGTCTTTAGCACATCAATCTCTGATTTACATTCCGATATAGCAAATGCCTAATATTGTTATTTCTGATACGAGTACTTTGATACTTTTTCACAAGATTGAAGAGTTTAATCTTTTGCAAAAAAAGTGTATGGAGAATTAATTACAACACCAGAGATTGCAGAGGAATTTGGGGAAGAATTGCCTGAATGGATTAGAATTCAACCTGTTTCAGATAAAAAATATCAGGATTTTCTTGAAACACAAGTTGATCATGAAGAAGCAAGTGCAATTGCATTAGCAACAGAATATGATAATGTATTGCTTTTATTAGACGACTTAAAAGCTCGAAAATTAGCAACTCGATTGAAATTTAAGATTACTGGCACTCTGGGAGTAATAAACAAAGCAAAACAAATGTCGATTATCGATAGAGTAAAACCGTTGATTGACAAATTATTAGTGACTAATTTTCGAGTAGCTGATAATATCATTGAGGAAATTCTAAAATTGAACAAAGAATAGACTCCCAACCACTAACAGTACAAAAATGGTTGATATGGAGCTGATGAAAATTATTCCGTATGTGATTTTGGATTAAACCCTTCAACAACAATTACAATTTCGCCTTTTACCTCTTTTTTGCTGAAATGTTCAAAGAGTTCGGCAAGTGTGCCCCGGGCATTTTCTTCGTGAAGTTTTGTCAGTTCCCGCGAAACGCTTGCTTTTCTGTCGGCACCGAAGTATTCAATAAATTGTTCAAGACATTTTACAAGCCGGTAGGGCGATTCGTAAAAAATCATGGTACGCTGTTCTACGGCCATTTCTTTCAGCCTTTTTTGCCTTCCTTTTTTCTGGGGAAGGAAGCCTTCGAAGCAAAACTTGTCGCAGGGAAGCCCCGAGTTAACAAGGGCAGGTACAAATGCAGTTGCGCCGGGGAGGGTTTCAACTTCAACGCCCATTTCCAGGCAGGTCCTGACAAGAAGAAATCCCGGGTCGGAGATGCCTGGGGTGCCGGCATCGGAAATGAGGGCAATGATTTCACCGTTCGATATTCGGTTGGCAACCAGTTCCGAATTTTTGTGTTCGTTGAATTTGTGATGTGATAGCAAGCGGTTTTTTATTTCGAAATGATTAAAAAGTTTCAACGATGTACGTGTGTCTTCTGCAAAAACAATATCCGCTTCCTGAAGGATTTTTAAAGCCCTGAGGGTTATATCCTCAAGGTTTCCAATTGGTGTGGGGACTATGTACAGTTTTCCTTCCGGGTTATTTTTCCTGCTGGTCATCAAACCTTCTTTTTACAAGTTCCATGAATTTAAGGCTGGTTTCATTTTTTTGCCACTTGAAATTCTTTTCAAGATATTCAATAGCCTCAATGAATGAACCCAGTTTGTCGAGAGTGCTTATGGACGTTTCAAAATCCTCATTGTTGTTTTGGAACAATTCACGAAGATAAAGGAAGCGGTCATTAATACCGATAGCCGCTTTTATTGATGTAACAGGTTTGCCTTTTACTTTTGAACCTTTCTTTGTAATATCAGAAAAACGTTCGTTTAGCGTGGGCTCTTTTATGAACTTTTCACCAAGCAGCATTTTCTCACCAGTGGCAACTGAGGGCTCATCAGGGTGTTTTTTATCTATGGCAGGCGTTTCACCTGAAGGTTTTTCATTGTCATTTTTAATTGTTGCTTCGTTGGTTTTTTCAACAGGTACGAATTCTTCAGTTTTTACCTTTTCCTCTTTGTGATCGGATTCGGGCACTTCAATTTTTTCAGCTTTTTTCTCGTTTTTAACAGGCTCTTCTTCCTTTTGTTTTGAGACGTTCTCAATGTTTACAGGTTTGGAAAAAGCTTCGGGTAAAGGTTCATCTTTCAACTGAGCTGGGATTTCGATGTTTTTCATAATATTTATAGAAGTCTTCAGCAGTTCAAGTTCCAGTTGCAATGCATGGGTTTTGGTTAGTATAATGTCAATAAGCAATGGATCAGGGGATTCAGTTTTTTCAAGCGACGATGTTAACATGGACATCTCCTCAAGGTTGTTTTTAATTAAATCGAGAATTGTTTTGTGTCTCATATTCCTTTTGATATCATTTAGTTTTTAGTAATAATTATTCGAATTATTATTTTTTGGATGAAATGTAGTATATTCAGGTCTTGAATTTAATTTATAATTTATTTTGGAACGAAAATATCCTCAATTAGTTGTAAAATTACTTTTTTTGGCAACAGAATTCGATGTTTATTGAAAAAGATTTAGGCGGGCATCGTCAAAAAGGATGGATTGAGGTGATTTGCGGTTCGATGTTTTCAGGGAAAACCGAGGAATTGATAAGGCGGCTTAACCGTGCACGAATTGCAAAGCAACGGGTTGAGATTTTTAAACCTGTTATCGACAACCGTTACTCCAACGAAGATGTGGTTTCGCATGATGAGAACAGCATTCGTTCTACACCTGTCGATACTGCTTCTAATATTTTGTTACTAACTGGCGATGTAGATGTAATCGGGATTGACGAAGCACAGTTTTTTGACAATGCGTTGATTGAAGTTTGCCAAAAGCTTGCAAACATGGGTATCAGGGTAATTGTTGCCGGCCTTGATATGGATTTTAAGGGAAATCCCTTTGGACCGGTACCCGGGCTCATGGCCGTTGCCGAATTTGTTACTAAAGTACACGCTATTTGTATGAAATGCGGAAACCTGGCCAATTTTTCCCACAGGCTGACTGTAGAAGAAAAGTTGGTGGTTCTTGGCGAAAAAAATGAATATGAACCATTATGCAGGGAGTGTTTCAATAAAATAAAAAACAGGAAATAATGATTTTACTTACGAACTTTTCAATTGCCGGGGAAATTGGCGCACGCTTACTTCAAAAAGGAGAAGAAATTCAGATGATATATCTTTCGACCGACTCACGAACCATCGTCTCGGGTTACCACACACTTTTTTTTGCATTAAAAACCGAACGTAACGACGGTCATAACTTCATCAGGCATGCCTATGATAAAGGCGTCCGGAATTTTGTTGTTTCACAATCGAAATTTTCAGTTCACAAATTTCCGGGTGGTACTTTCATTTATGTTGATGATACTTTGAAAGCTCTTCAGGAAACAGCCATTCTTAAAAGAAATAAATTCAAGGGGAAAGTGATTGGCATAACGGGCAGTAACGGGAAAACCATTGTTAAAGAGTGGTTAAGTGAACTTCTGGCCGAAGAGTACACCATTATCCGGAGCCCCAAAAGTTATAACTCCCAGGTGGGTGTTCCGCTTTCGGTTTGGTTGCTCGACGATGATGCTGAGATTGCCATTATTGAGGCGGGAATTTCGCAACCCGGCGAAATGGAAATTTTGCAACGCATTATCCGGCCCGATATTGGTATTTTTACGAACATTGGCGAAGCACACCAGTCGAATTTTGAATCGTTGGAACATAAGATATGGGAGAAACTTCAGCTTTTCAAAGGCACCGATGTAATCATATATCACAAGGATTATGCTGGTATAACAAATGCCATGGAAGAACTTGCAGGGCAAAAACCCCTGGTTTCGATCACATGGTCCATGATGGATGAAACAGCCGACTTGTTTGTGTATTTTGTTCAAAAAGTACCCGAGGGATGTGGAATTATCGCCCAGGCCAATGATAAACAATATGCCATTTCAATTCCGTTTTCCGATGATGCCTCGGTTGAAAATGCCTGTACTTGCCTTGTTGCACTTATCGCCATAGGAAAAGATCAGGACCATATTCTTAACCGCTTCAGTAATTTGCAGCCTGTAGCCATGAGGCTTGAGATCAAACAGGGAAATAACGATTGCATCGTGATTAACGATTCTTACAATTCCGACCTGAATTCACTTACAATTGCCCTCGATACGCTTGATCAGCAAGCCAGTGAAGATTTCCTGAGCAAGACCCTAATTTTGTCCGACATATACTTCTCACCAAAAACCGATGAAAAACTCTATGCCGAAGTGGCTGAACTGGTGAGGTTACGCATGATTGAACGTTTTATCGGGATTGGCCCCAATATTTCAAAACAGGCACATTTGTTTGGTGAAAGAGCAAGTTTTTACGAATCGACGAATGAATTTCTCAATGAGTTGCCATTGATAGAATTTAAGCAGGAAGCTATTTTGCTGAAGGGGTCACGCGAATTTCAGTTCGACCTGATTGCCACCGTGCTTCAACATAAAGCCCATGAAACCGTGCTTGAAATTGACCTTTCGGCCTTGATAAACAATTACAACCATTTTAAAAGCAAACTCCACCCCGATGTGAAAATTATGGTAATGGTCAAAGCTTTTTCTTACGGGAGCGGAATTGCCGAAATTGCCAGGGTGCTTGAGTTTCACCATGCTGACTACCTGGCAGTTGCAATTGCTGACGAAGGGGTGGCCTTACGAAAAGCCGGAATAAAAATGCCCATTATTGTCATGAACCCCGAAGAACATAGTTTCGACCTGATGCTCGAGCATCAGCTTGAGCCGGTTATCTATTCCCGAAGGGTTCTCGACCAGTTTATCCCGGCAGCGCACCGCAATGCAATGAACAATTTCCCCATTCATATTGAATTGGACACAGGCATGAAACGACTGGGCTTTGAAACTATTGAGGAACTTGACGAAGTTATTGGAAAAGTGATTAAGGGCAGTGAATTGTACATTAGTTCGGTGTTTTCACACCTTGCAGCCAGCGATGAACCAGTGCATGATAAATTTACAAACGATCAGTTTAACCGTTTTCATTACCTTGCGAAATACATCCAGGAACGTTGCGGTCATGCTGTAATGAGGCATATATTGAATTCAGCGGGCATTGAACGCTTTCCCAATTACCAGTTCGAAATGGTAAGGCTCGGTATTGGCCTTTACGGCTTGAGCGCTGTTGAATCGAAAGAACTTCAGAATGTTAGCACGCTGAAAACCACAGTGTCGCAAATAAGGACTGTGAAGAAGGGTGAAACAATAGGATATGGGCGCAAAGGAATTGTTAAAACCGATATTAAAATTGCCACCCTTCCTATAGGGTATGCCGATGGTTTTAACCGAAAACTCAGTAACGGAATTGGGAAAGTATGGATAAACGGTGTGCTTGCCCCGGTTATCGGGAATATCTGCATGGACATGTGCATGGTTGATGTTACCGGGATTGATGTTAAAGAAGGCGACAGGGTGGTGATTTTCGGCAAGGAGCATTCACCTGTAGTGATGGCAGATCTTTTAGGAACAATACCCTACGAGGTGTTTACTTCGGTATCGCAGAGGGTTAAAAGAGTGTATTTTCAGGAATGATGCAGGGCATGGGTCCCACCCTGCTCATCTTATTTGGCTGAGAAATAAGTATTCAACCCAGCTTACTTATCCTTTCCAGTTTGATAAAATCGATTATCTGAAGTTTTCTGCCATCGATCGCAATCACTTTTTCAAGCACAAAATTCGAGAGTGTCCTGATAGCGTTTGATGTAGTCATGTTCGAGAGATTGGCAAGGTCTTCCCTCGAAAGATAGGCTTTTATTGTGATCCCGTCGGATTCCATCCCGTATTTATTTTTCAGGAGAATGATCGATTCTGCAAGCCTTCCCCTGATGTGTTTCTGGGTAAGGGTTACTGTTCGGGAGTTTGAAAACCCCAGTTCCTTTGCAAGCTTGGTTAATAACCTGAGGGTGAGTTCGCTGTTTTTCAAGAGATGGTTGAAAAAATGGTCGGCGTCAATAATGTTAATAATGGAATCCTCGAGGGCAACAGCCGAAGAAATATGTTTTTCGTGGGCAATCAGCGCACGGTAACTCACAAACCCGCCTGGTTTGACCATGCGAAGTATTTGTTCCCTTCCGCCTACACCTTCCTTGAAAATTTTAACTTTTCCCTCTTCGAGTGTGATGAAGCCAGAAGGCATATCCCCTTCTTTAAAAATGAATTCATTTCTCTTCACATGAGCACGTATCAGGTGGTCCTCCAAATCAATTTTGTCCTCCTCGGTGAGGTATTTGTAAATTGATTTTTTAGGTTCCTCATGCAGGTTTTCACTCGATTCGGAATCAAGCATAATTTTAGCTTTTTATGTTGTGCAACATCAAAGTTAATCTTTTTTACGAACTTCAATGTTCCTGTCAATATATTTTAATCCCTTAGTAGGATGACCGGGATATATTCCCAGTTGCTTCTGCAATTGCTATGGATACTTAGCAAACCGCGTGCCCTATAACGTACTGGTGGTGGCACAGATGCTAAGGTTTTTAAAAAGTAAATTTAAAAATCTATGGGACACTCAGTAAACTTGTGGCAGGGAGATTCATTATACTTTTTTGGGAAATGAAATGGAAAGTTAACCTTCGTATCGGGCAACAAGGGGCATACGCCGCCCAAATCCAAAAGCCTTCGAGGAAATTCTTAATATGGGAGGCGCCTGAAATCTTTTGTATTCATTGCTGTTTACCATCCGGGCTGTCCGTTTTACAATATCTTCATTAAAACCCTGATTTATTATTTCAACTGGCGCCTGGTTTAATTCTATGTAACGGAAAAGTATCTGGTCGAGTATATGATAGTCAGGCAACGAATCGGTATCCTTTTGTCCTGGTTTGAGTTCAGCCGATGGTGGTTTGGTGATTGAATTTTCAGGAATAATTTCGCTCTGGATATTTATGAAACGGGCCAGCCTGTATACATCGGTTTTGTACACGTCGCCTAAAACCGACAGGCCACCGTTCATGTCGCCATACAGTGTGCCATAACCAACGGCGCATTCACTTTTATTGGTTGTATTCAGCAGTATGTTGCCAAATTTATTCGAGATGGCCATAAGCAAAACCCCTCTTGTCCGGGCCTGGATGTTTTCTTCGGTTATGTCAGGAGAAAGGCCTTCAAAGCTATTTGCCAGCCCTTTTTCAAATGCATCAACCATAGGTTGTATTTCAATCAATTCATGCTTGATGCCCAGGTTTCGGGCAAGTATTTCAGCATCTTCAACACTGTGTTCCGACGAAAATTTTGAGGGCATAAGCAATACCCGCACGTTTTCGGGGCCAAGTGCCCGGGCTGCCAAAACGGCAACAACAGCCGAATCAATACCTCCCGAAAGCCCAAGGGTTGCCCTTGAAAAACCCATTTTCCCAAAATAATCTTTGATGCCCAGAATCAGTGCATCATGAATCTTCCCGATCTCTGAAAAAACAGGTTGAAGGTTTTTTTCATTTTGTGCCTCAATATCGATAATCCGGAAATCTTCACTGAAATAAGCAAGTTCATGTTCAACTTCACCCTTTTGATTAATGCACATTGAGCCGCCATCGAAAATCAACTCTGTTTGGGCGCCCACCTGGTTAACGTAAATGAGTGGTAAATTATACTTCCTTGCATTACGGGTCAAAATCTCTTTGCGTTTGCCTTCCTGGTCGTAAGCAAAAGGCGAAGCTGCAATGTTAATAATTAGGTTGGGTTTTAATCTGCTGAGTTCCTCAAGGGGTGTTTTGCTGTAAAGCTTGTTTCTGCCGAAACTGTTATTGGTGGGCTGATCGTCCCAAAGGTCTTCACAAATGGTAATGGCCAGTTTCTTCCCCATGAATTCAACCAAGCTGAAATTATTATTCGGTTCAAAATGGCGGTATTCATCAAAGATATCGTATGTGGGTAACAAGGTTTTATGGATTACCTGTTTGATCTTACCATCCTCGATAAAGAGTGCCGAATTGTACAGTTTTTTCCCTTTTTGGCTTTTGTTTATTGTAGGTGCGCCAATAATGGCAGCTATGCCAATGCATTCCTTCCCGATAATTTCAATCGATTCGTTTGTCCACTCAAGAAATTCTTCGCGTTCAAGCAAGTCATAAGGGTGATAGCCACAAACCGAGAGTTCAGAAAAAACGACCAACCGGGCACCGGCATGTTTTGCTTTTCTTATATGTGCAATAATTTTTTCGCGGTTACTGTGAAAATTTCCTATATGAAAATTTAATTGTGCCAGGGCAACTTTCATTCGTGTATTTTTAAAATTTAAATTGGCAACTTCAGTATTTGTCCTCCGTAGCTTTAGCGAAGGCGGGTTTTTGTTTTATCCGCCATAGCTTTAGCGTAGGCGGGCTTCTGTTTAATATTATCTCAATTTCCGATTCTTTAAGTTAAAACATAACTCCAATAACGATTCTTATTGCATTGAACCAGCTTTTTTCATCAAGGCCATTGATGGTGGAAATATCAACCAGTCCGTTTGAATACTGAAGTCCAAAGTTGAGAGCTGTATGTCCGCCAACGTCATATTCGGCTCCTCCTCCAACCAACATGCCAAGGTTGAAAAGGCCAATTTCCCCGCTCATCGATTCCCCGTTGATCTGGCCGTCGGAAGAAACGGCCGTTGCCGATAGGTTCAACTGGCCGGTTAAGCCAAATTGCCCGTAATAGGTCATTCGAAAAAACTGATCGGAACGTAATTTTATTACCAGTGGTATTTCAAGATAGTTCAGGCTGTAATTAATTTCAACAGGGTTTTGGAATGTAGCATCGCCAATACTAAATGGC
>JAFGEV010000095.1 GCA_016931385.1 Prolixibacteraceae bacterium
ACAAAAACAATTTCTGCAATCATACCCAACAGCGGCTTTTTGTCGATCCATGCAAAAAGGTAGAGTGCCAATCCCCCAAATAATAAATACTGAGGAACGCTGCGCAATAGAACTTCCAATAAATCGATCGAAATCATGGTTTTATAATTTTATCCAAAAGTAGAATAATTTCCAGATTGATTTTGTTTTATTCTTCATTAAAAAAGGAGTATTTTCGATTAGTTTAAAAAATGCCTATGAAACCGTTTATCCTTTTATTGTCAATAGCGTTGTTATTTCTGGCTGTTTCGTGTCAACATGCACTTAAGATGCAGAAAAAGTGCACATTCATGTTTTACAACGTCGAAAACCTTTTCGATACCATAGACGATCCACATAAAACCGACAATGAATTTATGCCGGTAGAACCCAAAAATTGGAATACAGAACGTTACAGAAAAAAAATATCCGATCTCGCCAGGGTAATTTCATTAGTCGATACAGTTAAATTGCCTGCAGTTATCGGATTGGCTGAAGTTGAAAATGATATTGTACTAACCGATCTTATAAATGAACCTGTATTGAAAGATGCCAAATACTGCATTGCCTGGGAAGGAGGCCCTGATATAAGGGGAATAGATTGCGCCCTGCTTTACCAACCCGACAAATTTCGTATCGACACTGTTGTATACCTGAAAATAACCATCGATACCATACCCCGGTTCAAAACCCGCGATATCCTTTATGCTTCGGGCTGGCTGGACAACGATTACATGCACCTTTTTGTAAACCACTGGCCTTCGAGAAGGGGAGGTGAAGAAGAATCGGTAGTTAAAAGGGAAAGGGCAGCAGAAGTGTTGCGTGCAAAAGTTGATCAGATTTTCGAAAACGACTCAGATGCTAACATTCTGATCATGGGTGATATGAACGATGAACCTGCCGACAGCAGTTTGCTGCATGTGTTGAAGGCATTGCCTAATTCTGAAATGCCCAAAAGTCAGCAACTGGTTAATTTAATGTGGGATGAGTTCAGTAATGGTGAAGGTTCGTACAGTTATCGCAATGACTGGTCGATGCTCGATAACATTGTTGTGTCATCGAACTTGCTGGTTAAAAGGCGGGGGTACAATACCTCTCTCGATAACGGGTTTATATTTCACCTTCCGTTTATGGAGTTTGTTAACAACCGAGGAGAAATGTCTCCAAACCGGACATACGGCCGAAGTTACTACGGGGGGATCAGCGACCATTTCCCGGTTTATGTGACCTTCGATTAGTGGATTAACGCCAGATATTATTCTTGTTCAAAGCGTCGCGGTATCGGGCCGCGTTTGCATTATGCTGTGCAAGATTTGTGGCAAAACGGTGTTCGCCCGAGAAATCTTCTTTGGCACACATGAACAGGTAGCTGTGTTCAGTTGCATTTAACACGGCATCGATGGTTGAAATTTCGGGAAAACCAATGGGGCCGGGGGGCAATCCAGAATATTTGTATGTGTTATAAGGCGAATCGATTTTGAGCATATCATTGGTGATCCTCCGGATTGAGGAGTCTTTCAAAACAAATTTTATGGTTGGGTCAGCCTGGAGTGCCATACCACGTTTCAGCCTGTTTATGTATAAACCCGCAACGATTGGCAGTTCTTCCTTAATAATGGTTTCTTTCTCAATTATTGAAGCCAGGGTTACAACTTCAACAGGTGTGAGGCTTTTGGCTTCGGCTTTGTTTAACCTTTCTTCCGACCAGAAACTTTTATATTCGGCGTTCATTCTTGATATAAACTGCTCAGGTGTGGTTGTCCAGTAAAATTCATAGGTGTTGGGGATAAACATAGCCGGAAATGTTTCAGGAGTAAAACCAAATTTTTCCTGAACGCTTACATTGGTAAATTGCTTCATCAAATCAACCGAATCAGCTTCAATATATGCCGATACTTTGCCCGCAAGGTCGGCAAACGAACCAACATTGTGGAATTTAAGTTCAACGGGGTGCTGGTCGCCGGCTCTGAGTAAATTGACAAGGTTATTTGTATTGGTTCCTTTTTTTAATTTATAAAGGCCCGGCCTGATGTTTTTTTTGTAATCCTTCTTTTTGGCAATCCATTTGAATGCTTTAAGATTAATAAGCACCTGTTCTTTCTCAAGCTTATTGTATACATCTTCGAATGTTTCACCGGTGACGATCACAAGCGTGTGGTCTTTTGCAACATTGGGTTTAAAAATGTATCCATAAAGTTCGAATGCCCTGAAACCAAGTATGATGAGCAGTAATGCAAATATTACCATCGAAAACCTTGCGATGCGGGGCATGTAATTACGTTTGTTCCTGCGTTCGATTACCATGTTAGTTGTTCTTTAAATATTCAATCCAATAATGCGCCTACGAGGGATGAATTCCTCACTGAGTCCGCGAGCACAAAAGCTAGTCAGCAGAAGCACTGCAGCGAAAAATAAAAATTTTCCCATCATGATACCCAGTCAGCGTGCTACGGGTAATTAATTTGCAAAAATATATTTTTCACGACAAACAAAACGGAAACCCCTGCTGTTTATTTTTTATGAGAAAAAAAATCCTGCTTTAGGGTTAAAATTTGATTCTTTGTAATGGCGTATTTTGATCTCTCCTTTAAAAACAATTAAATTCGTGTTTTCAATTAATACTACATAAAATGCATAAAATTAAATTGTCAGGTAATATTTATTTTTTAGGAGTTAACGATCGGCGTACCGCTTTGTTTGAAAATTTATGGCCGCTACCTAACGGTGTTACCTACAATTCGTATTTAATTGACGATGACAAGGTATGCCTTGTTGATACCGTTGAACGTAAATTCTCTGATGATTTGT
>JAFGEV010000096.1 GCA_016931385.1 Prolixibacteraceae bacterium
AGTGTTTTGAAAACAATTGTACGGTGAAAAATCGTGTTCGTCGAATTGTTGAATGATAAGGCCGTTTTTGATTAACGCATTTAATACTTTCGACAGGCCATGGTTCCAGCTTACTGATTTCTGCTTTATTCCGGCATCACGGTCAGTGTATGTCCCTTCAAGCTCTTCAACAATGGGGTCATTGCTGCTGTATCTGAATTCGATGCTTTTAAAATCGTAGCCGAACATCCATACGACGGGATGGAATTCTACAATTACGAATTTCCCGCCGGGTTTCAGAAAATGCGAAATTGTTTTTGCCCACAAGTTCATATCGGGCAGCCAGCCAATAACGCCATAAGAAGTAAAGACAATATCAAATTTTTCGTTGAGTGCTTCAGGTAGTTTGTAAATATCGCTTTGGATAAACCGGGCTTTTAAATTTGCTCGCTTCGACAACCCGATAGCTTTTTCAATCGACTTATCCGACAGGTCTATTCCTGTAACATGCGCACCTAAACGTGCCAGCGAAAGGGTGTCGAGTCCAAAGTGGCACTGAAGGTGCAGAATGCTTTTCCCACGAATATCACCGAGAAGTTCCAGCTCAATCGGATTTAATGAGCTTTTTCCTTTGAGGAATTCATCAACATTATAAAAATCAGAATTGAAATGGATATCGGTTCTGGCATTCCATAATTGCCTGTTTATTTCAGAAAAATCCATTGTTGGTGGTTTAACTTTAAATATAAGATATTTGATAATCCTGTAAGGTTTTGCAAACCTGACAGATTGGGCTTTTTTATTTTACAGGTAAACTGTACAAAAAATCTGAGCCTTTTCCAATTTCGCTTGTTACTTCAATTTTCCCTCCGTGGCTTGTAATGATTTTTTTTGTGATCGACAGCCCCAATCCGGTACTTTTCTCATTTCCGGTTACTTTTGAAGATGTTTTTTGAAATGGCTTAAACAATTTCTCAAGATCATAGGGTGCAATACCTTGTCCCTGGTCGGAAACAATGGTTACAACATTATTTTTTTCTGTTGAAATTCTTACTTCGATAGTAGTTTCAGCAGGAGAGTATTTTATGGCATTACTGATCAGGTTTTCGAGTGCTTGTTTAATTTTGATCTTGTCAATTTCTATTGAAATGTTTTGGGCCTGACTGCAATATTTGAGCTCAATTTGTTTCTTCTCTGCAAAAATCCGGTTTGTTTCAACAATTTGCTGAACCCATTCATCATACATTATTTTTTCTTTTTTCAGAACAGTATTTCCCGATTCGATGGCCGAGATGTCGAGCAGTTCGTTTAAAAGAGAAAGTGAATCCTGGGCATTATCCCTGATAAGGATAAGGTATTTCATCAAATCTTCAGCAGATAATTCATAAAGGTTTTCAATCATTAAATCGGAATAGGCGAAACAGACACCTACCGGATTTCTTAAATCGTGAGCTGCAGCCCCGAGGAACAGGTTTTTTTCCTCGTTTAGTTTTTTAAGTTCCCGGTTGGCCAGCTGTAGCATTTTTTTCTCCTTGATCAGTTGCCGTTGCAGGTTGTTGATTTGCTGGTTTAGCAAGGTCATGCTCACGTTTTGTTTTACCAGCTGGGCAACATTCACTTCTCCCGTTATCAGCAATTCGTTGTTTTTCTGCACAGCAGTTACTTCCAGGGAATAGTTTTCAGCCGATTCGTTTGCAAAAGTAATTACCCCATGAAAAGGGGATTCCTTCGTGCTTTCGAGAAGCCTGCTAATGGTTGGACTAAAGAAAAAATCTCCGGCTTTTCCTTTAGTAAGTTTTCGCATAACCCTGTTACTATAAAGCTGTTTTCCATTTTGGTCGAAAAGCGCCAAGGCTAATGTATTGCTATTGATACAGGCTTCGATTATTTCCTCTGTCCAGTTTTCAGGCATGGTTAATCGGTAATTTTTTTCGATCGGTTCTCGCTGAGTTTTTCATCCGAACAGGCTACAAACGAAGGGATGTTGACTTGTATCCATAGATATAATCTGGAAATGTCTTTGTAAGTTTCCGGGGTAAGTTCTTCCCCGAAAATTTTAATCCATGTATTCAGCTGGGCAGCAAAATAGCCACTGTGAAACGAACGGCTTCGGTAAGTCCTGAAAGCCCAGAGTATGGTATCGACAAAAGTTTCGGCATTGAATTCGCGAAATATCGATAGCATGAACCGGGCCTGGTTGGCATGGTTGTCCTTCATCATTGCAAGGTTATTTGGACCGATCAGTTCGAGAATGTCGGGGCGGGCTTCCATAGCCTGGTTTAATCGGGCTACATTGGCCTGTAGCTTTGTTTCAAACTCGTCAACGGCTTTTTCATTAAAGGGCGCCATATTTTGGGCCGATTGTGTCAGTTCATTTCTGTTCATAGTCAGGATATTTTAATATGAATTGTTCAATCTCTGAAAGATCGGATAATACGGTAACATACTGAAGCTGGCTTATTGAAGCGGTTATACCATGGCGGAATGCCTGGCCTCCGGTTAGTATGTGGATGTGTGGCAAATTTTCGTGAATTTCTTTTATCATTTTCAGAAGTTGGTTCATGTGGGAATAAACAGTGAGTGAAAGGGCAATGAGGTTTGGTTTAACTTCCCGGGCATATTCTATTAGTTCGATGGTTGGGATGCCCGCGCCAAGAAAGTAGGTATCCCAACCGTGCATCTCGAAAATGTCGGCAACCATTTTTATGCCAACCTGGTGCAATTCGTTTTCCACACAGCCCAGAACCACTTTTTTTTCAACCCTGTCTTCCGAAATAATTTTATCATACAACTCGTTCATTACCGATTCGGATAATGAAGTGGCAAGGTGTTCGGATGCCACGCTTATAAGGTTGTATTCCCACAGCTCACCAACCTTATACAATGCGGGTTTGATAACCTGGTCGTACAAAATTTTTATTTCTTCGTGCGATCCGGCATAGTTATTTGCAATTATTGCTGCGTTAATTCGCTTCCCCATTAAAAGGGAATTTATAAAGCGTTCGCAGTCGTCTGGATAATTATGTTGATAACCCCTTTCCCTCATGAGCATTTAATTTGCCTAACAATTTACAAAATATTTGTGCGGGTGTGTAATATTTCCCGAATAATTCTGACAGTCCTTTTATATGCCGATGGCCTTGCGTATCTTTAAAGAAAAAAAGATAAACATGTTTCAAAGAGTTAATTCAAATCCAAACCGGATACTTATACGGGGGATTGTAACAATATTATTCGGGCTTGCAGCAATAGCTGTACCTGGCTTATCGCTCGAAGTTGTCATACGTTTTATGGGAGCGTTGTTAATGCTCGATGGTTTTGTAAATCTGATTGTTGGTTTAGTAAGTAAGCAGCAAAATCAAAGTGCATTTATTATTGTGCCACGGGGTGTATCCAACCTGATAATCGGGCTGGTGCTGGTTCTTTTCCCGGCTTTTATGGTCAGTATTTTTGTATTTGTAATTGGTATAATCCTTTTGTTTGCAGGCATTACACAGTTGGCTTCTCAAATTGGAAGCAGGAACCTGCCAGGAATATCATGGGTCATTGCCATTTCTTCGGTAATATCCATTGCGGCAGGAATTATTATGCTGTTTAACCCTTTCGAAAGCGCCAAAACCATCCTGGTTGTATTTGGCGTTGTAATAGCGCTTTATGGCATAGGCGAAGTGGTACGGTCGTTCAGGGTGCGGAAGTTCCGCAGGGAAAACCCGCCGGAGCAGCCACGGACTATCGATGCCGATTATGAGGAAGTATAAATTTTTGTGTGATCTCAGAATAATATGTTTTCATGTAGATATTTTAAAGCTGTTTGCCTTTTTGTTGCCTTTTTTGTGTTATCGTGCGACAAAGAAGAACCTGGATATTCAGATGATATGGCTTTGCTAAAAGAAGTCTGTTATGGTTCAGAAAAAATGTATGTTTATACTTATAATGAAAAAAACCAGGTTCTCGAGGAAAAGACCAAGTGGCACTATACGAAATACAACTATAGCTGGGGCAGGTTAATATCTTCCGATCATTATTTGGACCAGCGTGTTTTTAGCAGCAGCAGTACGCTTGCCGATTCGGCTTTTAACCGTACGGATTGGGTTAGCCCCGAAAATACTGAAAAGTACAGTACAACAACTTATAAGTATGAAGGTAATAGATTGGTGAAGACTTCAAATTACCTTGGGTATAGCACCTTTAGTTATGACGAAAGCAACAGGATTTCAAGACGAACTCATTATCACGATGACGTTGTTTCGGGGTACCATGATTTCTTTTACGATGAATACGGGAATCTGGCCAAAGAGCTTTATTATTTTATTTCTGAAAAGGGTGAGCCTGAGCTTCAAACTACCACGGAATATGAATTTGATGACAAAAAAAATCCGTACCGGGCATTCAGTTCTTTAATGATTCCCGGTTTACACACGAACGTTAACAATATTATTAAAGAAACATATACAATCCTTTTTGAGGTTGACTCATCAATTGAGAATGTTCGGGTTACGGAAAACGAATATGAATACAACGATGCAGGATACCCGATTTTCAAAAACGGAACTGTTGAGTACAGGTATTATTAATGATTTGATTTCTATGCTGTTAAATAAAGCTTTTTGCAGTAATTTAATAATACTTATTTCTCAGCCTCAACCTCAACCTCAATCTCGGCCTCAACCTCAACCTCAACCTCAACCTCAATCTCAGCCTCAACCTCAACCTAAGCCTCAGCCTCAGCCTCAGCCTCAGCCTCAACCTCAACCTCAACCTCAACCTCAACCTTAGCCTTCTTCATCACATTCCTTTCAGCAAATAAGCAAAAAACACCCCCAGGTAATTCCCGATTGCATAGCCAATAACCCCGATAGTAATCCCCGTTACAATGATGGTTTTGTTTTTCAGCGCCCCGGCAACTACCGGCACAAATGGCGGCGACATCGATAAAGCCGTGATGGTGATGATGGTGGTATCGGTATCGATTTTGAAAATGGCAGATAAAATGATGTGTACAATCATTGATCCAAAAACGGCAATGGCCACGTACAAAAACAGGTCGAGGAACCTGATTTGAAAAATGGTGGTCAAATCGGCCATTGATGCAACTGTGATACAAAATACAAGAATGAAGTACATCCCCAGTTCGAAGGTTTTCTTTATTCGGTTAACCCGGGGAATCAGGCTTATTAAGATACCCAGCGTGGTGATGGTCAAAATAACAGTAACCATCTGGAAGTCTTTAGGTACAATAAAGCTTAACCCACCCCCGATGCCGAAAATCAGTATGGCAATTCCAAGTGCGCCAAGCAAGGG
>JAFGEV010000097.1 GCA_016931385.1 Prolixibacteraceae bacterium
TCTGATGTCTCCCAAAAAACTATCCCCCAAACTAAAACGCCAAACATGAAAAAGACTTGATCTGAATGAAATCAATCATGTTTGTAATTGATTTCATAGGCAAATATAAATCCATATTGTGTTTCTTCCAAATATTTTTTAAAGATTTTTGTCATGATTTTTGAATTTTTTCACAGGGAAAATCTTATGTCTCTACATATCAATGAAATAAAAAACAAAAAAAATATAAAATTGGTATTGACTTTAATCAAAAAAAGTTGTATGTGTTTTTTGTACACATTTGTCAGCACTTTCACACCATGTTTTCAGAATTTGGAGTGAGAAAGAATGGTTTTTATACAACATTCTCAAGATCAAAATATTCAAGGTCAAAAGCCTCGGCAACTCCTCCGTAAACGATTTTGCCATTAACAATATTAAGCCCTTTTTTCAGGGCTTTATCCTCTTTACAGGCTTTTTGCCATCCCTTGTTTGCAATTTTTATGGCATAGGGCAATGTTGCATTTGTTAAGGCAATGGTTGAGGTTCGCGGAACAGCTCCGGGCATATTTGCAACGGAATAATGTATCACCTCATCAATTACAAATGTAGGATTATCGTGTGTTGTCGGGTGTGAAGTTTCAATGCAACCGCCCTGGTCAATTGCCACATCAACCAGAACAGTTCCGGGTTTCATCGATGAAAGCATGTCTCTTGTAATAAGCGAAGGCGCTTTTGCCCCTGGTATCAATACTGCGCCAATAATTAAATCGTGTGTTTTAATCATATCGCGGATGTTATAAGAGTTGCTCATCATTGTTTTTACATTTGCCGGCATAATGTCGTCGAGGTAACGTAACCTTTTCAGGTTAACGTCCATTATGGTAACATCAGCGCCCAAACCAGCTGCCATTTTTGCTGCTTCAGTACCCACAATACCTCCACCAACAATTAAAACTTTTGCAGGATGAACGCCGGCAACACCGCCAAGCAATACACCACGTCCCCCAAAAGTTTTTTCGAGATATTTAGCCCCTTCCTGAACCGACATCCGCCCAGCCACTTCCGACATAGGGATTAACAACGGTAAAGATCCATCTTTAAGTTCCACGGTTTCGTATGCCAGGCAAACTGCACCGGAATCCATCATTGCTTTTGTTAGTTCTTCTGACGAGGCGAAATGAAAATAGGTGTATATTATTTGTCCTTTTTTAATTAATGGGTATTCTGCCTTGATGGGTTCTTTCACTTTAATGATCATTTCGGCAATGTTGTATACTTCTTCGATGGTTTGAAGGATTACTGCGCCTGCTGAAATATAATCTTCATCGGGGAACCCGCTACCCGAACCTGCATCGGCCTGAATATATAATGAATGCCCGAATTTTATCAATTCGGCTGTTCCGGCTGGGGTTAACCCTACCCTGTTTTCGTTATTCTTAATCTCTTTTGGGATACCTATTATCATAATACATAAAATTTAATTATGAAACAAAATTAAGCCAGCCATGATATTGAAAACATGATAAATTCCATAATTATTACCGATCATTCTTCAGCAAATACTTGAAAAAGTAATTTGTCTTTACATACTAATAAATTGAAAGCTGAAAACCATTTGTTACATAAAAATATGGCTTTATGCCTATTTTTTAATTCGATTTGTTAATTATATCTTTGGGCGATTTGTTATAAAACAAGTTTTTTATGCCTGAAATATCGAAACGTGGGATAAGGATGCCAGAATCTCCTATACGGAAACTGGTTAGTTTTGCTGATAAAGCAAAAGCCGATGGGAAAAAAGTTTTTCATTTGAATATTGGACAGCCCGATTTGCCAACACCACAGGTTGCCATTGATGCAATTAAACGCATCGACCGAAAAATTCTGGAATATAGCCCAAGCGAAGGGATCAGGTCGTACCGGGAAAAACTTGTTTCATATTATGAAAAATTCAATATCAAAGTTTCAGCTGACGATATAATCATTACAACCGGGGGTTCTGAAGCGGTTACTTATGCATTTTTAGCTTGCCTCGATCCCGGAGACGAAATTATTGTCCCTGAACCTTCGTATGCAAATTATACAGCCTTTGCCATTGTGGCCGGAGCCGTAGTTAAAACTATTCCTTCAAAAATCGACGAGGGTTTCTCTCTGCCTCCTGTCGAAAAATTTGAAAAATTGATAACAAACCGGACCAAGGGAATATTAATATGTAACCCGAATAATCCAACCGGGTATTTATACACTCAGGCCGAAATGAACAAAATTCGTGACCTGGTTAAAAAGTACGATTTATATCTTTTTTCCGACGAGGTTTACAGGGAATTTTGTTATACCGGAGCACCTTATATTTCTGCATTTCACCTAAAGGGTATCGAGAATAATGTAATCCTGGTCGACTCTGTATCGAAAAGGTACAGTGAATGTGGCTTGAGAATAGGCGCTTTGATTACCAAAAACAAGGCCGTTAGGAACAGTGTCATTAAATTTTGCCAGGCAAGGTTAAGCCCTCCGCTTATTGGACAAATTGCGGCTGAGGCATCGTTAGACACTTCAGAGGAATACATGCTCGAAACTTACAATGAATACCTGGAACGTAGAAAATTTCTCATTGATGGGCTGAACAGGATCAACGGAGTTTATTCCCCGATTCCCATGGGCGCTTTTTACACGGTTGCCCGCTTGCCAGTAGACGACTCAGATAAATTTTGCCAATGGCTGCTGAGCGATTTTTCATACCAGGACCAAACCATTTTTATGGCTCCCGCTTCGGGTTTTTACACTACACCCGGGCTTGGGAAAAACGAAGTCAGGATTGCCTACGTGTTAAAGAAGGAAGATTTGGCTGTCAGCCTGAAAATTCTTGAAGAAGCGTTAAAGATATATCCCGGAAGGACACTTTAGTTTATTCAATATACTTGTCGGGGATTTTTTTCGATGAAGATGCCCCCAATTCTTTCAGGTGTTCTACACGGCGAATAATGTTTCCTGTTCCCGTGTTCAATTTTTTACTCGCATCGTCGTAGCTTCGCTGTAACTGGCCTATGTTTCGTCCAATTTTTTCAAGGTCATCAAGAAAACCTACAAATTTATCGTAAAGTGCCCCACTTTGCCTGGCAATTTCAATGGCATTTTTTGTTTGATTCTCCTGTTGCCAGATTGAGGCAATGGTGCGCAGGGTTGCAAGCAATGTTGAAGGGCTTACGATAACAACCTTATTTTCCCAGGCATAGTTAAACAACAGATGGTCATGCTCGATTGCAATACTAAATGATGATTCGATTGGAATGAACAGAAGCACAAAATCGGGGCTGTTGATCTGGGGCGAGCTGCTATAATGTTTATTGCTTAATTCTTTTACATGATTCTTTAACGAAAGAATATGTTCTTTCATGAACTTATCGCGCTCGGAAAGGTCATCAGAATTTACAAAGCGCTCGTAAGCAATTAATGATACCTTCGAGTCGATTACAATATGTTTTTTGTCGGGGAGGTTTACAATAACATCGGGGCGGATTATTTTACCATCGGCATTGTGTACAACCCTTTCACGTTCATATTCCTGTCCTTCGTTTAATCCCGACCTTTCAAGGATACGCTCAAGCACTACTTCCCCCCAGTTTCCCTGTTGTTTTACATCGCCTTTTAGGGCTTTGGTAAGGTTTGTTGCTTCGTTGCTGATTCTTGAATTTAACTCATAAAGTTTTTTAAGTTCTGCTCTAAGGTCGGTTTGGTCTTTCAAACCCTTTTCATATGTTTCTTCAACCTTTTTTTCGAAAACCTGAATTTTTTCCTTTAACGGAAGAATAATTTCAGCGATTTTTTTTTGGTTCACTTCCGAAAAATCCTGAGTGTTTGTTTTAAGAATTTTAGCGGCAATATTTTCAAATTCAGACAGGGCTTGTTTTTGAAGTTTTTCAAACTCTTTGGCCTGAAATTCAATCTTCTCGGTTAAATTCTTATTTTCGGAAAACAGGCGGGTCTTCTCTTCTCTGGCTGCGTCGAGGTTTTTTCTTAATTCTGATAAATTGTTTATTGAGTTTTCCAGGTCGGATTTGATTTGCTTTTCACGCTCTTCTAGAATTGCCAGTTTTTTTTCATAATCGAGGATATCCTGGCTAAATTTCTTTTCTAACTCGCTTATAAGTAAGGTTTTTTCATTTTTTAAAGAAGATATTCTGACCATAAAAAAGATGGTTACAAGTGTGACAGGAGTAATTGCCAGGAGAATAAGAAGTAAGGTATTCATAAGTTGTGTAATTTAACAAACACTTGAAAAATGATGGTTTTTATTCGAAAAATTCACAAAACAAGCAATATTCATGAAATTTCAGGTTAAAAGTACTTCAATAGATTAAATTGAAAAAGTATTTTTGCCCCTTGAAATAAAATAATGTTTGTTAACATACCATGTTTTGAAGAAAATAACTATTTTCAAACAATGTTTTAATTGTTGGGGACCATGTGCAAGGGGTATATAATTTTTTTTGTTGTCATTTTTTCCTGTGGACTTGCCGGGTTAAATAGTGTTAAAGCTCAAAATAAGGCTGTTGAGATTAGGGTTGGAAAAAGCTTACATAAGGGGGAAATTGGTTTTGACAATAACATTCTTCTGATTCACCCAATTAAAATAAAAAGCTTTAGTCGGACAGTAAGCCTATTTAAGTCTTTAGCGCTTTGTTCAAGCCTGGGGACTTCTGAAAATGACGAAGTTGAATATATTGTTTATGACGAAAAAACGGGACAGATTACGGTGAGCAAAGCCATGATTATTATTTTTGGTTTTCTTATGATAGGCTTATTTTTCGGGGCAACTTATTTTTTAAAAGGAAACCGGCAGAGGCATCTTGAATATGAAAAAAATTTATGGCAGGCCTTAATCGACAATATTCCTGATACGATATATTTCAAAGATCTTGAAAGCAAATTTACCAGGATCAACAAAGCCCAGGCAAAACTTTTGGGGTTGAAAGACCCCAATGAAGCTATCGGAAAAACAGACTTCGACTTCTTTAAACACGCGCAGGAAGCATACGATGTTGAACAGGAAATTATCAGAACACGAAAACCAGTAATTAACCAATTACACCGTATAGTTAGGGATGGTACAGTTAAGTATATGACCGATACAAAAATACCTCTGATTGACAAAAAGAACAGGTGTATTGGAACCGTTGGAATTACACGGGATATCACTGATATAAAAATCACCGAAGAAGCCATGCTCGAGAGCCAGGCAAAATTCAAAGCATTGTTCGAAAATGCACCGCTGGCAATATTCCGGCTCGATAAAGATATGCGGGTTGTTGAGTATAACTACCGTTTCATGAAAATGTTTGGGTACTCAAAAGATGATGACCTTGCCAAAATCACCAAGTTCGATTTATTGGTTGATCCTGAATTAGGTTCACTCATTCTGGAAACCATCATGGAGACCAAAGAGGTGAACACCGAGATTATGATGAAGCGGAAAAACGGTGACGAATTTATTGCAAACCTTACTCTGGCATTGCTTGAAGAAGGATTCAGGGAAACAACCATTGAAGGGATCGTTGAAGACATTACCCAGGTTGCTAAAGCCCGTGAAGAATTAATCGCAGCAAAAGACAAAGCCGTTGAAGCCGACAAACTCAAGTCGCTGTTTTTAGCCAACATGAGCCACGAGATAAGGACACCTATGAATGCCATCATTGGTTTTACAAACATGTTAAGGGAAGAAAGCCTCGCTTTTGAAGAAAAAAATACTTACATAGACGTAATCCAAAGCAATGGAAATACACTGATGACGCTTATCGATTCAATAGTTGACTTCTCAAAACTTGAAGCCGATCAGATGAGCATAAGCAAAGGAGAATTCAATTTCGAACCTTTATTTGATGCCGTTTGCGATCATGCCGAAAAAATAATTGTTTCTGAAAACAAACGAAACATTAAGCTAATAAAAAGCAAACCAAACAATACAAAAGTTCGCTTAATTTCCGACAGGCATCGATTAAACCAGGTGCTTAACCATTTGGTTTCGAATGCTGTGAAATTTACAAACGATGGTGAAATTGAAATTGGTTATATTGTCAATGAAAACATTCTGGAAGTTTTTGTTCGCGACACAGGAATAGGGATTCCAAAAAATAAAATTGGTTCAATATTCGAACGTTTCACAAAAGTAAATAACGATAAAAACCGTTTATACGGTGGCACTGGTATAGGATTGACCATTTCTAAAGGATTGATGGAGCTTATGGGGGGAGAAATTCTGGTTCAGTCAAAAGAAGGATCAGGGTCAACTTTTACATTAAAGATGGAAATAGCTAACGGATTTTCAACTTCTTAAAAATAATATTCTTGATAATATTAAAATGATTAATTATTTTTAGTCCATAATTTAAACCTCACTATAATGAATGAGCAAGGAAAACCTTTATTACTGATTGTTGAGGATGTTGAATCGAATTACTTGTATTTGAATGCTGTGTTAACCAAGCTTGATGCGAAGATAGATTGGGTCAAAAATGGGATCGAAGCAGTTGAGTATGTTAAAGAACATCCCGAGGTTGATGTAATCCTGATGGATTTACAAATGCCCGAAATGAATGGTTACGATGCAACCCGTGAGATCAAGAAAATTTATCCGAATATTATTGTCGTTGCCCAAACAGCTTTTGCAATGTCAGACGACAGGTCGAAAGCACTTGAAGCAGGCTGCGACGATTACCTGGCAAAACCAATCCGTTCTAAAGATTTACTTGACACTGTTAACAAATACTTAAATCATTAAACTGTTTGCTTCAACAAAAATAAAAATAGTGTCCGGGGCGTTTAGCTTACCGGACTTTTTTTTAGTTTTATCACACATTTAAAACCATTGAAAGCATACAACTTATCAAATGAACAGATATATCAAGATATTCCTTCCCCTTTTTATTGCCATTGCTGTTGCTGTTGGCATATTTGCCGGGGCCAGGATACAAAAAAACATCTCCGACACAAATTTTAAAGGTGCAACATTTTACCAGCCCGATAAACTTTCAGTTATCACACGTATAATTGAACAGGATTATGTCGACAGTATCAACAGAAATGCCATAACCGAATCGGTCATCCCTTATATTCTCGACCAACTCGACCCACACTCTACTTACATAAAAGCCAGCGAAATGAAAGCTGTTAGCGAAGAAATGCGTGGAAACTTTTCAGGAATAGGCGTGCAATTTGTTATGCAAAACGACACCGTAATGGTTATTGAAGTGATATCGGGAGGCCCTTCACAAGAAGTTGGCATCCTGGCTGGCGACCGCATTGTATCGGTTAACCAGAAAAACGTGTCGGGCATAGGCCTGAAAAGCGACAGCATTGTATCGTTGTTAAGGGGCCGGAAAGGAACAAAAGTAAATGTTGGCATAAACAGGCCCGGTTTTAACGAAGCAATCGATTTTGAAATAACACGTGGTGAAATTCCGCTTTACAGCATTGATGTTGCCTATAAAATTAATGAAAACACTGGTCTGGTGAAAGTTAACCGGTTTGCCGAAAGTACATACAATGAGTTCAAAGATGCATTGGTAAGCCTTTCAAAAAATGGGGTTTCAAAACTTATTGTCGATTTACGTGGAAATTCAGGCGGATACCTGCAGGCCGTTTTTGCAATGGTTGATGAATTTTTGCCGGAAAACAAACTTATTGTTTATACCGAAGGAAAAGCCAGGCCAAGGTACGACTACCGCTCAACAGGCAATGGTATATGGCAGGAAGGTGATCTCGTGGTACTGATCGATGAATTTTCGGCATCGGCCAGTGAAATATTTGCCGGTGCAATTCAGGACAATGACCGCGGTTTAATTGTTGGGCGAAGGTCGTTTGGTAAAGGGCTTGTACAGGAACAAATACCTTTTATCGATGGTTCGGCGCTGCGTTTAACTGTTGCCAGGTTTTATACGCCAAGTGGCCGTAGCATCCAAAAACCTTATGATGAAGGCATTGATGCTTACCGAATGGATTTGCACAACCGCTTTATGAACGAGGAGTTAACCGAGCAAGACAGTATCCATTTCAATGATTCCCTTCTATACTACACTTCAGGAGGAAGAGTTGTATATGGTGGTGGCGGGATTATGCCCGATTTTTTTGTCCCGGCTGATACATCAGGAATAAATGATTTTTACTCGGCAGCTGTATCCCAAAATATTCTTTACCAGTTTTGTTTCGACTATTCCGACCAAAACAGGAAAGAGCTTAACAAATTTGACACACCCGAGGAATTGCATTTATTTCTGATCAAAAATGAAATATTCAGTTTATTTCTTGATCACCTTAAAGAGAAAGGGATTGTGCCATCACCTTCGGAGTTGAACTATTCAAAAGAATTGCTTTCTACGCAGATGAATGCATTAATTGCCAGGAACATTTTTGGAGATAAAGGTTTTTATCCAATCATCTTCAAAATTGACAAAACTGTTCAAAAAGCTTTGGAATTGTTTCAAAAAGAATGGAACAGTAAAGAAATAGCCAGGATGGAATTTTCACATCATTAGCAGGAAAATCAATATTTGCATCTGTATTCCTGAAATATATGATAGATGCGGATTAAGATGAACTCTTGTGCGACTCGGCAACATTGAAAGCAAAATCGCCAATGCGTTCGCACTGCGAAATGATATCGTTATAAATTATTCCGGCATCGTACTTGTAAATGCCTTTTTCGAGATTGTTCAGGTGTTCGCTTTTTAAAATATCCCGGTAATTGTTTATCTCGTTTTCGGTTTTTTGAGCCAGGCTAAGGGGGAGTTCTTCCTCGTAGGTGAGCATTGTTACCATGGTGTCGAGCGCTTCGTTAACCATGTTGAACATTAAAAGCACATTTGTTACAATATGTTCGGTGAATATAATTTTCCCTTTTTGCTTTCTTTCAATTGCCCCCAGGATATTCATGCATGAATCGGCAATGCTTTCAATATCGTCAATCATTTTATATAATGCCCTTAGCCGTTTTGAACTGTTTTCGCTTAGCCTACCTTCTCCCACTTTAGTTAAATAAACTGCAATTTCTTTTTCGAGCCTGTCGGAATATTCTTCAGCTTTCTCAATTTTTGTTTTAAGCGATAAATATTCTTTTTCGTTTCGTTCGGAAAATATTTTTTCAATGTTCCGGAACATTTTTCTCACACTTTCAGCAAAAACGATTGTTTCCCTTTTAGCCTGAAATATTGAAGCTTCGGGAGTTGAGAGCAATCCAATTTTAATGTGTTTTAGGTTAAACTCACTTTCTCCCAGGTTACTGAAAGGTATCCTTTTAATAACCATACGGCTTATGTGTTTCGAGAAACCACTTAAAAGAACAGTATTAATTAAATTGAACAAGGAATGAAAGAGGGCAAGAGCCACAGGAATGGCTTTTGGATTCGACATAGGTCCGTTAATGCCTATCGTGGCAAACAAAAAATTAATTCCATTCAGAAAATAAGGAAGGGCAATGAACATCCAGATTATTCCGGCCAGGTTAAAGAACAAATGAGCGAGAGCAGCGCGGCGTGCAGTTAAGTTTGCCTGGCGCGATGCGGTAATTGCAGCAATGGTTGTTCCCACGTTCATCCCCAGCACCATCGATGCTGACATCTCAAAGCCAATCCAGCCCTTGAAACACAGAACAAGGATTAAGGCAAATATGGCATTCGACGATTTTATAAATACAGTAATAATTAAACTAACTGCCATAAATAAAATGTACGAAACATAGCCATATGAACTTAATTGTGTAATTGTTTCCGAAAGCCATGTGCCCTGAGGGTTGGGAACAGTAGTTTTAAGAAAACCCAGCGCAATAAACAATAATGAAAAACCAAGAATGGCTTCACCATAATTTTTTGTTTTGCGGTTATTTGAAAAGATGAAAGGTATACCAATGCCAATCAAAGGAAGCGTAAAATAGGCAAAGTTTATTTTAAAACCGAAAACGGCAATTATCCACGAGGTAAGCGTAGTGCCAATGTTTGCACCCATAATTACACTAACTGCCTCGACAAGCCTCAGGATACCCGCGTTAACAAAACTAACAACCATTACAGTAGTTGCCGATGATGACTGAACCAGGGCAGTAATTAAGATGCCGGCAAGCACTCCCTTAAATTTGTTGGTCGTCATTGAGGTAAGGATAACCCTTAAGCGTTCGCCAAAAATTTTTTGAAGCGATTCACTCATTAGTTTCATCCCAAAAAGGAATAAAGCGCTCGCTCCGGAAATTGCCAACAATAGAATTATCTCCTGCATTTTAAACGATTAAATAATCCACAAATTTAATATTCCGTAAACGAAGAAAAATAGTAACACCAACTTTTCTTAACCTTTTGTTTAAATCATCGAATAATCGTATTTTCGACAAGTTTTTTTTAAAAAAATATGTGGCAACGTGTTTCTAGTTTCATTCTAAGATACCGGATCATTTTTTTGGTAATTGTAGCCCTGTATACGCTTTTTATGGGCTACCATGCAAGGGATGTAAAAATGTCGTATCAGGATTTGCCCTTATTGCCAAAAAAAGATGCCGCGTATATCGATTATGAAAAATTTCTATCGATTTTTGGCGAGGAAGGCAATTTTATTGTTATTGGCGTAACCGATGAAGATTTTTTCAAGCTCGACCATTTTAAACGTTGGAGAAAGTTGTGCAACTCTCTTGCCAATATTGAAGGGGTTGAAGAGATGCTTGATGTCTCCACTTCGTACCAACTAGTAAAAAACACAGAACATAAACGCTTTGATTTCCTTGAAATTTTCAACGATAGCATTCAAAACCAGAATAAGCTCGACAGCCTGACTGCTATTTTTAAATCTATTCCAATTTACCGGCATTACCTTTATAACGATTCAACCAATGCTTTTCTGGTTGTTCTCACCATAAACAAACGAAAAACAGTTACACGCGAAAGGGAAGCATTTGTTTTGTCGATTAGGGATACCTGCAAAGAATTCGAAAAAGATACCGGGCTCAAAATTCACTACTCAGGATTGCCATACATAAACGTGATGTATGCCCTGTTGATTAAAAAAGAGATTTATATTTTCATGGCTGTTGCCCTTGCCATTTGCCTGCTCATACTTTTTCTCTTCTTTAAATCATTCAAAGCAATGATTGTTCCTGCGGTAGTCGTTTTAACCGGGGTTGTAAACTCATTGGGGATTCTTTCAATTTTCGGATACGAAATAAATGTGCTAACCGGAATGATCCCAACCCTGTTGATAGTGATAGGCATTCCCAACAGTATATTTATGATAAACAAGTATCATAACGAGTACCGTGTACACCATAACAAAATAAAAGCGTTAAAGCGCGTAATTCAAAAAATCGGAAATGCAATCTTTCTCACCAACCTAACAACCGCCTGTGGTTTTGCCGCATTTATAACAACACGCAGTACTGTGCTTAAAGAGTTTGGGATAGTTGCTTCAATCAGTATCTTTTCTTTATTTTTCTTATCGATACTGTTAATACCTATTATCTTTAGTTTCCTCGGCCCTCCAAAAGAAAGGCATATGATGCACCTCGACCGGAAAGGCCTGGAAAAGATTATTGGTAAATTAGTTACAATTACACTTAACAAACGTAAAACTGTTTACGTTGTCATGTTTATTGTACTAATAGCCAGCATTTACGGGATAACCCGCATGAAAACCACCGGGTACATGGTCGACGACATCCCGAAAAAGGATCCCATATACAAAGACCTCCATTTTTTCGAATCGAATTTTGATGGCGTATTGCCGCTTGAAATCATTATTGATACGAAAAAACCCAATGGTATTCTTCAGCTATCGACCATGCAAAAGCTCGACCAGCTTGACAAAAAACTCATGCAGTACGATGAATTATCATCTTCGCTGTCGTTTTTAAATATTGTAAAACTGGCAAAGCAGGCCTTCTTCAACGGAAATGAAAAATACTATACCCTGCCAAGCAATATCGAAAAGAATTTTATAATGTCGTATGTCAATTCGGCTGAAACCGAGCTTGATATTGCAAGCGCATACGTCGACAGTACCATGAGCATCAGCAGGGTAAGTATCCGCATGAAAGATGTTGGCACAAAGCGCATGGACGAATTGTACGAGCTGTTTATGAAGGACATAAACGAATTGTTCCCTGAAGATAAATATGGCATAACAGTTACCGGATCGAGCGTTGTATTTTTCAGGGGTAACCAATATTTGCTTGGCAACCTGTTTCTAAGTATAGCCCTTGCCATAACCATGATTTCAATATTTATGGCGATTATGTTTTATTCGAAACGGATGGTTTTAATGTCATTGATACCTAACGTTATTCCGTTGCTTTTAACAGCAGCCATTATGGGCTACATCGGTATTCCCATCAAGGCATCTACACTGTTGGTATTCAGTGTTGCTTTCGGGATATCGGTCGATAACACCATTCATTTCCTAGCCAAATACCGACAAGAGCTTACCGCTACAAACTGGAATATCCGCAAATCGGTTTTAAGGGCCCTTCGCGAAACTGGAGTTAGCATGATGTATACTTCAACAGTACTGTTCTTCGGATTTGCAATCTTCACTTTTTCCAGATTTGGAGGCACCCAGGCAATGGGTTCGCTGGTGGCTATCACATTATTGGTTGCACTTATTTCAAATCTTATCTTGCTGCCAACCCTGTTGATTGGACTAGAACGTGCAATAACAACCAAGTCGTTCCATGAACCCATGTTGCAGATTTATGATGAAGAAGAGGATATTGACCTTGATGAACTTGAAATAATGAACCCTGATCAGTAAATATAAAATCTACTCTTTGATGAGGTATTTTAATGAATTATTTACATCTTTTTCAAATTATCTTTCAGTAGAGATCGACCATATCTCAAGGCGCGAGCCAGTAAACCTATATCAACCCATAGCATATTCACTTCAAATCGGGGGTAAAAGAATCAGGCCGGTTTTATTGCTTATGGCTTTTAACATTTACAACGATAATCTGGAGCTTGCGTTACCTGCCGCCCTGGCCATTGAGGTTTTTCATAATTTTACCCTGCTGCACGACGATATCATGGACAATGCCATGCTCCGGAGGAATAACCATGCGGTTCATGCCAAATACTCAACCAATGCAGCAATACTCTCTGGCGATGCCATGTCGATACTGGCATATGAATATATTTCAAAATGCCAATCGCAAAACTACAGGCAAATTATTCAGCAATTCTCAAAAACTGCCCTTGAAATTTGTGAAGGGCAGCAATACGACATGGATTTTGAAAAAAATCTTGATGTTTCTGTTGATGATTACCTGAAAATGATTGGCCTGAAAACAGCAGTATTACTTGCAACAAGTATGAAAATTGGGGGAATGATAGCCGATGCACCTTTGGCCGATTGCGAACTTTTATACCAAACAGGTTTTAACCTTGGAATGGCCTTTCAGCTGCAGGACGATTACCTTGATACCTTTGGGGAACAAGATACTTTTGGAAAGAAAATTGGCGGAGACATCGTGGCTAACAAAAAAACATACCTCATGTTAAAAGCCCTTGAAATTGCCGATAACGACCGATATAAAGAGTTGAAAAAACTTCATGAGTTAAAAGAATTCGACGAGGCAGAAAAAATAGGCCGGGTAAAACAAATATATTCCGGGCTTAACGTTAAAGATCTTTTAAATGATAAAGTGAATGAGTTTTTCATTTTAGCTGAACAAAACCTACAGAACCTTAAAGTGCCTTCTCAGAAAAAAGAAGGATTAAAAGAAATAGCTTATAAACTAATGAAACGTAAAAATTAAGAATTTCAAAATAAATAGCCACAGCTATTTTTGGCATTTTTATTTTGCTAATTTTAAGCTTTAAAAATTTAAAATTATGATCGTAAAGGGCAAAGTATTGCAAATTATCGGGCCGGTTGTTGACGTAGTTTTTGAAGATGAGAAATCGCTTCCGGGAATTTACGATGCACTCGAAATTGAGCGTCCGGGAGAACAGCCATTAATTTTGGAATGTCAGCAACACATTGGAGAAAAAACCATTCGTACCATTGCAATGGATTCAACCGATGGGTTACGCCGTGGAGTGGATGTAATTTCAACAGGTTCGCCTATTATAATGCCAAATGGCGAAAATGTATTGGGCAGACTGCTGAATGTAACCGGGGACCCGGTAGACGGGCTCGAACCTATAAGTAAAGAAAACGGGGTACAAATTCACCGCGAACCCCCTACATACGAAGAGCTGACAACCGAAACTGAAGTATTGTTTACCGGTATTAAAGTTATCGATTTGATTGAACCTTATGCCAAAGGAGGAAAAATTGGCCTTTTTGGCGGCGCAGGTGTTGGCAAAACCGTATTGATACAGGAACTCATAAACAATATCGCAATGGCCCATTCAGGCCTTTCGGTATTTGCCGGTGTGGGCGAACGTACCCGTGAAGGGAACGACCTCCTCAGAGAAATGATTGAAGCCGGTATTATCGACTATGGCGATGAATTCCGTAAAGAAATGGAAAAAGGACATTGGGATTTATCAAAAGTAGATTATGACAAACTTGAAAAATCGAAACTTGCCCTTGTTTTCGGGCAGATGAACGAACCACCCGGCGCACGCGCACGTGTCGCATTATCGGGACTTTCTATTGCCGAAAGTTTACGCGACGGAGCCGACAAATCAGGAGGAAGGGATATCCTTTTCTTTGTCGATAACGTATTCCGTTTTACACAGGCAGGCTCCGAAGTATCGGCACTTTTAGGCCGTATGCCTTCAGCGGTGGGATACCAGCCAACATTAGCAACCGAAATGGGCATCATGCAGGAAAGGATCACATCAACAAAATATGGTTCAATCACATCGGTTCAGGCAGTTTATGTCCCGGCCGATGACCTTACTGACCCGGCCCCGGCCACAACTTTCGCACACCTTGATGCAACCACGGTGTTAAGCCGTAAGATATCGGAACTTGGTATATATCCCGCTGTCGATCCGCTTGATTCAAGTTCAAGGATATTGACCCCTGAAATTGTAAGTGAAGAACATTATACTTGCGCGCAAAAAGTTAAACAATTGCTTCAACGGTACAAGGAACTTCAGGACATCATTGCAATTTTGGGTATGGACGAGCTTTCTGAATCAGATAAGCTTGTTGTGCACCGCGCCCGAAGAGTACAACGGTTCCTTTCGCAACCCTTCTTCGTGGCCGAACAATTTACCGGACTTAAAGGTGTTCTTGTACCTATTGAGGAAACCATTAAAGGGTTTAACATGATCATGGACGGGGAAGTTGATAAATACCCCGAAGCTGCATTTAACCTGGTGGGGACAATTGAAGATGCGATTGCTAAAGGCGAAAAACTTCTGGCTAATTCAAAATAAACAGCTAACATGCACCTTGAAATTATTACACCCGAGAAAGTCATTTATTCCGATAAAATAAAATTGATAAAGGTGCCTGGTGTCAAAGGATCATTCGAGATTCTGAAAAACCATGCACCTGTCATTTCTTCGCTGGAAGAAGGCACCATAAAAGTTATTACTGAGGGTTCCGAAACTTTGTTTTTCAAAATTTCAGGAGGTGCAATTGAATGTAAAATGAACCAAATTGTTGTTTTGGCCAATAATGCGGCCAGAGTGGTTTAATAATTCATTTTACAACATATTCGGGAAAAGCTTTCAGGAAAAGTTGGAGCGCTTTTTCAATGGTTGAACGCGGGCACCCGATGTTCAGCCGTATGAAGTTTTCACCTCCTTTCCCAAACATCCAGCCCGGGCTTAAGCCTAACCCCGAATCAACAAGCCTTTTAAAGACATCGCGGCCAGTTATACCAAGCCCGCTTATGTCGATCCAAACCAGAAATGTACTTTCAGGCTTAACAGGTTTTATCGCTGGGATTTTTTCAGCAAAAAACGATTCAATCAACCTGTAATTTTCTTCAAGGTACACTAACAATTGCCCGAGCCATTCTTCACCATGCATGTATGCAGCCTCGGTAGCAACAAGGCCAAAAAAGTTGCCCGACGAAATATGCGTTGCCTGCATAAACCGTTTATACCGTTGATGCAATTCCTTGTTGGGAATGATTACATAAGCCGATGATAAGCCTGCCATGTTAAAGGTTTTACTGGCCGAAGAAATGGTTATGCTGTTTTGGGCAAATTCTTTTTTTATCGAAGCAAAGGGTGTATGCTTATGTCCAGAAAAAACCAGGTCGGAATGAATTTCGTCCGATACAACAATGATATTCTTCCTAAGGCAAAACTCTCCCAGTTTGGTCAGCTCTTCCCGTGTCCAAACCATTCCCCCCGGATTATGGGGATTGCACAACAACAACATTTTTGTATCCGAACCGGCTTTTTTTTCCAGATCGTCAAAATCGAAATGGTACCTTCCGTTTTTCATGATCAGCTGATTTTCGGCCATTATCCTGCTGTTACCTTCAACAACATGGAAGAATGGGAAATATACTGGTGGCTGCACAATGATTTTATCCCCGAGTTCAGTCATCGACAAAACTGCCGAGGCCAAACCTACAACCACATTTGGGGCATAGTCAATACTTTTCAATTCAACATCCCAATTGTGGCGTTTTTTCATCCAGCTTTGAATCGATTTGTAAAAAGAATCGGGAATGACCGGGTATCCGTATACCTCGTGCGATGCCCGTTTTTTTACAGCCTCAACAATGAATGGAGGCGTTTTAAAATCGGTGTCGGCAACCCATAATGGCAATACATCGGCCTTTCCGAATATTTCTTTTCTCGAATCGTATTTTTCACAATTGGTGTTTTCCCTGTCAATCAGTTCATCGAAATTGTATTCCATTTTCAAATTTTTAAATGGTTATTTTTTTAAGATATTTCCTGCCCCTGTCATCGTAACAGACTTTTAAAACAAAATTAAAACGGTTAAGATTAAGGCAAAGTTCAAAATCGGTTGCCGGAGAATGTTCAGTGTTTGCTGGATCAAGCAGGCGGGCGCCATCGCCTTTTTTGAGTGTTTCAACCATGCTTTGAAAATCGGTCTCTTTTCCTTTTAAACAGTTTTCGATATAATCGGCACAAAAGTCATCTTCCTGCGTGGAGTATTTCCCTTCATAGCCCATGGCCACCAAAGATACCACTTCGGGCTTTATCAATTTTATATAGCTCGCAATGGCGCTGGCGTTTACAAAACTACCGGTTATACATTCGCTGGCATTTCTGGCAAGATCAATTCCCTGTGTTCCCGAGCTTGTTGTGTGAACAACCGTTTTCCCTGAAAAATCGACATCTTTGATATGGGTTGGTGAGTTACCGTAATCAAAACCTTCACATTTTCGTTCGTTCCTTTCGCCAATTAAAATAAATTCAGGATTTTCTTTTTTAAGCGCGTATGCTTCATCAATCGACCCAACAGGATATATCTGTTGTGCCCCGTTATTTATCAGATAACAGGCAACCGAGAAGGCCCTGAAAACGTCAATGATCACGGTTAAACCGCGGGCATTTGCTGCCCCTGCTATTAAACCCAACCTGATAATTTCCATTGTTTATTTTAAAATGGTGTAAAGTAAAAAATAGTTAATGATAATTTTAAATTATTTTTGTCGTAATTTATCCAGGGCACATTTTATCATTTATAAATTGAAAAAAAACAGTTATCTATGTTCGACATATTGTTGTTTTTTCTAATTTTGAATAGTTGTCACTGAACCAATTGAAAATGAAATCCCATACTGTCCAAAATAATCATAGAATCACGATTACTGTTTAAGGTTTATCAATTTCTGTTATTGATTTTGCAGAAAGGGATTTTAAAGCAACTCATTTTGTTTTGGGATGTACGTAAACAATATTGAGAAAAATTGAAAGGCAATACGGTGCGAAACACATGCCGCCTTTCGTCCAAACGTTAAATCTGAACAGGGATCGGTAACACTCAATTAGCAAATAAGTTTATTATGAGAAACTCTGATATAAAAGGATACTATGGATAAACAAGAGACAAGAGCTGTTCCAATTCTGGAGTTGCTCTTGTCTTAATTCCAATCATTTAATTTCTTTAATCATGAAAAAAATATTTTTTTTATTGACTTTTATTCCTGCAATAGTTAATGCTAATCCTATTTGGCTTGGAGTAAATATTTCCGAGATTTATTTTGATGAATCCGGAGGATGGACTTTAGAAATTGATAATGTGAATATCACATCTGTTGAATTCATTGACAGCATAATCATTGAATGTAATTCCGGTTTGGCTAAGATATTAGAATTTGACACTACCGAGTATGTTGTAATAACAAATGAAAATCTAAACAATTTTATTTCTTTCAATAAAGAACATGATTGTATAAAACTATATTCATATGCATTTGGAGATTTTGTAATTGACAGTATATGCATTGGTGAAGTTGCGGGTTCTTATTTAAAAAATATTGAAAGTGGACAATCAATATCAAGATTGTACGGTAATGGATCTTTTTATAAAGATAACACCCCAACCATTGGATTGGCTAATGATTTAGATGGTTCAAAAGGGAAAATTTTCGGTTATTTTTATAATACAGACGGAGCGCCGATTAAAAACAAATATTTTTTCATAAATGAAGGTAATTGTACCCCAATATTACAAGAACAAGGTTATGCTGGTAATATTGTAATAGATGAAACGGGTTTTTATTGTGCTGAGATTACTTCAAGAAATTATACAATAAGTGAAAGGGAAATCTATGAATCATCAACAAATTATGAATTAATGCAATTTCAGATAATTAAATTCGAATTAAATGAAAATGATAGTATCAATATCAATTTTTTTGTACAGGCTCAGGAATATGAATACATACCCTTTCCTTTAAACAGTGGCGCCGTTTGGAGTGAAGTATATACGAAACCTTTATCCGACGAAACCTACCCTTCGTCGGTATTTAGCAAGTATACGTTTTTTGACGAAGACACGGTAGTGAACGGAATTACTTATCAAAAAATGTTTACATCAAATGTGGTCGATATTACCAGGGAGAATTCGGTTTGTACTGCATTGGTCAGGGAAGACAGTACAAGAAAAGTATGGATGCGGAAAAACACTGCTGACTTGGAACCTAATGTCAATGAAAATGGTGAGTACCTCCTGTATGATTTTGGATTGGAGGAGGGGGATACGATTAATGCATATGAAGATTATTTTTATAGTATGGGGGTTCCCAGCTTGTTGATCGTAGATTCTGTAAGGTATATCAATATTTTCGATAAACTCAGGAAGGTTTATTATTTTAACATACCGGGTGAAGTATGGATTGAAGGGGTTGGAAAAACCAAAGGGGTGGTTTTCCCTTCAGGGGATTTCCCCACAAATGGGATGCACAATGAATTAATATGCTTTCATAAGAACGATACCTTGCTTTATAAAAACCCTGATTATGATAATTGTGTTCCCGACTTTGTTCAGGTTTATAAATACGTACCTTTTCCGACCAGCAATGCCGTTTGGAGCGAGATGTACTGGAGACCCTTTTCTCAAAATGTTAATCCCCGGTGGGTGTACAATAAATACGCATTGTTTGACGAAGACACGGTAATAAACGATCTTACTTACCATAAACTTTATCATACCCATGATTCGGAAATAACCAAAGAAAATTCAACTTTTATAGGGGGTATCAGGGAGGATAGTTTAAAAAATATATACTGTTATTTTTTTGAATATTCTTTTGCGATGGAACTCCCATACTTGTATACCAATGAAGAAGTGAAAATGTATGATTTTAATATTGATATTGGCGATACGATACATCACCTAAATTTCGCCTTAGAATCAATGTATTTAGTTGTAAAACAAATTGACACTATACTAATAAATAATACTCTTCGGAAAGTTTACAGTTTTGACCCTATTTATTGGGTATATTGGATAGAAGGGATAGGGAGTGTAAAAGGATTATTGTTTACTTCGGGAGGCCTCCCGACCAATGCAATGAACAATGATTTGATTTGCATGCACCAAAACGATACACTATTATATTATTTTTCAGGAGAAGAAAATTTTTATGATGATTGTGTACCCACAGCCGTTTTTGACGGAGTCTCGTTAATAACCATTCCAGGTTTAAAAGTGTTCCCCAACCCGGTAAAAGAGGGGGTGGTTTCTTTCGAGAACATTGATTACGACCAGCTAGAATTATTTGACCCAAAGGGGAATAGGATTTCAGTACATAATATCGCAGGCCGGAACAGTTATTCAATAAATACTGTTGGATTACAGCCCGGTATATATGTTTACAAATTAAGTACCGAAGGGATTATCCCTGTTTGCGGGAAGTTGGTTGTGGAATAGTAAACACAGCTAAATCGTATTTGCTTTATTTACTTCATACCGTTTAAGCATTATGAAGAGAACGATTACGACTAATAAACTAACAATACCTGCAATCCCGTATTCGGAGTTATTGCCCAGTTCATCAGGGTTGATTCCAATTGTCCCATTATTGTAAAGATAATAAGCAATAACAGCCACTGTATTGTTTATAAAATGTGCAATAACCGGTAGCCACAGGTTCCCGCTTAAAATAAGCATATAACCAAACATCACGCCCAGAAGCGCCCTTGGGATAAAACCATAAAACTGGAAATGAAGGGCGCTGAATAAGATAGCTGCTATCCACACACCTAAATGCTTGTTCCGTGTCCACTGAACGAAAATGCGTTGAAAAATGCCCCTGAAAAGAAGTTCTTCACCAATAGCAGGTATCATCCCTATCATAAAAATATTGAAAAGCAGTCCACCAGTGGTTTTTGTATTTAGAAAAAGTTTTGTAAGCTGTTCTGCATTTTCTTCACTGTTCCTCATCCAGGTTTCAATGCCCGACATCCATTCGGGCAACGACATCTTCGAGTTGAGCAAACCTGTAATGTTTATGAAAGGGCTTACGGCAATGACTATACAAACAGCCAGCAAAACCGAAAGGGGGAAGGGCTTTTTTTCAAGTTGCAGAAACTGCCCCGGGTTATCTTTATACATCCCGGCAAGTATGATTGAAGGAACAATGAACAAACCAACCGATTGGATTAACTGAAGGTACTTCAGGAACTGAACATCGCTTGTGCTGTAATTGACTGTTGCCTGAACAATTTGATTGAACTTTTCCATCCCCCAGATTGGGATTGCAACAAGAGAGCCCA
>JAFGEV010000098.1 GCA_016931385.1 Prolixibacteraceae bacterium
GCTAAACCAACAAAAGAGAGTCTCAGAAACTTAGCATCGCTAGGTACATTTAGCGAAAACTTCCCGTCGATATCGGTTACTGTACCAATGCTGGTTCCTTTAACAACGACCGATACTCCTGGTAACGCACTACCATCATCGGCGTCAGTTACCGTACCGGTAAGTGTCCGACTTTGGGCAAAAACTACATGCATCCCACAAATGAGCAGACATGTAAGTAAAAGCGCAAATTTTCTCATAAAAGTTAAAATTTAGGTTAATAAAAAGACTATCTCGCAATTCTTTTTTAATTCAAAAATATGAATCTACAGACAAATTTTGAAACACAAAAAAAACGTAACGCACAATATATTTTATATCTGCATTACAATGCTTGTATCTTATCGTGTTGCAATTTTGATTTGGTTTCTCCTTAATTTTTTAATATAATATTATTGTCTGTTATTGTCCCTATTTCTTACATAGCAGTAAAATTAAAAAAAATTAACATTTGACAAGGATATTTACTGCTTTTTTTAAATCAATTATTTAAATATTCTTTTTTTTAACATCTCGTCCCTTATCATTATTTTTTAAAAATAGAATCAGGTCTTAAAAATTCAACAAGTAAATATACACCCAAGATAGCAGAAAATTATATCTGATAATAATCAAAACCAATATTTATAATTTTTTTTAAAACATGATTTCTAAATATTAGAAAATTATAAGGATTATTCATAAATATTTTTTTATATTTGGATACTTACATATTGGGGGAAAATTAAATTATTATTTATGGTACGTAAGATTAAGGTCATCTTACAACCGGTAAAATTCAGGAAAAGAGACCATATAGCTGTATTAAGCCTAAATAATCCTTATGTCGATGAAATAGTCAGAGACATTGAAGGTGCAGAATGGAGTACCGGTTACAGGTTTTGGCATGTTCCGTACAGAGCCGAAACACTCGAAGTATTAAACAATGAGCTTGGTAAAATCGCGGTTGTTGACAAGTCGGCATTTAAAAATTTCAGCCATCCCGACCAGCCCGACCAGCTAAAAAAAAAGAAACGTATTAAAGTTCCCGACCCCGGCCCGGAACAAAAAAAAATCCTAAAGACTGTTGAAACAGAGTTTTTGAAAAACTATAGCGACAGTACGGTTAAAATATACATGTGCCTTTTAAATGTTTTCTTTGGTTATTTTAGCAACAAACCTGAAAGCGAAATTACCAGGGAAGATATTGAAGATTTTCTTGTTAATTATATCGATAAGCACAATTACTCCCTGAATTATAAGCGATCGATGATAAACACAATCAAGAGATATTTCCAGATAAGGGGTAAAGAAGAAATGGTAAAAGGTATTTTTTAATGCCTGATAAATTCAGAGGGATGCTCATTTCCCTAGAAAATTCTCAAGCCACTTTTTAAGTTCAGGGCCAATTTCCTGGTTTTTCAAGCCATATATCAGGTTTGTTTTTATAAAATTCAGTTTATTACCTATATCATAACGGGTACCCTCAAAACAAAAACCGTAAATTTCTTCCTGCAATAACAACATCCTCATGGCATCGGTAAGTTGAATTTCACCATTCAGGCCAACAGGGGTATTGTCGAGCATGTCGAATATTGAAGGTGTAAAAACGTACCTGCTTGCTACTGCCATTGTCGAAGGTGCTTCTTCGGCACGGGGTTTTTCAATAAAATTTTTTGCTTTAAACAATCCTTCACCCTCCTCAATGCCATCAATAATACCATAACGGTGCACCAATTCCGGTGGAACGTTTTCGAGCGCTACTATCGATCTCTTCTTTTTGTTGTATTGTTTTATTAATTGCATTGTAACTGGTTCGTTATCACTTTCAAGAAGCGTATCGCCCAGAAGAACTGCAAAAGGTTCATTTCCAACAAATGTCCTTGCATGCGTGATGGCATGCCCAAGCCCGTTCAACTCTTTCTGCCATACAAAATGGATGTTTGCCAAATTGGTAATTGCACGTAACTGGTTTAACTGTTCAATTTTTCCTTTTTCTTCCAAAGCTTTTTCAAGTTCCCAACTCCGGTCGAAATACTCCTCGATAGCTCTTTTTCCCCGGCCTATAATCAGCAGTATATCAGTTATCCCTGAATTGACAGCCTCTTCAACCACATACTGGATGACAGGTTTGTCAACAACAGGGATCATTTCTTTTGGTTGTGATTTTGTTACAGGCAAAAAACGTGTCCCAAAACCTGCTGCAGGTATAACCGCTTTTCTGATTTTCATTTATTAAAGGTTAGCATTCGTTACAATGTTGGGCTTAATAACCCCTATATCTTTTTTTAGCAACAATTTTTCCAATTCTTTATATTGCTCTTCGGTAGAATAGGTACCGATAATTGCCCCGCCCGAACCAGTAAACTTGGCACTCACACCAACAGAGCGGGCAAGTTTCACCATTTCTTTGTTTTCTTCGCTTATTTCAATCAACGATTCCCTAAGGTCAAAGTTACGGTTAATAAGCTGGTGAACCCTTGAAAAATCATTTCTACCAATTGATGATAAAAAATCTTCGGCTAATCCTGCCCATTCGGCCATGGCCATATGCACAATTTTTTCACCAATATCATACCTTGCCCTAAGGTTGTTGTGTGTCACTTCCGATCCTTGCGACTGGTCTTTTCTGAAGGCAATATAAAGCGGTGGCAATTTATAAATATCGAGTGGTGTATATTCGCCAAACCCCTGCTTTTTCATTAGTTCTTTATCGAAGTTCATGAAAACCGGATGTTCGTATGCCTGAGCAACCCGGTCCTGCAAACCCGCAGAAATACCAAGCTGATCGGTTTCGACCGAAAGCACGA
>JAFGEV010000099.1 GCA_016931385.1 Prolixibacteraceae bacterium
ATCCAGTTGGTCATATCAACATTGCCGCCTGCATTAAGCACAACAACTGTATTGGGATTAACAGCGGCAATTTTTTGGATCAGTTCGTCTTGTTTGAACTGCATTTCAAAACTGCGGTCGGAGCCTTCGCTTTCGTTTTCATTGCTGAAACCAACACATACAACGGCAATATCTGAATTTTTCGCTGCTTTTATAGCTTCAGCCATATATTCCTCAGGTCCAAATGTTTTTCCTTCTCTTTTCTGTGAAGCCATCCTGATAATGGCATCGCCACCGGCCTGATAATATTCAACTTCAATTTTGTATTCCTTCCCTTTTGTGAAATTGCCCTCGAACTTGCTGATGGTTTCACCCTGGTTTCGCCAAAGTTCCAAAACCATTTTTCCGTCAACGAATAATCTGTAACCATCGTCACCAGCCAGGCCGATCCAGTAAGAGCCGGTTTCCTCGGGCGAGAAGTAACAGGTAAAACGGACCGAATAATCTTCGTCGGGGAAGTTCTCAAAACGCATGTCGTCTTTTTCAAGGTTGAGCTGCGAAAAGGTTTTCGAAGCAACAACGTCTCCTTCAAGTTTAATGCCTTTGTAAAAATCTGCATTGACACCCGTTTCCTTTTTGCCATCCTTTTTCACATAAAAACCGAAGTTGTCGAAAAAGCCCTCGGGCAGGCGTTCGCCGGTGTACACACCTTTGGCAAATGCAACGTTAAAGTCATCTCCTGCTACTTTTTGGATGGCTTCGTACATCGAAACCGGGAAAAGCGGGTCGACATGCGAGCTTCCGCCGCCGCCGGTCATGGCCGGGTGACCGTTTGGCCCGATCACGGCAATCGATTTTATTTCGTCTTTGTTTACAGGGAGGAAATTATCTGCATTCTTCAGCAGGACTGTTCCGCCGCGGGCTGCATCGAGGGCAACATCGCGTACCCACTGAGAATCTAAAGTATAGCCTTCGGAAATGTTGGCATTTTCGAACAAACCGAAACGTTTGTAGACGTTAAGTATCCTGCTTATTTTATCGTCAATCAGTGACTCGGTAATTTCGCCCCGTTCAATGGCCGGGATGAGTGTGTCGGGGTGCATGTATTTGCCTGAGGGCATTTCAAGGTCGAGGCCGCCCTTGGCACAGGCAATGCCATCGTAAGTTGATACCCAGTCGCTCATGATAAACCCGTCGAAGCCCCATTTTTCCTTCAGAACTTTGTTGTTCAGGTAATCGTGTTCAGAAGCATGAATACCGTTTATCAGGTTATAAGCTGTCATAATTGTGGCCACTTTTCCTTCCTGTACGGTTGCTTTAAAAGCAGGCAGGTATATCTCGTGCAGGGTGCGTTCATCCATATTTGAAGAAACATGGTGACGGTTAAAGTCTTGGTAATTTGCAGTGTAGTGTTTTCCTGTGGCAATGATACCTTCGCCCTGCATTCCCATAGTAAACGAAGCAGCAATTTTCCCCGCCAGGTAAGGATCTTCGCCAAGGTATTCAAAATTCCGCCCGCAAAATGGCGCCCTGTGAATGTTCATGGCCGGGCCAAGCATGATATGTACATTTTTCGACCTGGCCTCGGAGGCTATGGCTGCCCCAACTTTTTTGGCAAGTCCCTTGTCAAACGATGCAGCTAATGCAATGCTTGCAGGAAAAGCCGTTGAAGGGCCGGGATTACGGACACCCACAGGGCCGTCGGCCATACGTATTTCGGGTATGCCAAGGTGCTCATAGCCCCTGATGTAAAAACCGTTAGTCCCCCCAAGGAAATCAACTTTTTCCTGAAGGGTCATTTCCTTTACAAGTTTATCAATATCAGGTCCCTTTTCCCCGCTTGAACAAGAGAAAAACGCTACAACAAACAGCAGCAAAACAACTTTAAACAACGTATTCATTTTATTTAAGTTTATTGGTTATTTCGAGCAGTAAAGATAAATTTATCTGTTTTATTATTAGTAGATGATACTACATCAAATTTTCAATTTCATTACATCAATGCTACATCAAAGATTATAATCGTTTTTATCAGTATATTTATCCAGGCATTTTAATATATATCACCTGATGGGTAGTAACGAATGGCGTATTAAGGCCGAAAACCTTGTAAAAAGGTTTGACCATTTCATAGCCGTCGATCAATTGTCGGTTGAGGTTTTTGCAGGTGAAATCTTTGGTCTGCTTGGTCCGAACGGTGCAGGAAAGACAACTTCCATACGAATGATTACCGGAATGCTCACACCCGACGGAGGTTCTGTAAAATTTAAAAGCAAGAAGGATATAGAAAATAGTGACAGGACAAAAGTTGGACTTTGCCCGCAGGAACTTGTTTTGTGGAAAAACCTCACTTGTTTTGAGCAATTGATTTTTATGGCTCAAATGTATAATGTACCTTATAAAATTGCGAGAAAAAGGGCTGCTGAATTGCTTGAACAAACTGGTCTTTCAAATAAAAAGAATAAACTTGCCAAAACGTTATCAGGAGGTATGCAACGGCGTTTGAACCTTTTGATGGGTTTAATGCACGACCCGGAAATTGTGATACTGGATGAGCCTGAAGCCGGCCTTGACCCGCAAAGCCGGGTGATGGTGCGCGATTTTATTAAACAACTTTCAGAAACCAAAACCGTTGTTTTTACCACGCACAATATGGACGAAGCCGACCGCCTGTGTTCACGTGTGGGTATAATCGACCACGGAAAATTACTGACCATCGATACCCCTGTGAACCTGAAAAGGAATTTCGGAAAAGGCGATAAGCTTGAGGTTATTGTTTCATCGGGAATTCTAAAAGTTGAAATGTTTTCTTCCCTTCAGGTTGAAGTAGTAATTAACCATCCACACGTTATATTTCAATCGAGGGCTATGATTGATAAAATTCCCATTATTCTTGAACTGTTTAAGCTTAACGGGATATCCATAAAGAGCATGGAGCTCCGAGAGAATTCGCTCGAAGACGTTTTTATTTCATTAACCGGCCGCAAACTCAGAGATTGATTATGAAGACCATTGCTGTAATAAGAAAAGCCATTACTATGCAGTTTCGCGATTACTGGGCATTGCTGCTGACCATACTTTCAGCGCCATTTTTCATTTTCATTTACTATGCCATGACCGGAGGGGGTTCAACTACCTATTCGGTTTCGTATAGGTTTGAAGGAATGGAGATGCATACCGACTATGGAAAAAAGATTATTAATGAACTGGAAACCTTATCGTATGCCGATGGTAAACCCTATCTGAAATTAAAAGAAGTAGTTGATGAGGAAATTGCTCTTAAAGCATTGGAGAACAGAAAAACTGATTTGCTGCTCATCGTTCCCGAGGGTTTTTCTGATAGCCTGAAAAATCATAAGGTTCCTGTTTTTGAAGTTTATGGGGAGGCAGGCAATCCGAAATATTCTCTGGCAGTTATTTTTACCATTACCGGAATTGAAACAATGATCAGAAGGGAAACCGATAACAAGCCCCTTTTTATTTTTGATGAAAAACTGGTTGGCAATTCGCAGGCCAAATCTGAATTCGATATATACGCACCGGGAATTTTCATATTTTCTATCATTATGCTCATTCTTTCGGCATCGCTTGCCATAATACGCGATGTTGAAGACAAAACCATGTTAAGGCTGAAGTTGTCGAAAATGACAGTTTTCAATTACCTTATCGGAAATACTTTTGTGCAATGGATAATTGGGGTGGTGTCGTTCGCGATTACCTATGGGCTGGCTATACTTTTAGGCTTTAACAGTGTTGGTTCCACTTTGCTGGTACTGCTTGTTTGTTCGCTTACAATTCTCTCGATAATAGCAATCTGCCTTATTCTGGTTGCGTTTTGCCGCAATGCAACCATGATTATGATTGTTGGAAATTTCCCGTTATTTGTTTTAATGTTTTTTACAGGGGCGATGATGCCCCTGCCCCGAAGGGAACTGTTTCAGGGTTTTGCAATAAACGATATCCTTCCTCCAACTCATTCGGTAAATGCATTAAACAAAATTTTCACATACGGATGCACCTTGAAAGACATTTCAGGAGACCTGGCTTATCTTACAATTTTAACAGTAATATATTTTTCCCTTGGGATATATCTGTTCCATCGGAGGCACATTAGGCTGATATAAAGTTGCTTCGCAAAAACGTTTGGTTTAACGTAATAATTTCATTTATTTAAATTGGTTTGACCTTCGGCAACAAAAAAAAACCATTCGTCAAAACATAAAGATAATTAGGCTTTTAAAGAAATATTTATATTTTCTTTGTGCCTGGTTTAATGATCAGAAAAATTTATAAAAAGATTTACTTTTATTGACATCACCAGGGAGAATTATTTTTTGGGACAATTACAATTTAATAAGATTGTTTCGAAATTTTTTCAGATTTGATATGATTGTGGGTATCGTTTGCAGTAGAATATCTTTAAAATTCAAGAATTGATACTGTAAACTGTTCGTGTTCAAAAAAAGTTTATAAATTTAAGTCTTGGTAAACGGATGGTGGAATATGAAAAAGCAATTGTTGGCCATATTGCTTCTTTTTTATAGTCTTACAGGTTATACTTTACAGAGTGGGGCATCTTTTAAGCGTTATTCGACAAAAGAAGGTTTGTCGAACAACTGGGTGCGTTGCGTTTATCACGACTCTTATGGCTATATGTGGTTTGGAACATCGAGCGGATTAAACCGTTTCGATGGTGCAAAATTTAAAATTTACAAGCCTGTTTTTACCGATTCCCTGGAGCAGGGTAATGTTACCATAAATGCCATTATTGAGAAAGATTCATTTAATCTTTGGATATGTACCGATATTGGAATGTACCTTTACAATTATCTTACCGACAAATTGGTACTTTACGAGTTACTTGAAGAAAATTTTCCGTTGCTTTGTTGTACCTACGACGATGAAAATTGCTTATGGATAGGTAGTAACCGGGGACTGATTAAGCTTGACAAGGAAGGAAAAGTTGAAAAGATTTTTATATATGACCCTTCAAACCCATCATCTATTTCTTCGAATTATGTCAATACAATATTTTTTGATTCTTATTCGAACCTGCTGGCAGGTACAAAAAACGGCCTGAACATATACTCCCGCGAAACAAATAAATTTAAACGCTATTTATACGAACCGAAAAGAAAGACTATATCTGGCAACGATGTGTTAAGTATACTTGAAGATGGTGAAAAGCGCATCTGGCTTGGAACAGCTTTTAACGGGCTGAAACTGTGCGAATGGAAGAGCGATGAACTTGTGATCACGAAAATTATTGAAGGGAGCATCAATTCACTGATGTGCGATGATTTAAACAATTTGTGGATTGGCCATGGATCAGGGGGGGGCCTTGATCGTATTTCGCTAAATAATTTTTCGCCCACTAACTTAAAAATTACACATTTCGAAAACGAGCCAACAAATCCGAGGTCAATCGGGGGAAACTCAATTTTCTGTATTTACCAGGACAGGCTTAACGATATTTGGCTTGGAACATTTAGCAGGGGTGTAAATTACTACAGCCAAAGGGCAAAAAAGTTTTATATCGTTGATGAAATGCTGGGAAGTAGCAAATCGATAAATAATAACCTTGTCAATGCTTTTTATGAAGACAGTACTTATTTGTGGGTTGGAACAGAAGGAGGCCTTGACCGATTCCATAAGAAAAAAGGTGTTTGGCAGCATTTCAAGTATGAAAATCATAATCCGAATAGTCTGGCTTCCGATCCGGTTTTTAAAATTTACCAGGATTCACGTGATAATCTATGGATTGGAAACTGGGCTGGCGGGCTGAATTTATATAACCCCTCGACCAACAATTTTACAAGGTATTTGCCTGGCGACGAGCCTGGTTCTATTTCGAACGAAAATGTTTTTGATATACTTGAAGACAGCAGGGGAAACCTCTGGGTTTCGACTGTTGGCGGAGGTTTAAACCGCTATGATTACAACTCAGGCCTGTTTGAACAATTCAAAAACAACCCACAAAATGTATGCAGTATAAACGGCAACTTTTGTAATAATATTCTTGAAACATCCGATGGGCAACTGTATCTTTCTCTTTATAACCTAATCGACAGGTATAATTACGACACCCAATGTTTTGAGCATATTATTCACAATCCAAAATCATCCGACTATATTTTTTATGCAAATATATATTCCCTGTTCGAAGACAGCAGGAAAAATATCTGGATTGCTACCAATGCAGGCCTGGAATATTTTGATCCTTACAAAAATGCATTCAGGAAATATACAACGAAGGACGGATTGCCTGACAACTCTATATTAGGTGTATTAGAAGATGACCATGGCAATTTCTGGATTGGTACAAACAATGGCTTGTCAAAATTCATTAATGCAGTTGAACTGCCCGATGAACCTGAATTTGTCAATTTTACAGTTTATGATGGTCTGCCGGCTAACGATTTTAAAAAACGTGCAGCCTATAAAAACAATGAAGGAAAAATGTATTTTGGCACTTCGAGTGGTTTCGTATGGTTTTACCCCGACAGTATCATCCTAAATGAAACTATATCTCCGGTTGTTTTAACTGATTTTTCATTATTCAATCCCTCTGGCTATGGAAGACAATGGCAAAACCAGGGAGGTAATATTAATTTCATAAAGCAAATTGAAATTTCATATAACAATTCCGACTTTACCATATCGTTTGCCTCGTTGAATTATTTAAATCCAGAAAAAAACAGGTACAAATACAAACTTGAAGGATTTAGCGATGATTGGCATTATACGTCGGGTGCTACAAGCGCTACATATACAAATGTGCAGCCTGGCGATTATACCTTTATGGTAGCTGCTTCGAACAACGATGGCTTTTGGAATCCTGTTCCCAAAACCATCGCAATAAAAGTCATTCCACTTTGGTGGCAGACCATGATATTCCGGATTTCCTTAATTATCCTGATGGCATTTCTCATTTTCTGGCTGGTATGGTCACGAATGTCGAACCTCAGGAAGTATAACAGGATGCTGGAGAAAAGCATTGCTGAAAGGACCAGCGAACTGATTCAATTAAATACTTTACTGAAAAACAAACAGGAAAAAATCTCTGAACAGAACATTGAATTATCGAAGCATAAAAACGAGCTTGAAGATTTGGTTCATGAACGTACAATTCAACTTGAGAAGGAGAAAGTTAAAGCTGAAGAATCATTTAAAATAAAATCGTCGTTCCTGGCAAATATGAGCCATGAAATAAGGACACCTTTGAACGCGATTCTGGGCTTTACTTCTTTGCTGAGCGAAAATTCTCTTGACGAGGAACACCGGAAGAAGTACATCGAGCTGATTGCTTCGAACAGTAAGTTGCTCTTTTTCCTGATTAACGATATCATCGACATTTCAATTATAGAATCGAACCAATTGGTGCTGAACATAACCCGGTTTAATGCCCGGAGGATACTTGCCGATTTTAAAAATTTTTACAATCAGCCAAAAGATATGCCCCTTGAATTTATCTACGCCAATGCCGGAGCACGGGAAACCCTTTTCCTCGAAAACGATGCCGTGCGTTTCAGGCAGGTAATGTCGAACCTTATTAACAACGCTTTTAAATATACAAAATCGGGGAAGATAGAATATGGTTACCAACACTTCAGGGACAAGATACTGTTTTATGTTTCCGATACCGGAATAGGTATACCTGTTGAAGACCATCAGAAAATATTTGAAGAATTCTACAAGGGTGAACAGGAAAAGCAAAAATTGTATGGGGGAACCGGTATTGGCCTGGCCCTATGCCGAAGGTTAGTTTCCCAAATGGGCGGGAAAATATGGGTCGATTCTCAAATTGGCAAGGGGTCAACTTTTTATTTCAATTTGCCGTATTGAGGTAATTTAGATTTTTCTCATTTTGCAGACATTGTTATTTTTCTATTTTTATAGCCGTTATCACTTATTTTTAAACTGAACAGATATGTTGTGCAATTTCGGAAGAACCAAACTGCTTTTATTTTTTATTTTTTGTTTTTCATTATCATCTGCTTTTGCAGACTCACCTCGCACTCCCATTGAAAAATTTGGCAACCTGAATGTTTCGGGCAATTATATAATTGGCGAAAATGGCGATACGGTGCAACTTGCCGGCATGTCGCTTTTCTGGAGCCAGTGGATAGGGAAATATTACAACAAGCATTGTATAGAGTGGCTGGCAAGCGACTGGAAATGCTCGGTTGTGAGGGCTGCCATGGCCGTTAACCATCACGGTTATGCTTCACGACCGGAAAAAGAGTTAAAGAAAATAGAGAGGGTTATCGATGCTTGTATCGAACAGGGAATTTATGTAATCGTGGATTTCCATGAACATGCAGCCGAAAATTTCCTTGAAGAGGCCAAAACATTCTTTTCGCATATTGCCAGAAAATACGGAAGTTACCCCAACATCATTTACGAAATTTACAACGAACCCCTGAAAGTATCGTGGAAGGATACCATTAAACCTTATTGTGAAGCGGTAATTGCCGTAATCAGGGAGCACGATCCCGACAATATTATTATATGCGGTACGTCCAACTGGTCGCAGAATGTCGACGAGGCTTCACTCGATCCCATTGATGGGAAAAACATTGCATACACCCTTCATTTTTACGCGGGCACGCACAAAGAGTGGTTGATCGAGAAAGCCGAGGTGGCTATTGAAAACGGCTTATGCCTGTTTGTTACCGAGTACGGCACAACCGATGCCAATGGCGACGGCCCGGTTTATGCCGATGAAACCCGCATGTGGTGGGACTGGATGGACAAGCACCACATCAGTCATTGCAACTGGTCGGTGGCCGACAAGGAGGAATCGTCGGCAGCACTGGTTAAAGGGGCGCCCATAAGGGGGAAGTGGAAAGAACACCATATAAAACCATCGGGAAAGATGGTAAAAGAAGAGTTGCTGCGGAAGCACCGGGAGATGATTGGGGAATAAGTCATTTATTTTGTTTTTCAATTGCGTTGAGATTAGGAATATCATTTAGGTTCAAAATTTTATATCTTTGGCTTATGGTAATAAAAGATGAAATACTTAAGGGAAGGGATACATTTAAAGCCTTGTGCCAGGATCATAAAGTAAAATATCTTTATGCATTTGGTTCATCTACTACTACTAAATTCGATAAGGAAAAAAGTGATATTGACCTTTTGGTTGAGATTGATGATCAAGACCCGATAGGGAAAGGAGAAAAGTTGATTTCCCTATGGGACGGTTTTGAGCGGTTTTTTAATAGAAGGATTGATTTGTTAACTGATTCATCGATAAATAATCCCTATATGCGCAGAAGCATTGATGCAACAAAAATCCTGATTTATGACGGAAAAGGATCTCAAGTATTTATCTGACATCTTACGATCAATTGAACTAATAGAAGAGTTTACTTCAGTCACAACATCTTTTAGTGAATATATCGATGATTTGAAAACCCAAAGCGCAGTTGAACGGCAATTAAGTATTATTGGTGAGGCCGTAAAAAAGTTTTGTTCAAAGCAATCAGGATATACCCTTGAACATTCTGAAAAGATTACAGGATTCAGAAACAGGTTAATCCATGCTTATGACTCAATCGATCCCTCAATTGTATGGGTAATTATTAAAAGATATTTGCCGGACTTAAAAAAAGAGATCAACAATAAATATTTGAATGAGATACATTAAGGTAATTTTAGCTGCAGCCATATTTGTGGTTTATGGATCAGTAACTTATGCTGCCACCGATGTGCCATTCTCCCGCGGTTTTAACCTCACCAACTGGTTCCAGGTTTCGAGCCCGCAGCAAATCCAGTTTTCGAAGTACACCAAACAGGATTTTGAAAACATTAAAAGCCTGGGCTGCGATGTGATCCGCCTGCCCATCAACCTGCATTATATGACAAACGGAGAACCTGATTATACGCTCGATCCACTGTTCCTAAATTTCCTTGATGAAGTTGTGAGCTGGGCCGAAGAACTCGAAATTCACCTTATTCTCGATAATCATACCTTTTCGGTTGAAGATGATACCGATCCCGGGGTGGGGGATATTCTTGAGAAAGTGTGGACGCAAATGGCAACACATTACCTCAATACTTCAACGCTTATTTATTACGAAGTGTTGAACGAACCGCACGGCATTGCCGACAATACCTGGAACACCATTCAGCAAAAAGTGGTTGAAGTCATCAGGGAAGTCGACCAGGTGCACACCATCATAGTTGGCCCGGCAAGCTGGAACAGCTACAATCATTTTGAATTCATGCCCGAATACGACGACAATAACCTGATCTATACCTTTCATTTTTACGATCCTTTTCTGTTTACACACCAGGGAGCAAGCTGGACCGACATGGCTCCTGTTGCCGGGGTGCCCTTTCCTTACAAAGAGGAAACAATGCCCGAATGCCCCGATAATGTAAGCTCATGGGTGCGAAGTAGTTTTAACAACTTCAGAAATGACGGTACTGTTGAAAAAGTGCACGAGTTGATTGACATTGCCGTTGAATTTCAGGAGGAACGGAATGTGCCGGTTTTTTGTGGCGAACTTGGTGTATACGACCTTGTAAGTCCAAACGACGACCGCACCTATTGGTATGGGGTTGTAACCGATTACCTCGAAGAGAAAGGGATTGCCTGGACAATATGGGATTATCACGGTGGCTTTGGTGTTTTTAACAGAAGCGGAAACGGCTTCTTCGAACACGACCTGAACGTTGAGCTTGCTGAAATTGTGGGCTTAACAGCTCCTGAACAAACACCCCTTGTAATCAAACCCGATTCGGTGGGAACGCCGGTTTACCTCGATTATTTCGGTCAGCGGATTAATGAAGCCAGCAACACAGCAGGCCGGCTTAGCTATTATTCCGAAAACCATCCAAACAGCGGCAATTATTGCATTGAATGGAGCGGGGCAGAGCAGTACAATACCCTTACGTTCGATTTTTCGCCCGATAAAGACCTTAGCCTGCTTGTTGATGAAGGATACGCACTCTCGCTTGTGCTCAGGGGTGATAACCCCAACGGGCAGTATGATATTCGCTTTATCGATACCAAAACCGACGATCCGGACGACCATCCCTGGCGGAGCCGCTTCGTGGTTAATAACTCGAAGGTTGACTGGGACGGGCAGTGGCAAAAGCTGTTTATTCCACTTTCTGAATTTAAAGAGCAGGGTTCGTGGGATGTTGATACCTGGTACAACCCGGTTGGAGACTTCGACTGGCGTGCCATCGACAGGTTGGAAATTGTTACCGAATACGGCGCCATGGGCGATTACACTTTGTGGATTGACGATATCGTGATAACAAACTTGGATACAACACAGGCAATCGTTATTCCATCAGCGATGAATCATCTTAATTCAGTGACTGATTTTTCAGTTTTCAGATACTTTCCTGAATCCCGTTTTGTTGAAATTGTAAACAATACACAAGTTCCGGTTAACTTCAAATTAACTAATATTTCAGGTAAAACTGTTTGGGCCGGAAAATTCATCAATACCATTACAAAATCAACCAGTTTGTTAAACGAAGGTATTTATATTATTCAACTGATACATCTTGAAGGAGGCATGAAATATGAAAAGTTCCTGGTTAATTAGGCTGCTTATTTAGTCGGATATATTTCAGCCTATTTGTCATATCTTTTTCCTGCAAACTGACATGATATAGTCAGTATTTATTTTTCACGTGTCAATATTTCACAAAAAGCCTGGTTCCCTGTCATGGCATAATGATTGATTAAAACGTGCAATGTTATCAATCAGAATAAATTTAAAACATTAAATATCATGGGAAAAATAATTGGCATCGATTTAGGAACCACAAATTCTTGTGTTGCAGTTATGGAAGGCAACGAACCCGTTGTTATTCCTAATAGTGAAGGTAAACGCACTACGCCTTCGGTAGTGGCATTTGTTGAAAACGGAGAACGCAAAACCGGAGACCCGGCAAAGCGCCAAGCAATTACAAACCCTCACAAAACCATTTATTCAATTAAGCGCTTAATGGGAGAACCCTACGATAAGCTTTCTAAAGAAATTAACCGTGTAGCTTACGATGTTGTTAAAGGTGAAAACAATATCCCGCGTGTTAAGATCGATGACCGTCAGTATTCGCCACAGGAAATTTCGGCAATGGTCCTTCAGAAAATGAAGAAAACAGCCGAAGACTATCTTGGGCAGGAAGTTACAGAGGCTGTAATTACCGTACCGGCTTATTTTAACGATTCGCAGCGTCAGGCTACAAAAGAAGCGGGTGAAATTGCCGGGTTAAATGTTCGACGCATTATTAACGAACCTACTGCGGCTTCGTTGGCTTATGGCCTCGACAAGCGCGACAAGGATATGAAAATTGCCGTGTTCGACCTTGGGGGTGGTACTTTCGATATTTCAATTTTAGAGCTGGGTGATGGTGTATTTGAAGTAAAATCGACAGACGGGGATACACACCTTGGTGGTGACGACTTCGACGATGTGATCATTAACTGGCTGGCCGATGAATTTAAGAAAGACGAAAATATAGATCTCCGTAGAGATCCCATGGCTTTGCAGCGCTTAAAAGAAGCAGCCGAGAAAGCTAAAATTGAACTTTCCAGTTCAACAAGCACCGAGATTAACCTTCCGTATATTATGCCGGTTGACGGTATACCCAAGCACCTTGTGAAAACCCTTTCGCGTGCAAAATTCGAGCAATTGGCTGATAAACTTATTCAGGCTACCATGGAACCTTGTCGCCGTGCAATGAAAAATGCAGGCATGACGAACAGCGATATCGACGAAGTAATTCTCGTAGGTGGTTCAACCCGTATTCCGGCTGTACAGGAAAAAGTTAAAGAATTTTTTGGTAAAACTCCTTCGAAAGGGGTTAACCCCGACGAGGTTGTTGCAGTGGGCGCAGCTATTCAGGGTGGTGTACTTACCGGTGAGGTTAAAGATGTGCTTCTGCTTGATGTTACCCCGCTTTCGCTTGGTATTGAAACCATGGGTGGCGTAATGACCAGGTTGATTGAGGCCAACACAACCATTCCAACCAAAAAGACCGAAACATTTACCACGGCTGCCGATAATCAGCCTTCAGTCGAAATTCATGTTTTACAGGGAGAAAGGCCCATGGCCGCAGGAAACAAAACCATCGGGCGTTTCCACCTCGACGGCCTGCCACCTGCACCTCGCGGTGTTCCCCAAATTGAAGTCACTTTCGATATTGATGCCAACGGTATTCTTCATGTAAATGCCAAAGACAAAGCAACCGGTAAATCACAAAGCATTCGTATCGAAGCTTCTTCAGGCTTAAGCGATGACGAAATTAAACGAATGAAGGAAGAGGCTGAAGCCAATGCTGATGCCGACAAACAGGCACGTGAAAAAGTAGATAAACTCAATCAGGCCGACGGGCTGATTTTCCAAACCGAGAAGCAACTGAAAGAGTTTGGCGACAAATTGCCTGCCGACAAGAAAGGCCCCATTGAGGAAGCTTTGAAAAAGCTGAAAGATGCCCATGCGAAGCAAGACCTTGATGCCATTGATGCAGCTACTGCAGAACTAAACAACGTTTTCCAGGCAGCTTCACAGGAAATGTACAATGCACAAGCCCAGCAGGGTCAGCAAGGTCAACAGGCCGGCCCGCAGGATGGCGGACAAACCGGTGGTCAGCAACAGGGAGGCCAGGATGGCGAAGTGACTGATGTAGACTTTGAAGAAGTCAAGTAAAACCAGATATATTTATTTCCAAATCCGGAAACCTGATTAAATTGTTAGCCACCCTTCTGAAAAGAGGGGTGGCTTTTTTATATTTGCACAGCAATTGAAATGAACAAAAACGATTATTTAAAAGTTATTCTGAAAAAAATTAACAATGGCTGAATTTATTTACCAGAAACCATTCCCAATAAAAAAAGACACAACTCGTTACAAATTATTGACAAGCGAATATGTTTCGACTGTTGAATTTGAGGGAAAAAAAATACTGAAAGTCGATCCGAAAGGATTGGAACTGCTGGCACGAGAGGCCATGGTTGATGTGTCGTTTTACCTTCGCTCGTCGCATTTAGAAAAAGTGCGTTTAATTCTCGATGATCCGGAAGCAACCGACAACGACCGATTTGTTGCACATACCATGCTGATTAACCAGGTTGTATCGGCCGAGGGCGATTTGCCAACCTGCCAGGATACGGGAACAGCCATTGTTGTAGGGAAAAAGGGCGAAAATGTTTGGACCGGTTCGAACGATGCCAAACACCTGTCGAGAGGAATTTACGATACATACCTGAACCGGAATTTACGTTATTCACAAGTAGTGCCCCTTACCATGCTTGAAGAGAAAAACACGGGAAACAATCTACCTGCTCAGATTGATATTTACGCCGAAGAAGGAAGCAAATACGAATTTCTTTTTATTACCAAAGGAGGCGGTTCAGCCAATAAAACCTTCCTTTACCAGGAAACAAAAGCCCTTTTGACAGAAAAGAACCTGACTGAATTTGTTAAGAAAAAAATACTTGACCTGGGGACATCAGCATGTCCGCCATATCATCTGGCACTGGTAATTGGAGGCACTTCGGCTGAAGCTACTTTGTCGGCAGTGAAAAAGGCATCGGCAGGTTATTACGACCATTTACCAACCAGCGGGAACATGGGGGGGCAGGCCTTCCGCGACCTTGAATGGGAAGAAAAAGTTTTGAAGATTTGTCAGGAAAGCGGGATAGGCGCACAGTTTGGAGGAAAATATTTTGTACACGATGTACGGGTGATCCGCTTGCCGCGCCATGCAGCCTCGTGCCCTGTTGGCCTGGGGGTTAGTTGCAGCGCCGACAGGAATATCAAAGCGAAGATTTCCGAAGAAGGAATTTTCCTTGAGAAATTGGAAAAAAATCCACGGAAATATCTTCCTGAAAGAGCGCCTGAACTTGCAGCCCCGGTTGAAATTGACCTCGATCGCCCGATGGACGAAATACTTGAAGAACTATCAAAATACCCGGTAAAAACCAGGTTGAACCTTAAAGGTACGCTGATCGTAGCCAGGGATATTGCCCATGCTCAGATCAAAAAAATTATTGACGAGGGCAAGCCCATGCCTGAATATTTCAAAAATCACCCGGTATATTATGCTGGCCCCGCAAAAACACCCAAAGGGATGCCTTCGGGAAGCTTTGGGCCAACTACTGCCGGACGTATGGATCCTTATGTCGACGAGTTCCAGAGCCTTGGCGGGTCAATGGTCATGCTGGCAAAGGGCAACCGCTCGCAAGCTGTGACCGATGCTTGTAAAAAATATGGCGGTTTTTATCTTGGATCAATTGGCGGCCCGGCAGCCATTCTGGCAAAAGAAAGTATCAAGTCGGTTGAGATTGTCGATTTTGAAGAACTTGGCATGGAAGCCGTACGGAAAATTTATGTTGAAAATTTCCCAGCCTTCATTATTGTCGATGACAAGGGCAATGATTTTTTTGCAGATTTCAAACATTGACAATGATTTCGGCAGACAGAGCCTGCCTTCATTATTGACGATGATATTGGGAATGATTTTTTTAAAGAATTTCAGCATTAGAATCCCCTAACCCCCTAAAGTGGGGATTTGGCTTCCGGGTGTTTATTGTTTGTATTATATTGTAGAATGTTGATAAGTTTGTTGGACGGTTGTGTTCGGATATGTTTATTGTTTTATAGAATAGAGTAAATAGGGCAAAGCCCAATAACGTAGCAGCATAGGGTGTAACCCTATGAAGGCGTACAACGTAAACTCAAAATCCTGAAAGGATGATACAATCATCAGGAATTTATCAATGGTCAGATATTATTTCATATTTAATTCTACGCTAAAAACTCTCTGATATGCATAAGTTTGATACCTTTATAATCGCCATAGAATTCATCAGATGAAACGACAATTTTTTCATAATTGTCCCCAATCTTAAGCAAGTTTCCAAATTCCCTTTCCCTGATTTTTTCATCGGAAATCTGATAAGCAACCTTGACATATTTTGTTTCACTTCCTTTTTGAGCCACAAAATCAATTTCCCTGTCCTGATGTTTCCCGACATAAACTTTGTAGTCTTCGAATACCAATTGATTGTAACCCAAATTCTCAAATAAATTTCCAATTTGGTTGCCTGTATATGGTATAATTGAATGTTTTAATCCCAGATCGGAAAAAAAATATTTATCGTTTATCTCAAATCTTTTTTTCCCTAATTAACTCGTGCTCCATAGTGAAAAGTTTTCATAAAAACACAAAAAGATTTCAGCATAATGAAAATATATTTGATTTTAAATTTTTTTTCATCATACCATTGTTAAAAATCCAAAATTTCCAACAACAGGGTATCGAGTATCCAAAAGTTAAAATCCACAATCCAGATTCCTTTTTTCCAGTTTGCAACTTTAGTCGATAAAAAATTCCAACCTTTTTGTTAACTTGTGCATAAATTAAAAAGGTTTGGAGATGAATACCCGGAAAATCAGCAAATTCCTTTGGTTAAGCTTTTTCTTCGTTTTTATACATTCGGCTTTAATAGCCCAGGAAGAAACCGAGTTATACAAACAGTTGGCCAGCCAGCCTGAATTTATTTCAGTTCAGAAAATTGACCAGTACCCTTTTTTTACCGAAACGTATGAAATCCTGGTCGACCAGTACCTTGACCATGGAAATCCTTCTGCAGGGAAATTTATACAACGTGTTGTATTATCAAATTACAACAAGTACAGCCCGGTAGTATTTGTTACCGAGGGATACCATGCAAATTACGCTGTAAAGGATACGTATATCAACGAACTCAGCAAGATAATTGAAGCGAACCAGGTAGTGGTTGAGCACCGTTATTTTGGCAAGTCGATGCCCGATAACCCCAACTGGGATTATCTTACCATAAAAAATGCCTGTGCCGATTTGCACCGCATTTACAAAATCATTGGCAGGATATACAATAATAAAAACAAATGGATTGCAACAGGCATCAGTAAAGGGGGACAAAACACACTTGCCTATAAAGCCCTTTATCCCGACGATATGGACATATGGATTCCTTATGTTGCTCCAAATAACTTTAGCCTGGAAGAAAAAAGGCATTCAAAATTTATCAGTAGTGTTGGTTCAAAAAAGATCAGGCAAAAAATTGAAGATTTTCAAAAGGATGTCCTTGCTGGCAGAGATTCCATCCAACCTTTGCTCGATAGCCTGATAATAGCCGAAAATTTTACCTTTTCAATACCAAACGAAAAAGTACTCGACTATTGTGTGCTTGAATATTCTTTCTCGTTCTGGCAATGGGGCAACGACTGGAAAACGATACCAACCGACACGGCAACATACATACAACTTTTTAAGCATCTGGTTGATGTATGTGATCCCGATTATTTTGCACATGAAGGAATCGAGCCAATTAAAGCATTTTATATTCAGGCAGCAAAGGAAATTGGATACTATGTTTATGATACCAGGCCGTTTAAAGGGCTTTTATCCATAAATAACTCGAAGGGTTATTTCGATGAAATATTTTTACCTGATGATTTTACGTACAAATTCGACAAGTCGGTTTCAAAACTTATTGAAAAGGCAGTTAATACCGATGGTGAACATATTTTGGCCATTTATGGGGGCAACGATCCCTGGACAGCTTCATCGGTGCGTGTAAAGCCATCGTCCGATGCCGTTAAAATGGTCATTCCGGGTGCTAGCCACAGGGTGAGGATCAACAACATGACCTATGCCCAAAAAGGTGAGGTTTATATTTTATTGGAGAAGTGGCTGGAGGAGGATTAGAAATTGCATAAATAATAAACTAGCCCCTCAAAGCCTCAATCTCTGAAATTTCCATTGGTTTTTTCCGTCCAAGCAATCGATAACCTCCCTGTGTGATCAGGTAATCCTGCTCTATTCGCACCCCGCCAAAGCCGATGTATTTTTCAACTTCGGCATAGTTGATGAAGTTTTCAAATTTCTTTTCCTCTTTCCAGCGTGAAATCAAATCGGGAATAAAGTAGATTCCAGGTTCAACAGTAATAACGAAGCCCGGTTTAAGCTCTTTGGCCAGCCTAAGCGATTTTAACCCGAAAAGGGTGCTTTTTGCTTCACCATTGTATCCAACGTTAAGTTCACCCAGGTCTTCCATGTCGTGTACATCGAGGCCCATCATGTGGCCAAGGCCGGTGGGGAAGAACATGGCATGGGCCCCTTCGGCAATGGCTTCTTCAGTATCGCCACGGGTAAATCCCATATCTTTCAATCCGTTAAAAATTATGCGGGCTGCTTCAAAGTGGACTTCCCTGAATTCTATACTAGGCTTCATGGTGGCAGCCGAACCGTAATGTGCATCAAGCACCAGTTGGTATATGTCTTTTTGTTTTTTTGTGAACTTTTTGGAAACCGGGAAGGTGCTGGTAAGGTCGCCGGCATAGCCCGAGGGTACTTCGGCTCCGGCATCAAGAAGGAAAAGCTGTCCTTCTTTCAGTATATTGCCGTGGTAATGGTTGTGTAATACTTCTCCCCTCACTGTTGCAATTACAGGGAACGAGATGTACCCTTCGCGTTCGAGAGGTATTTGGGTTACACGTGCTGCAATATCCGATTCCTTCAAACCCGGTTGTACCATGCGTATGGCTTCTTCGTGCATATCCACAGTCCAGTTTACGGCTTTGTCAATTTCGGCAATTTCTTCTTCGCTCTTAATCTCTCGCTGGCTAATAACTGCTTTTACCAGATCTTCCGATGCTTTCATCACAAACTGGTCGGGCCTGATGTTTAAAAGGCGGAGAAGTTTGATTTTGTTCTCAGGCCGGTAAGGGGGTAAAAAATGGATATCACGCCCCGATGCCTGAGCCTCGCGTAGTGCAGTGTACAATTTAACTGTTGGAAGTACCTCGGTTATTCCAATTGTTTCACATTGTTCTCTTAATTTAGGCTGCTGGCCCATCCAAACGATTTCATCAAGGGTGAGCTCCTCTCCAAATACGGTTTCTGTACCCGAATCGAGATCAATTATTGCTGCTAACGAAGGCCTGTTTAAACCAAAATAATATAGAAACGAGCTGTGTTGCCTGAAAGGGTATGGGTTGTCGGGATAATTCATTGGCGCTTCGTCATTCCCCAGGAAGAGAATAATACCCTTTTCAAGCTTCCCTTTCATTACCTGCCGGCGGTTTTTGTATGTTTCTTTACTGAACATGATCTTTAATTATGGCAATCAAATATACAACATTTAATCAGTATAGGTAAAAGAAAAGAAACTGCTATCTTTTTTATCAGGCTAAAATAAATCCTATGTAATTGAAAGCAATAGAAGGCAATGGAAAACAGTTGAATATGATTGTGTTCTTTTACTTCCAGTAGCATTACATTGCCTTCAATTGCCTTCAATTGTTTCCTATTGCTTTCAATATTTCCATTTATATTGGTTCTTTTAAAAACATGGTGTAATTTCATCAACTCATAAATGTTTACGAAATATGTCAAAAATACTTGTTATTGATGATGAACGGGCGATCAGGAATACCCTGAAAGACATTCTGGAATATGAAAAATTTCAGGTTGATTTGGCTGAGAATGCCTATAGCGCTCTTGTGTTTATAAAGGCCAATAGTTACGATGTGGTTTTATGTGACATAAAGATGCCTGAAATGGACGGGCTGGAGTTACTCCCGCATCTCGTCGAAAACCAGCCCGATGTACCGGTCGTGATGATTTCGGGACATGGCAACATCGATACGGCCGTTGAGGCCATAAAAAAAGGTGCCTACGATTTTATTGAAAAACCCCTCGACCTGAACCGCTTATTGATAACGATAAGGAATGCACTGGAAAAATCGAGTTTAGTGAGTGAAACCAAAACCCTGCGCAAAAAAATCGGGTCGAAATATACCATTGTTGGAGAATCGCCTCCAATAAGGAAAATATTTGATATGACCGACAAAGTTGCACCAACCGATGCACGGGTTATGATAACAGGCGCCAATGGAACGGGTAAAGAACTTGTAGCCCGGCGTCTTCACGAATTAAGCAACCGGGCAAAGGGGCCTTTTGTTGAAGTTAACTGTGCAGCAATACCTTCCGAACTGATCGAAAGTGAACTTTTCGGTCATGAAAAAGGGGCTTTTACTTCGGCAGTGAAACAACGTAAGGGTAAATTTGAGCAGGCCGAAGGGGGCACACTTTTCCTCGATGAAATTGGCGACATGAGCCTTTCGGCACAGGCAAAGGTTTTACGGGCGCTTCAGGAAAACGAGATCTCAAGGGTAGGCGGCGATAAAGCAATAAAAGTTGATGTGCGCGTTATTACTGCAACCAATAAGGACCTGAACAAAGAAATTGATAAAGGAAATTTCAGAGAGGATCTTTATCACCGCCTGAGTGTTATTATCATTCATGTGCCTTCATTAAACGAACGCTTGGAGGATATCCCTGTCCTGGCAGATTATTTTATTGAACAAATATGCAGTGAATACGGGATGCCCATAAAAACCATTTCTCAAGAGGCCATTTCCGAACTTCAGAAAATTAACTGGACAGGCAACATTCGCGAATTCAGGAACGTGATTGAACGGCTGATCATTCTATGTGGCAACGAGATTAATGGGGACGATGTTCTGAATTTCGCCCAGCCGCTGAAATAAATTGAAGTAAGGTTATTTTTTAAATGTAATACTGTTTAAAGACTATCAATCAAATTAAAACTTTTCAAAATAATCACGGGTGTATAAGTTTTTAATTTACACAGAGAACCTCAGAGAATGCACAGAGAGCCACAGAGTTTTTTCTCCTGGTACTTCTTAATTATCAGTTTAAAATATTTTTAAATCTCTTTTATATGAGAAATTCCAGGATCAGTAATTTCCTAAAACATTCTTTAATGTGGTCGTTAAGGCATATTATTATCGTATGAAATCTTTTTGTATGAACCAACATTGACGACCATAAAATGATATCTACACTGCTATTCCCGGGTAAAACAAAAATATACCGTTTACGTATTTCGAGTTTTTCGACAACCTGAAAGGCAAATGGTTTGAAATGAGCTGTGCATCGTTGTTGTTTCTATGGTCGTATTTTAACTCGATGATGAGTTTATCCGTCTCTGTTTTTTTGTTGCTAAATTGTATGGTACGGTTATAGTGAAAATACGCCATATCGCTGTCGAATGTAAGCCTGTACCGGTGGTCGAAACTCTCGAAATACCGGCGTGAATAGCGATTCACCAAAACAGGCTCAAGCATCGACATTTGTTCTTTTATATCGTTTGGAATGTCGCTGTTATTGATTGCCCGGTTAAGTTTATCACGGTTTAAATGTTCGTCAACAATAAACGGATTTACAGAAATCGATTTCTTGATGCCCACCAACCCCTTTTTGATTTTCAACTCCAGTATGGGGTTAATTTCCCCCGTTAGTTTTCCGTACCACCTGATGCGTGCTTTTATCCGCTGGTCTTTGCCCAGGTGGTTGTCGTTGAAGTATTCAAGCGAAGGCGTGTCGAAATAGATGTTGTTAACTGTACGTTGAGCATATACCTCCCGGAACATGGCCGGATGGGTTTTGACCGATACTTCTGCTTTGTTAAGGGCAAGGGAACTTCCCACGAACTTGCGTTCGTACCTGAAATCGTTTAATATGGTGTAGTTTTCGGGCAGCATTAATACGCGTTGTTATCGATAAAAGAAATTCTCACCGATTTTGACAAACCGGCCAGTTCACGCTGCAATTGCTGTAGTTGTTCGGTTTTTTTCACTTCAATCCACCACGATGCTTCAATCGAATTTTCGGTTTCGTCGTAGCGTGTTAAACGGGCTGCCGGCATTATTTTACTCACCGATGCTTTAATGGCATTCAGGTCGATGGCTGAAGGATCGTCGGCAGCAATGTTTAAAAAGAGGTTTTGCCTTTCCGATTTTTTGCCGAGGAAGAACCGCACCCACAAAATTACGAGCACAATGCCAAAGGCAACCACGGTTACAAGCCGTTGGTTGGCGCCAAACCCAAGCCCGATGGCGATGCATAAAAACAGGTAGGCCAGTTCCTCGGGCTCTTTAATGGCTGCCCTGAAACGTACTATCGACAGCGCGCCCACCAAACCAAGCGAGAGTGCAAGCGACGATTTAACAATTGAAATGATCAGCATGGTCGTAAATGCAATAAGCAGGAAATTGGCTGCAAAAGCCTTTCTTCCCGACAATGATTTACCACAGTGACTGTAGGTGAACGATAACATGATCATGATAACAATCAGGATGGCCGAATTAATAACGAAATCGAGAATCGAAACCTGTGAATTCTCGGTAATCAGAAACTTCTGAAACAAGTTCCATTTATCCATAATATTGATAGTTTAGTAAAAACGTTCAGCCAGTTTGCGGGCTGTACCGTTTATTGTACGATTATTAAATTTTAATACTGATTCTTCTTCAATTAAGTGCAAAAGTAAATTTTTTCTGAAATCACAGTTATTTGCAATTATTATTGCCGGACCGTATTCAGGTTTTTTAACATAGGCTGTCATTCCGTATGCACAACCCTCAACCTTACAATCCCTGAGGGTAACTGTTGAAAGGTCTTTGGATGCAACGCCAATATTAGCGCCTGTAACATTTGTTTTTGTAACAACAAGCAGAGAATTCTCACCCCCGCTTATGCCTTTATCTCCCGGATTATTAATGGTGCAATTTGAAATTGAAATTTGACTTCCCGAAAAATCAATTGCATCGTTTCCGGGGTACTCAAAAACCGAGTTGGTCAGTGTACCTGTACAAAAGTCTGAATCAAAGGCATCGGCAAAAGTATTTTCGAACCTGCAATTTTCAACTTTAAAATTGCTCCGGACCACATTGAGGGCATCATCGCAATTGCTGTTATTGCGAAATGTAACCCATTGCATATCAACATCCGATTCGTAAAAACATACAGCACAAGGGGTAACCCATCCGCCAAACGACAGGTTACTTATCCCATCAAAAATGGCATGTTTAAGTAATGAACGATCTTTCGCCTGAAGCACATTGAAGCCCCTTGCCGAACGGTCGGAAGAAATAACCAGAACGGGCTTTTCCTGTGTACCCTCAAAATAAACCGGCGAATATGAGACAAAAGTTGCCGAATCGGTTATGTCGATTTGGGCGCCCGGTTTAAAAACAACTTTATATCCTGTAGGTATTATCAAGTGAGAATTGATATGGACCTCACCCGAAAATTCAATATTATCTTCTTTTAATGAATAATATTCGGTTTGAGGAAATTTCACATGGCGTTCAACTTCCTGGCGCGAGCTTAGCGCTTTTGGTGCCTGCCATGGAATTACCTGAACTGTAATTGTTTTATTCGCTGAAGGAATCTCAACGGTAACTTCTTCGAAGTTTCCGCTAACCTGATATGACGATGCAAGGTAAGGTTCTTCGATAGGAGCTACGATAATTGGCTGGTCGAAAGCAATATTAAATGGCTCCCCTACAGGTTTGCCTCCTGAAATAATTATTGTGTCGCCAAAAAAGTTTTCAACTTCGAACAAAAGATTTTCATTGGCATCTTCGTTCGTGAAAACGTGTATCTGAAACCTTATGAGCTCTTCGTAATAATTATCGGAAAGTTCCGTAGGGACATATTTTACATAGCGGTTTAGCTTGTAAAATGATGAATCGGCAATTATTTTTTTGAAATTTGGAAGCATAGAACGCATCTGTTTTGCTTTTTCCAGGATATGTTCGTTTGAATAGCTGTAGTAAGAAAATTCTTCTTTCAGCAGATTCTCGTCATTAATAAGCTGATCGTTAATTATCCGGAATTGATTGTTTATAAAAGTATCAGAGGTAATTTTGTTAAGGCAATCATAAAAATTATCCAGGTAGGCAGGATCACGCAGGGGCCAGTAGTGCAACACTTCACAACTGGTTTGGTATAAGCTTGTATCGGGAAGGCTGAACATAAAACGGTCATCAAATTCAATTTCATTACAACCACCGTCAAAAGTAATTGGCTCCAGACGGCATAAAACGGGATTATAATAAAATCTCATGTTATGCCAGGCAATACCGTGAAATGCTTTGTTTAAAAGGGTATAAGCAAAAAAGCTGGCCAGGCTTGGCGTATCAAATATCTCAGAAACTTCTGATTTTCGAAACTGTATCTGATGCATTAATGAAAGCGCTTCAGCAAACTCACTTTTTAACTGTGGATCAGTGATCGTTTTATTTTGATTAAAGGGTGTGACAACAGAAGTATGGTAATAGGGTACATCAAGTGCGCGTTTTTCATTAACACCAATACGGGTTCTTTCCCAAAAAAGTGTTTCGTCGAACCTGACAATCGGCCCTTCCCTGCGGTTATTGTTTTCAACCAGTTGTTTTTCAAAGTGTTCTTCCCAGGCATAAATACCTTTACTCATCCCGTTTACATAAACCGGTATAAAACCATAACGGGTAGTTAGCAAATCATTGTTAAGCAGCATTTCATGCAATACCCATTCGTGCTGGAAATTTCGCGAAGGTGGAGTCTGGATTGAAAATTCGGTCATTCCACGCCAGGCACTTCCTGTTTTAGGTTTAATCCTGAACGACAATTTATCGCCCTGTATGTGGTCAAGCCAGTCGCCTTTTAGCCTGATTTTCGATTCGAAAAAATCGTTATCAGAAAAAACGATAGCGTTCACATAATCGTCTTCTTCAACAATAAGCATTCCCCTTTCGAATGCATCATACCTTATTGCATCAATTATTTCTTGTGCCCTTTCATCATAGAAGAGTTTGAAAGCGCTTTCAATGTTATACCCGGGGTATATTTTTTTTGGTTTCCGGGAAATTCGAAAATTATCGAAATAAACAGTATCTGCACCATTATTCCATACATAAATGGTTACTTTATCTTTAACGTTTAATGGAACAAAGAATTCGTGTGAGATTTTTTCCCAGCCGTTTTCCCCTTTTTCAATAACCTGGCTTCCTGCTGTATAGAACTTATTACCACTGGCGGCAATTACACCGTTTTCGTCTTTACTTTTCCGCCAGGCAGTTGCATAAATGTATTCATCCTTTTTAAGGTTTTTCAGATCGATTGTGAAACCGAATTTTATATCACCACAAAGCCTGAGCGAATATTTGCCTGAATAAGATTCTTCGTTGGTGCGTGCCCCTATGTTTCTGTAATGGATTGATGGATTTAGCGAATCGAGCAGAAATGTTCCCTTTTCGTTGCTTATTTCGGCATTGCAGAAATAATCCCACTCATTAACCAGTGTTGTTAATGTGTCAGTCCGGCATGCTGTGAAAAACAGCAGCAAAAGAGCTAAATATTTACTTTGAAAAAACTTCATTGAGCAATCCCACTCGTTTTAAAAGTGCCAAAAGTAATATTTTATCAATTATATTGAAAAATCATGATGGCATATATTATATTCACGTTTTAAAAAACGATGAATGAAACGAGCGTTTTTTCAGGAAGTAGATATAGGCGTCATTCCGGGTTCCCACCCAATATTTTTGGGCATAATGTGGAAATGACAGTTGTTAAATGGAGTGTCATCCTGAACGAAGTGAAGGATCTCTTCTAGGATATAGAGATCTCACCTAACGTACCAATGACATATTCCGTTCTATGTGTCATTTCGATCCCGATAGCCATCGGGAAAGGAGGAGAA
>JAFGEV010000010.1 GCA_016931385.1 Prolixibacteraceae bacterium
ATTATGGATAAATTTACCGGACAAAAAAAAACTGAAAAATATGTAATTTATGGTGGCGATGAAGACCAATATAGAACAAATGCACGGGTATTAAGTTGGTGAAACTTAAATAGTGTATTTCAGGATATAAATTAAATAAATTAAAAAATCAGAAGTGATGATCATATCAACAACAGAGAAGATTCCCAACAGGGAGATTGTTGAGATTCTTGGGATTGCCCGGGGGAGTACCGTTAGGGCGCGGAGTATTGGAAGGGACATTTTTGCCGGATTAAAAAACATTGTCGGGGGCGAAATTGAGGAATATACAAGGTTACAGGCCCAGTCGAGGGAAGAGGCTTTACAACGCATGATAAATGATGCACAAAGAATGGGAGCTGACGGCATTGTGAACGTTCGGTTTTCAACGTCGATGATCATGCAGGGTGCTGCAGAGATACTTGCTTACGGAACCGCTGTAAAATTGACATAAAATGGATGCTGTTGGAAAAGGTATATTGTTACTGTATGGTTTGTGCTTCGCTGTTTGCATAATACTGATTATTTTTTTGATATTCAGAAGAATCAGAAAGAAGAAGACTGAAAACTTTGAGAAGCGGGACAATTAAAGGTGGCAACGGAAAACCCGGCTGTGTCTGAAAGACCTGTAGGCGTTTATTATTTTCAGGAAATGTATTAAGAATTTCATGGTGATTATTGGTATGAATGTTTAACCCAGGTATTCCAAATAATTGTCATTATTAATAATCCTCGTTTCGGCTTCGGGGTAAGCTTTCAGGAAAGCATTGAAATTACGGGTTTTCCCTTTACCCCATTTCATCTCGAAACCGGTCATTTTCACCCGGCTTCTTCAATATAATCGATATCCCCGTATTGATATAAATACAGAGACACCTATCCCTGAATTTATGAAAATATAAGGATATTGCTCTCTGAATTTCATTTTCCAAAACAGGGGGAAGTGGCATTTTTTCCCTAAATCGGGGTTTATCATTGGTTCACTAAGTTCAAAATCCTTATCCCGGTTGAAACGTTTATCCGGGGTGTTTAGCAAGTATAGGGAAAGGAAAATCTGATAGTGTCTGAAAGACCTGTCGGTTTTTAAAATTCAAGTGAGCGCTAGAATTCTGAGATTTGTTTAGCGTTCATACACAATGAGCGTCGCGAAAAAAAATTAAATTTGGGGAAATATTGCCAATGGGAAAAGAGAGTGATCATTCGTTTTCTTCTGCTTTTGATTGTGTTGAATACAAAACGGTATTCGATACATTATATGAACCTCTCTGCCGTTTTTGCTACCGTTATGTTTTATCCAACGAAATTGCCGAAGACATTGTGCAGGATACGTTCGCCTATTTATGGGAAAGCTGGCAGCGTTTATCAGAAATGGAATCGCTAAAGGCATATTTGTACACTGCCGTTAAAAACCGGTCGTTAAAATATCTGAAGAAAAACTTTGCCAAAAGCCCGGCGCTAACGATCGAAGGTTATACTGATGATATTATTGATTTGGACCAACCAACAGCCCAGGAGTTGCTGGAATATCGCGATTTACAGGCAATAGTTGAACAGGCCTTAAAACAATTGCCTGAACGGTGCCGTATAATATTTGTTCTAAAACGCTTCGATGGGAAAACCAACAAAGAAATTGCACAGCTTTTAAACATCTCGGTAAAAACCGTTGAAACCCAAATGACCATTGCCATCAAAAGGCTAACCTCGATTGTAAGTAAAAAGTGGGAGTCGGGTGCGGTTATTTTGTTGAATGTTTGGATATCTGCACAAGGTCAGGTTATTGAATAAACTGATTCAAGAAATATGGCATAATGAGGAGTGGCAGTGAGTAAAAAGGTGTCATTCTGACGACGAAGGAGGAAGAATCTCAACTAATTTGGGCAGATCTCTCTTGACATCGGGATAAAACGCAATGAAGATTTTTCCAAAAATATCAAATCTCTTTCAGGGTTAATTATCGTTTTTGGGTTATAGGTCTAAATGCATAACTCTAAAAAAGAATTATGAGCCGGAAACTGATTGAAAAAATATTGTCTGATTCAGCTAGCCCGGAGGAAAGACAACAATTTGAAGAATGGCTTAATGCTTCTTCAAAAAACCGGAACTACTTTAATAAAGCCAGGGTGATATGGGATAGCCTCGAAGGCGCTTTTCAAACCAAAAAGTTTGAAAAACAAACTGCACAAACAAAAATCGAATTGCGAATTTCAGCAACAAATGCAAAAGTAACCAGGTTGAAACGCTACAGGCAACTTGCATATGCCGCATCAGTTCTTATTCTGCTTGGTTTAAGCTTTCTGATTTGGAATAAAGTAAACCAGGGCAACCGGTTCGATAAAGTTTACTCAGCCAACAATTCTGTGCTTGAAGTTGAGCTTGAAGATGGTTCGCACGTTTGGCTGAATAAGAACAGTACTTTAGAACTCACTGAAAATTTTTCGCAGAAAGACCGGACGGTTAACCTGAAAGGCGAGGCTTATTTCGAGGTAAAAAGCGATGAAACCAAACCCTTTAAAGTATTAGCAGGAAAGACGGTCACTAAAGTTCTGGGAACATCGTTCAATCTTGAAACAGATTCCATTACAGGCAATGTTAACCTGAACGTTAACAGCGGTAAAGTAGCATTTTTAAGGAAAAACCGAAAGAAAAATGAATATTATCTCACCAACGGAGCTTATGCACGTTATATCGAAAGTGAAAACCGTATCCAGGTTGGCAGGAACGAAAACTTAAATTACCTGGCATGGAAAACCGGCAGGTTGAGATTCTACGATACACCGATTGACCAGGTGTGCAAAGAGCTTTCAAAATATTACGGGGCAAGGATCGAAACCGAGCTGGGCGATGGTGCCATCCTTACAGGAACCTTCGACAATGAAGAATTAGAGAATGTACTGGCAATAATTGAAATATCGCTGGGATTGGAAATCCACCAAGATAACGGGGTATATACAATTAGCCGATAATCCCAAATGACCATGCAAAAACGAAACTTTATATTGATTCTTACTCTGCTGTTTTTCATATTTGTCGTTTTGCCTGCTTTGGCATCCGAGAACAACCTTAATCCCAGTGAATTTACAATGCATTTTCCTTCGAAAGAGATGACCCTGAAAAAAGCATTGGACGTATTGTTTTTACAAAAGGAATTCAATATTGTTTATGGGGGAAAGGAAATCGACATTGATGTTCCCATTGTTTTTACATCACGAACCTTAAAATTGAAAGAGGCGCTAAATCAAATAGAGAAACAGGCGCCGATTGAATTTATCATCAATAACAAACACATCATTGTAAAAAAGAGGGAGTTGAAATCGAAATATATTCTTAGCGGCAGGATAACCGATGCGACTACCCATGAAGGATTGGTAGCGGCCAATGTCATAATTGAAGGGACCACAACAGGTGTGGTTACCAACAGCAATGGAAGCTTCAACATGCCCTTAGCCCCGGGCATATATAATATAATAGTCAGGTATATTGGATACAACGAGCAAACGATAAGGGTAAATTTATTCAGGGATATTGATTTGAACATTTCCATGGTTGTGAAAGAAAACCAAATTCAAACTATTGATGTAACGGGAAAATTCAGCGTGATCGAAAACCTTGAAAAAGGGCGGCCTATCGAAATGCTCGAATCAAAAATAATGGATAAACTCACAACCAACAATGTGAGCGATGCCCTGCATGCAAGGTTGAACGGTGTTTGGACCACAAAAGTATCGGGCGCTCCCGGCGATCATTTAAAGATCAGGATCAGGGGTATCAGTTCTATTTTTGGTAACACCGATCCTTTGTTCGTGGTTGACGGGACAATGATCCCCATAGTGAATTTTGAAAACCTGGGCATTGCCGACCTGAATGTTCACGATATCGAAAAAATAACGGTTCTTAAAGATGCATCGTCAACGGCCCTTTACGGGAACCTGGGAGGGAATGGGGTTGTGCTTATTGAAACAAAAAAAGGAGGCGGGAAAAATGAGCTGAGTTTTCAGGTAAAACAAGGATTTCAGCAGTTTACTAAACGTTATGATTTAATGGGGGCTGAAGACTTTTACGGGACTTTAAAGTCAGCCGATGAATTAATTAACACAAAATTTTATTACAGAGACCCCTCAAGGATGATATACGAAAAATACCCGGAGTACCTCGATTCATTGGGTAATCCATTGCCCGAGACTGATTTTCAGGAAATGCTTTTCCAGATAGG
>JAFGEV010000100.1 GCA_016931385.1 Prolixibacteraceae bacterium
ATGGCCATATAACGTATGGGTTTAAAACTGAAGAAAGCTGATGCCCAATTTGTGCTTCGGCCATGGGTTTGAGCATCATAATAATTAGAAATGCGACCAGCAGGGAAATCAGAAAATGTAAAAAAGTTTCTGTAAAAATCATTTGCTGAAGGTTTATGGCCTGAGCACCACATGTTTTATGTATAGCCGACGTTTTAGCCCGGTTAACCAATGAACTTATCGTCAATAAAATGTAATTCAAAAGGGAAACAAACAGTACTGCAAAAGCTATGGCACTGAGAATAATAGTCATGTCTTTAACCTTGTTGGCATAAATGGTCTTAATTGGTTCAAAGCTGTACTTAAGGATCATGCTTTGTTGTATTTCTTCAAGGTTAACAATGTCCTGATGTTTTTCCTGCATTTTGCGAACAGCCGGCATAAGGCTTTCGGGGTTAACACCGGGTGCTAGTTTTACAAAGGCTTTGTAGCGGTCGTTGCCTAGCCAGTTCATTGAACCATCCCAGGAGAAAAACTGGCCGATTGAAGCCATCGAAATGAATATGTCATTTTTGGTGTTGGTATTTTCGGGTAACGATTTAAATACACCGGCAATAGTAAGCTTTTTATTAGGGTATTCTTTAAGTTCAATCATTTTGCCAATTACATTACTGCCCATTTCTTCTGCAATTTTACTTGAAACCATGCAAGTCATTGGACTTCTGAAAATTTCCTGTGGGTTACCACTAATTATTGGCCGGGGAAGAACTTCAAAAAGATATTCATCGGCCAGCGAGAATTCAGCTTTGTAACTTTTCTTGTCATCGGTATAAAAAACAGATGATCCAATGGGATTAAGGCGTGTGGCTATTTCAATCCCAGACACTTCGGCCTTTAAACCGGGGGCAATGGCTCCGCTAACACGATCATAGCTGGTCATTTGGGCATCCGATTTATCTATTCTGAAGTTTTCGTATACCGCATAAATACGGTTGGCATCGGGATAAAAACTATCGAAGCTGTAATTATAAAATACTTCTGATAAAAGTAATATGCCAAAAGCCAGTCCTGCAGCCAACGATATAATGCGGGTTATAGAGTGTTCTCCTTTTCGGAACAACCTTCGGAATGTAATTTTCAATGTTTTCATTTCAATTATCTATTTAATTTGTTTCTGAGGCTTTCATCGGGTTTATGGCAGCAGCCCGCTATTTTATCAACTATTTTTTGAATGTTGATCTTTCTGATTTTTAGTGATGGCAGTTGATACTTTCTATTCATATCTTAACGCTTCCACCGGGTTCCTCCTAGCTGCTTTCCATGATTGCAATGAAACTGTTAATAACGCAATTCCTAAAGCCAGTAAACCAGCCAGTACAAACATCCACCAGCTCAGTTCTGTTTTGTAGGCAAAGTTTTCGAGCCATTTATTCAAGGCGTAGTATGCAATGGGACCTGCAATCACAAAGGCGATAGCTACCCACTTCACAAAGTCTTTGTTGAGCATTACCAGCACTTCGGAAATGCGAGCTCCATTTACCTTTCGTATGCCGATTTCTTTGATCCGCTGACTTGTATTGAACATGGACAGACTTAATAAACCCAAAGACGAAATTATTAAGGCGAGGATGGCCGAAAATGAAAGTATCCTGTTAAAATTTAAATCGTTACAGTATTGCGATTCAAACTCCTTTTCTGAAAAATTGAAAACAAACTCGTCTCCCGGGTACAGTCGTTCCCATATTTTTTCAATATCCTTCATTACACCTGAAATATTGGACGAAGTAAGTTTAAACGAATAATAACCAACCGACATTTCCCACTGAAGATTTTGAAAATATATGGCTGGCATAATTTGATGATGCAACGAAACATGATGATAGTTTTCAATTACACCTTTAACACGATATGAATTTTGTCCGATGCTGAAAGTTGAACTCAGAGCATCAACGGGATTTCCGAATCCCATCTTTTCAGCTGCACAACGGTTGATCAGAACTTCATCAGAAGTCCAGTCGGAACGGTCTATGAAATTTTCGCCAGCTAACAGAGAAATTCCGTAGGTGTCCAAAAACTGGTTGTCGATACTCACAATGTTGAACGAAGCTCCAAATTGTTCGGCCGAATTGACCGGATTTACATTTTCGTTCCACCGTCGTATGTCACGCCCCGGAACCGAAGAACTGACAGTGAACGAACTTACACCAGGCAACGACTGGACTTCGTTTCTGAAGGTAACAAGTTTTGCAGGAATATCGGGATGATTGGTGATGGTCATAGGTGTATAGCTGAAAACCGTTTGAGAACCGTTGAACCCGAGATTTTTATTTATTACAAAATTCATTTGTTTATATATCCCAATAGTGGATATGACCAATATAATGGTAATTGCAAACTGGGCTACTACCAGCATTTTCCGACTATTCCAATTATGTTTAGTTCCACACGATTGTCCTTTCAGTGAAATAAAAATGGGCGTGCTAAAAATGGAAAGATATGGGATTAACGAAGTTATAATAGTACCAAACAAAACAAGGCAGGCCATTGTCGGAATAAGTAATATTGGTAAGGAATTTTGAGGTGTTTGCTGCCTGAGAAGAAGGAATGCTAACACAACTGCAATAAGAAGAGCACAAATAAAAAGGAATAGATTCCGGATAATAAGTGAAAGGAATATATCCAGTTTAGGAGCCCCATTTAGCAATCGGATTGAATAGCTTTTTCGTTCGCTAATGGTGGAAATAGTAGAAAGATTTATGTAATTCACCAGGCAAACAACAAGCACTACCATTGCGATAATCATCAGAAAATTCACCTGCATTGCACTGCCATTTGTATTTAATTCATTGTCAAGATTTGAATGTAAATGGATGGAAGCAACAGGCTGATAAATAAACTTCATCCGGCTGTTGATTAAACTTTCAGGGAGCCCAACTTTCTTAATGGCTTCCGAAGTTGCAGTTTCCAGTTCTGCAATATTTTTATTGTTTTCAAACCTTATATAACAGTGAGGCCTGAATTGCATCGAGGAAGTCCACCTTTTTTGTACATACGGCGACGGTTTCTGATAAACAAAGGATGGATTATCTATTAAAACCTGGTTTCGTGGATCATAATTGCGCATGAAATATGTCAACGACATATAACTACCCAACACGTCAACTTTTAAAAAACTGTTGGAAGGGATATCTTCAAAAACGCCCTTTACCAGGAATTTCCATCCTTCGTTTAAAGAAATCTCTTTATTAACAGGATTCTCATCTCCAAATAACTTACGGGCAAACGATTCGGAAATCACAATTCCGTGTAAATCGCCAAACAGGTTTTCCGACTCACTATAAAGAATCTTTCGTTCGAACACACTGAAAAAGGTAGTGTCGCTCCAAAACCAATCAACATCCTGAATCACTTTATCCTGATAATAAACGGTAATCATATCGCGCGACATATTACAGTGTGTAATCACCCCCGGCACTTCTTCATCGAGAAGTTCGGTTGAACCGTGAAAATTCTTGGCCGACTTTATTTTTCTGCCATCCGGGTATTCCAAATCAAGTGCCACCCGGTAAATCGACTGATAGTCTTTCCAGAATGTATCGTAAGAATATTCGTAATCGACTTTTACAAAAAGAAACAATACAATACAAAATCCAATTACCAGGCCACCAATTTGTACCAGGGTCATGAATTTGTTTTTCAGGAGATTTCGGGCTTGTGTAATAATTAACAGCCGGTTCATATGGTTCATATTTTTAAGTAATTCATACCTCAAACTATCGTCAGTGCTTTCGTTGGCTGGGTTATTCGTATTGAAGTATTTCACGCAGGTTCATATATGTTTGTTTTATTCATATCTCAAACTTTCAACAGGGTTTTGCTTTGCCGCCTTTATTGTTTGATAACAAGTACTGA